>JAEUVK010000151.1 GCA_016787135.1 Chitinophagaceae bacterium | reverse complement strand
TTATAACAATTACCTGTCGCTGATGCGTGAAGGTGTTTTTAACGGATTGAAAGAAGTACTGCGTACAGGCACGGCGGCAAGGCTTGGTTCCCTGTTACCGAAGGAATCAAAATATCATTATTACGCCAAAACCGGAACCACGGGTGACAATGAAACAAAGACTAAATCGAAATTACTGGCTATCGTTATTACGGAAAAGGATATAACTGATCCCGGTTTTAATTTCAGGAATAATAAATTCTACACTATCTACTTCACTTTGCAGAACGGGCCAGCCAAACAAAACGAGGAATTCCAGGCCGGGATCATCAGGTACATTGAGCAGTCAGAACGTTTCAAAAAATATATGGAAAGATAAATTCTTTCCGGCGAGCTGCTTCCGCCTGTCCTGATTGGACGGAATTACTTACTTTTAAACCATCTGATAACCCAAACTGCATATATGAGAAAAAGACTCTGCACTTTTTTTTCCCTTGTATTTATTATTAATGTATCACTGGCACAACAGGTGCTGACAGGTAAGGTGACCGACAATACCGGTAAACCCATTGCGGATGTATCGGTACAATCGAATAAGACCGGCAAAGGTGTATATACCACCGCTGACGGCAGTTTCAGCCTGCAAGTGATAGCCGATGATGAGATCGTGGTCTCTATGATCGGTTTTGTACCACAAACCATAAAGACCAAAGGGAAAACCGAGATCAATGTTTCACTGGTTCCCGGCAATATTGACCTTGGGCAGGTGATACTTGTAGGTACCCGCAGTACTGGTCGTGTAAAAACAGAAACACCGGTACCGGTGGATGTAGTGAATGTAGGACAGGTAGTCCTGCCGACGGCAAGAATGGACCTCACTTCCATCCTGAATTTCTCTGCACCTTCATTCAATTATAATAAACAAAGCGGAAGCGATGGCGCTGATCATATTGATCTGGCTACCTTACGCGGACTGGGCCCTGACCAAACATTGGTACTGGTAAATGGGAAACGCCGCCACCAGACAGCTTTTGTAGCAGTATTTGGCACCAGAGGAAGAGGTAATTCCGGAACTGACCTTAATGCCATTCCGGCAAGTTCCATTGACCGGGTAGAAATACTGAGAGACGGCGCATCTGCACAATACGGATCAGATGCTATTGCAGGTGTGATCAATTTAGTATTAAAAAAATCAGTGAACCAGCTTACCGGCAGTATTGGTTATGCCGGCTATCATGACCCCAAATTCAACACGGCTTATGCCGATGACCTGCTGACACAGTATGAGCATAAAGGAAAGATCGATGGCAATTCCTTTTCTGCCAATCTGAATTATGGCCTGCCCATTGGTAAGAATGGTGGTTTTATCAATTTGTCACTGGACGCATTGAGCACCGGTAAAACCTTCCGCCAGTCACTCGATACGTCTGACTATGTCAATAACCCGGATGGTATGTACATTGATATTTATCGTCGGGGGAATGGTGATGCTTCGCTTGATATGATCGGTGGTATGATGAATATGGAAGTTCCGATGAAAAGTGGCGTTACTTTTTATTCTTTCGGTGGCTATAATCATAAATCATCAGATGCGTTTGCCTTCACCCGTAATTTCTCAGCCAAGCCAGACAGGTTCCCCACTGATGGCGGCGGTAACCTGATCTTTGTCCCTTCTATTATGAAAGTGAGCAACGACGGTGAAACCTATTACTCCCCGCATATCCAGACAAAGATCAACGACCTTTCTTATATAGCCGGTATAAAAGGGAAAACAGAGACTGGATGGAACTGGGACGTAAGTAACACGATAGGCCGGAATGACTTCCATTTTTACGGTGATAAAACTTTCAACGCTTCGTTAGGCTCTGCACAAACCCATTTTGATGATGGAGGATTCAATTTTTTACAAAACACGGTGAATGTGAATTTCAGTAAGCAGATCACTGAATCGTTCAACTTTGCAGTAGGTGCGGAGAACCGGTCAGAACGTTATAAGATTTATGCCGGTGAAGAAGCATCCTACACAAACTATGACCTTTCCGGAAACAAGGCTACCGGCTCACAGGGTTTTCCTGGCTATCAGCCTAATGACGAAGTGAATGCCAAGCGTTCGGTGATCGGTTTATATGCCGACGCTGAATATGATGTGACAAAAGAATGGCTGGTCAATGGAGCTGTTCGTATTGAGAATTATTCTGACTTTGGATTTACCAGCAATTATAAGCTAGCTACAAGGTTCAAAGCCACTCCCACTTTTAATATCCGCGGATCGGTCAGCACCGGTTTCCGGGCGCCGTCTTTACAACAGATCAATTTCAGCTCCACCTTCACGACCGTACAGGCAGGTAATATTGCCGAAGTAAAAATAGCGCCCAACTATAGCCCTATCACCAAAGCGGCAGGCATACCTGAATTAAAGGAAGAGCAAAGTGTGAATGGAAGCCTTGGTTTTGCATGGCAGGCCGCACAAGGATTGAATATTACGATTGATGGATACTGGGTACAAATAAAGGACAGGGTCGTGATCACCGGTCAGTTTGATGGCAGTGACCCTGACCTGGACGCTGATCTGAGGGCACAGATGGCGGCATTGAATGTTAGTCTTGCACAATTCTTTACCAATGCTGTTTCTACTACCAACCGTGGTATCGACGTGGTAATTGATTACAGTAAAAAAGTTGGTAAGAATCGTTACAAGGCCTTATTCACCGGCAATTTTCAGAAAATGGAAATTGACAAGATCAATATTCCGGAAAAACTATCAGGCTCCGATTTTTTGCGCCAGACATTCCTGAGCGACAGGGAACAGAAATTCATCCTGGCTTCTGCCCCTAAAACCAAATTTGCCCTTAATCTGGAATATGGAGTGGGTAAATTCACTGCCGGAACAAGGCTGACTTACTTTGGCGAAATAACATTGCTGGGGTATGGAGAAGATGGTCTTGGCATCAGCCCGCAGGTGCCAAAAGATGATGGCTCCGGCTATGTAAAAGATGAATATAACTATAGCGGAAAATTGGTGACCGATCTTTATTTAAGTTATAAACTAAATAAGAACTTCACCCTGTTTGCCGGTTCAGATAATCTTCTGAATGTGCATCCTGATTTTGGCGTAGCACCTGGCGCTAAAGGATGGGCTTACAATACGGAGACTGGTGGCCCCTGGGATGCAGTGCAGATGGGAGCTAACGGAAGAAGACTCTTCTTAAGAGTAGGATTCAATTTTTAGTGCTATAAATAAAGACCTCTCATTTAAAAAACGCCATCCTAATAAGATGGCGTTTTTTTTATCCTGCCTGAAGAATATTGGTCACTATATTCTTATCCAGATCG
This sequence comes from Chitinophagaceae bacterium, assembly GCA_016787135.1. Classification (GTDB taxonomy): domain Bacteria; phylum Bacteroidota; class Bacteroidia; order Chitinophagales; family Chitinophagaceae; genus VBAT01. The sequence goes on along the minus strand of JAEUVK010000151.1, from coordinate 25,810 downwards.
GAGAACCTGGCAGGCGCCGGAGGATCATCACTGTAGTCATTAATGACCAACTGCCACCAGCCCACGTTTTTCCATTTGCCTAATTTATATCCCACATTCTCATAAGTAGCAAACCATTTGAATCCACAGCTTTCATGAAAACGGACACTCCTTTCATTCGGCAGGTTGATCACAGCATATACGTTACGGTAACCCTGCTGCCTGAGCATGCCAAACAATGGAGTATATAACGCTTTCCCTACTCCCTTTTGCATATAGTCATCATGCACGTACACTGAACATTCCACGCACCATTGATAGCCGATCCTTTCCCGGTACCTTGATCCGTATGCATAGCCCGCTATTTTACCATCCACTTCACAAACCAGCCAGGGCCAGTTGACCAGGTAGGACCTTATCCTTTCTGCAAATACCTGTTCCGTTGGCACTTCAGCTTCAAAGGTGAAAGAAGTACCAGTGATATACGGCGCATAAATAGCCAGGATATCTTTTGCATCAGAAGGTGTTGCTAAACGTATGATCATATGATTACCTGTATATGTGCGAATCTAATTCCTGTAGTTATCATTTTCTCTTCTGAAAAGCTGAATGCCCAACCACGGTGACCATTATCATTCTGAAACGTGAGTGTTCTCATCCCAAACCTATGTATTGAATAGGTAAATTACAAAAAGGGAAATGACATTATGCTGGGTGTTCTTGGTGCATATGAAATTGAAGAAGTACTGGCCAACCACTACATCGGTCATCTTGGTTGTCATGCAGATGATGTGACCTATGTGGTGCCTGTCAGCTATGCCTATCATGATGACTGCATCTATGGACATACTGAAGAGGGCAAGAAGATCCGGATAATGCGCCAGAACCCGAGAGTATGTTTCCAGGTGGAAGACATGAAAGATATGGCCAACTGGAAAAGCGTAGTAGCATGGGGGGAGTACCAGGAGCTTACCGAACCTGCGGAACGACGGCTGGCATTGGAAAAATTGATGGGCAGGCACCTTCCCTATATAGCCAGCAGAACGGCGAGGTTCTCTCCCGACTGGCCATTCTCCCCTGAAGACCTGAATAATATAAAAGGAATAGTATATCGCATAAAACTGGAAGAAAAAACAGGGCGTTTTGAAAAAGTAGAAGGGCCTTCATTTTTTACATGAGAAGTTAAAACCGGCTCCAGCTAACTTAAATCATGGCGATGACTGACTTTCGTCATAAAGGGATGTTGTTATCCCTTTTATTTTGCCCGCCACTATGTTCCTTCGTGAAATTGATATAAAGGATGACACCCTGGTGACTGACATTGTTACGCAGGATTACCGTACTTCGGCCGTTTTCAGGAAGTATGGTATTGAGTTTTGCTGTACAGGAAGAGTGCCTTTACAAAAGGCATGCGAAATGAACGGAATCGATAAAGAGGTTCTTAAAAAAGAGCTGCACGATTCCGTCAGGAATATCCAGGTATCCAATGCCACTGATTTCAATAGCTGGGATATTGACTTCCTGATAGATTATATCAAAAATATTCATCATTCTTACCTGCAAAAGAACCTGCCTGAAATCACGGATATACTGGAGCGTTTCATCGAAGGTCATCAGAAAAAATATCCCTGGCTTCCAAAACTCGGGGCAGGTTTCAGGAACCTGAAGAAAGTATTATTGCCACACCTGGAACATGAAGAGCAGGTGATTTTTCCTTATATCAAGCAGATCAACCACGCATATAACAGCCGTGAACCTTATGCAGCGCTGCTGGTTCGTACTTTGCGCAAACCGGTTGAAGATATGATGCATAAAGAACATGAACAGGTAAGGGATTACCTGCACATGTCAAGGGAACTAACGGATAATTATACGGCTCCTCCCCAAACCTGTGTGACCCATAAAGTTTGTTTTCGGAAACTGCAGGAACTGGACAATGAGCTTGTTCAGCACACTCATCTGGAGAATAATATACTGTTCCCCAAAGCCCTGGCCATGGAAAAAGAACTGCTCCGGGCAGATTAAACGCTTTTCTTACCGATATTTGAAGCTGTATTACCTATCAACAAGGATCAATTCGATACAGCATGCAGAGATTTACCAGTAAGAATGCAATAGCCTACGTCTTTATCATTTTCGTATTGACCATTGCATTGAGCTATCTATACCCTGGCTTCACCTTCATATCAGGTGGTTTTTTACTTGGGATATTCTTTACCACTTTTATTGAAGGCAGGTACTCTACCTTGCTGGCTGCCTTCGTCAGTACGATCATGGTACTGGTACTATACTTTACCAACGAAAAAAGGATCCATACGGCCACAGCTATCACAGAAACGATCTTCCAGATCATGCTGATCATGTTCTGTGCTATCGCCGTGTTGTACGTAAAGACGCTTTATACCAGTATCCGTTCAGATAAAACACATATGACATCGTTGTACGAAAATGCGACAGAAGGTATCATTCTTACCAACCGGGAAGGTATTATCGTATTGGCCAATCCGGCCGCAGAGCGGATATTTGACTACAACCATGATGAACTGATAGGACAACCTATAGAAATCCTAATACCCCAGCAGTACCGGGGACACCATTCAGGCTTGCGTGAAGGATTTCAAAAACATCCCCAGCATAGGACCATGGGGGCCGGCCGCGATCTGTATGGCACCCGGAAAAACGGTGATAATTTCCCGGTAGAAGTAAGCCTTAGTTATTATCAGCAGAGTCATAAAACTTTTGTCATTGCTTTTATTGTAGATATCACACAGAGAAAGCATATTGAGAACAATATGCTGAAACAGAAAAAAGAACTGGAAAAGGTGACCAATGATATCAGGAAGCTGAATACAGAACTGGAGGCCAAAGTAGAAGAAAGAACGGTCATCCTCCGGGAAGCACTGATGAAACTGGAAGAATCGCAGACCGAATTGAGCGAAGCGCTGGATAAAGAAAGAGAACTGAATGAGATCAAAAGCCGGTTCGTATCCATGGCATCGCATGAATTCCGCACCCCATTAAGCACGATATTATCGTCGGCATCACTTGTCTCAAAATATACCAGTACGGAAGAGAACGAAAAAAGAGAAAGGCATATCCGCAAGATCAAAGACTCTGTCAATTACCTGAATGAACTGCTCGAAGATTTTCTTTCACTCGGCAAACTGGAGGAAGGAAAGGTCAGTATTACTGTGTCTTCATTTAATGTCAGGGATTTTTTTGCCGACATCATTGATGAGACAAAGGCGATCATGAAGCAGGGGCAGGAAATAAGATTTGACTATTCCGGACCTGACGACTTCATTACTGATAAAAGGATGCTGAAGAATATCATGCTTAATCTTTTGTCCAACGCCACAAAATTCTCTGATGAAGGAAAAAATATCTGGCTGGATGTACACAACAGCCCGGAAGTATTGGCTGTAACCGTAAAAGATGAAGGCATCGGCATCCCGGAAGATGATCTGCCTTACCTGTTTGATACATTTTTCCGGGGTAAGAACGTAAGTAATATCCAGGGGACCGGTCTGGGATTACCGATCATTAAGAGGTACCTGAACCTGCTGCATGGCGATATTTCCGTTGCCAGCCGGTATAATGAAGGGACAGCTTTTACGGTTAAGCTCCCGGCTTTCAAATTTTAAGGGTCACCGGTAATGAACAATTGACGCGGCTGCCTGTTTAAGCATAAAAGGTGTTAATGAACCAGAGGATACCCATTCCGGTCTATATTGTTTCAGCTTTGCTGCTGCTGTATTTGGTACTGCTTACGGTAAATGCCCCTCTTATTATTACCGGGCTCCTGTTTTCCATCTCCCCCTTTCTTGTAATATGGATGGTTATAGCTGTCTTACGATCGAAAACATTTACAGGTAAAGATCTCCAGGAAGATGAGGATTGGGGTTATACAGATAAGAATAAAGAAGATCTCGGAATGTTTTAAGGATGGCAAACGACTGTGTCACCTGCCGGGCCGTTGAGTACAGGGCTGATAAAAGGAATACCAAGATTTAAACCACGGAGAATTAAAATAACAGCCATAATGGTCATGAATACCGGAACAGCCTTTCGGAACATATTCCTTACCGGCAAACTAACCAATCTTCCAAAATAACTGACCGCCATCATGGCTGGTAGGGTACCTGCTCCAAACATCGCCATGAATAAAACACTATATGAGATTTCCGTGGTGGTCAATGCACCGGCGACCGCTACATACACCATGGCACAGGGTAATAACCCATTGGCCATTCCAAGCACTAAGAAACCGGCAGCGCTTTTCTTTGCTTGAAAGGCTTCGGTCATGTAAGATTGAATGACCCGGAAGAATTTATTGAAAAAAGAAGGTTGAAGCGGGTTTTTATAAACCCAATATAAAATGACCAGCAATAAGACTATTGCTCCCATAATAATGGAGAACCATTGCTGAAAACCGGCAAGATATATCCTCCTTCCCGCCAGGCCAAATATCAAACCAAAACCAGCATACGTAATGATCCTTCCGGTCTGGTAAAGAAAAAGAGAAATGAGCTGTTGTGTCTTTGATAAGTGATGGACAGGCAACGCCAGCGCCAGCGGACCGCACATGCCCACGCAATGCAGGCTACTGACAGCGCCCAGGCTAAATCCCGCTATGATGGCAGCCCATAACATCAGTTAATAGTTAACGGCTTTTCCGTGTAATAATCTTTGTCGCCGGCTTTCCAACTGATCTTTACCAGATAACTCCCTGATGCGACCAGCTTATCATCCAGCACCTGCATACCATTGGTGTCTGTACTCAATCCGAACTTACGGTCATTCCTGGCGTCATAGTCACAGTAGAAATGTACAGTGCCGGAAACTCTCTGCCCTTTCATTTCTGCAGGCAATTGTAACGCTATACCGGCACTTGTTTGCGTAAGTTTGACCACATCACTTAGTGCGTTGGCACGATTGACACCATCAATGACCTCCTGGTAACGGAGCTCATTCTTATAATACTCTTTATCTACCAGTTCATAATTGGTGTTCATGGAGCGGTACACAAGAAAGGACATACCCGCCCCAAATACAATGAATGTGACCAGCAATTTGTTTCCCCAGTTCATGATTTATTTTTGATTGATGATGAATAAACTTAAAACCTGGTAAAGGGGCCCATAAAATTCGTCTTCAGCTCTGTGATCTTTTTGTCGCCTTCGTAAAGCCCCACAGTCAATTTCATTTTTCTTGATCGTACAACATTCCGTGGCAACACAATGAAGAATGCCCCAGCTCCCTGTCCTTCTTTTTTTACATGCACATTACTATTACCCACCAACTCTACCTTTCCTGTCTTACCCATCTCACCTTCCAGCCTCAGGGTAACCGGGATCTCATTGAGTGTTTTATTTTCGATCTTGATGTTATACAGGTTTGATAAGCTATCTGCTCCCCTTTCCTGGTACAGCAGACCGGTAGCCCTGATGATAGTGCCGTCAATCTCTTTACGTGTCAGTAATAAAGTTGTCAGCAATCCTGTCAGCACAAACAGCAGCACTGTATAGAATTTCATTCTTCCCGTATAACGCAGGTTCTTGCCTTCGGCAATACCATTCTCTGAAGCATAGCGTACCAAACCGGTAGGTCTGCCTACTGCTTCCATCATTTTATCACAGGCATCAATACAGGCCGTACAACCTACACATTCCATCTGTGTACCATTACGTATATCAATACCTGTCGGACATACCTTTACACACTGAAAACAATCAATACAATCACCAATATTGGTTTCAGCTTTGGTACCCTTTTTATATTTTCCTCTTGGCTCCCCTCTTTTATAATCATACGCGACAATCATTGAATTACGATCGAGTAATACACTTTGCAAACGGCCATAGGGGCAAACCACGGTACAAGCCTGTTCACGGAAATAAGCATATACGCCATAGAATACTCCTGAAAAGATCACGATCGCCAAAAAACCGCCCACGTGCTGGCTTACCGGTTCACTGATGATCTTCTTCAATTCATCCATACTGATGATATAGGAAAGAAAGAAGTTAGCAATGATAAATGCCATCAGGAAGAATACAACATGCTTCGTTACTTTCTTCCGTATTTTCTCCGCTGTCCAGGGGCTGTTTTTAACTAGTTTTTGTTTGGCCGCATCTCCTTCGATCAGGTATTCGATCTTACGGAAGAACATCTCCATGAAAATGGTTTGCGGACATATCCAACCGCAAAATAAACGGCCAAAAGCGGCGGTGAACAATACAATAAAAACGATGAAGGTGATCATCATTATTCCGAAGATGAAAAAATCCTGCGGCCAGAATATCTTGCCGAAAATGATGAACTCTGCCTGCGGAATATTGAACATGAACAGCGGCCGCCCATGATACTTAATAAAAGGAAGGGTAAAGAAAAGGGCAAAGAAACCCCAGCTCACCCAGGTACGGATATTATATAACTTTCCCTTCGGTTTCTGCGCATATACCCAGTTCCTCTTTCCCTTTGCGTCCACTGTAGCAATCCGGTCACGGAACGCTTCCTGCACTTCTTCTTCCACCGGATTGGTATTATCGTTTGTCATCTTTTTATTCTTTGAATACTACGATCTAATCGCCTCTTTAATTCATGGCCACTTTGTTATCCTTTGCTTTTATAGAATCATTCATGATCTTCAGTGAATCGGTGGCTGGCTTTGTCTCTTCATCCTTATAAAGTTCTCCTTGCGGATCCTTTACTTTAACAGGCTTAGTACCATGCAATGACTTTATATAACTGGCGATCTGCGCTATTTCCTTTGCTGAATAGGTACTGGACCAGGACTGCATCCCTTTGCCCGCAACTCCGTATTTGATAGTGGTAAAGATATTTTTGATACTACCCCCGTTAAGCCAGTAATCATCTGTCAGGTTAGGACCAACGCCCGGCTGTCCGAATACGATGCCGCTTGCATCAGTACCATGACAGCTAATGCAGGCGCCTTTTTCAAATATGGCCTTACCGGCATCCAGGTCTGCTTTAGCAGACAGGAATACGACGGTGTTCTCATCTATATTTTCCCCTTTCATTTTCAGGTATTCCTTTTCCTTTAATTCCGCTTTGGCAACAGCTGTTTCATATTCTTCCTTACTGGAAGGCCCGGTATGGGAAATATGGAAACGCCAGAGATAGACGCCCGCAAAGATGATCGTGAGATAAAACCCGTACAACCACCATGGCGGGAGGCGGTTATTCAATTCCCGTATGCCATCGTAGTCATGTCCAAGGTCCAGGTCAGCTTCCTGGCTTACAGGACGAAGTGAATTGAATTTATCCCACCAGCTGAGATGATTTCTTTTCTCTTCAGCGGCTTTGGCTATCTCCGCTTCGGTTACCGGCTCTGCTATCCTTTCTTTTTCTTTTTTCAGCAGGAACCTGATATTGAGCAGTAAGGTAATAATGATCAGGAGTTCGAGAAAGACCACCGCTGCCATTACATAAAAAGTAGATGGTGCCATGCCCCCGATATTGGAAGCTGCAGTTTGTGCAGCAGGCTCCGCAGCAGTACCACCCTGTGCAAATAAAGACGAGCTGCTCAGCAGAAGAACGAACAACACCATGGCCGAAGCAGCAACAGGTGTTGACCTTTTTTCCTTCTTCAGTTTCAGATCGGCAGCACCGATAAGTATGTAACCCAGTATGCCGATAATGATGAGCAACAGGATCATCAGGATAATAAATGTCAGGGCCAGCGGGTTGCTGAATATGGAAGGTTCAGGCGGACCGGCAGCCCATACGGGTGTAGTTACGCTGATCAGCAGGAACACACCCAGTATCCTGAGTACAGTTTTGGATATTTTACGAATGAAAGGAAGCATATTCATTTTTTTAAAAGGTTCTTACTTAATTGTCTAATGGTATGCGGCTTACTTCATTGAAAGCACTCTTCTTTGTTTTCAACACCCATACCAGCATGACAGTGAAAAAGGTGACGAACAGAATGAGTGATACCATGCCATAGATATCAATGCCGCTGATCTTTTCTAAATAGTTGATGAATTTCATTTTGTCTTAATTTTTATTCATCATTTGTTTTCAGCGATCGCCTGTTTCGGCTCGGCTTTGATATCCCTTCCGATACGCTGCAGGTAAGCGATCAGTGCCACGATCTCTGCATTGGAAGGTGTTTCGATCTTATCCTTTTTGAGGTTGGCCGCAATAGAGTCAGCCTGTTTCATCAGGTCAGCATTGGCTATTTTATCATACCCATCGGGATAAGGAACACCCAGTGTCTGCATGGCTCTTATCTTGGCCGGTGTTGAAGATGTATCCAGCGCATTATCGAGTAACCATACATATCTCGGCATGATTGAGCCGGGCGACATTGTTCTTGGGTCGTACATGTGATTGTAATGCCATGAATCCGTCTGTCTGCCCCCTTCTCTTGCCAGGTCTGGTCCTGTTCTCTTGCTACCCCACTGGAATGGGTGATCATATACAAACTCACCGGCTTTTGAATATTCGCCATATCTTTTTACTTCATCACGGAACGGACGTATCATTTGTGAGTGACAGGTATAACAGCCTTCCCTTACATAGATATCCCTTCCCTGCAGTTCGAGCGGTGTATAGGGTTTTACACTCGCAATGGTTGGTATGTTTGATTTCACCAGGAACGTCGGGATCATTTCGATCAGACCGCCAATAGCAACCAGGATAAGGCTCAGCACGAGCATGGTCACCGGTTTTCTTTCCAGTATCCTGTGCCAGTATTCCTTTTTATGTGAAGCTTCTTTTACCAATGGAGCTGCTTCTGCTTCTTCATTCGCCACAAACCGGCCTTTGGCAATTGTCTTCACCAGGTTTACCACCATGAAGAATGCACCTGTCAGGTATAAGGCGCCACCAATACTTCTTACGATATAGAGCGGTTTGATATTCGTTACTGTTTCGAGGAACTGGAACTTCAACTGTCCTTCCGGAGTAAATGACTTCCACATGATGCTTTGTTCAAAACCTGCCCAGTACATCGGCACGGCATACAACACGATACCAATTGTGCCGAGCCAGAAGTGGTTAGTAGCTAATTTCTTTGAATAAAGAGGAGTGCCCCACATCCTTGGAACCATATAATATAAAATAGCAAATGCCAGGAAACCATTCCAACCCAATCCACCGATATGTACGTGGGCAATGGTCCAGTCGCTGAAGTGAGAGATCGCATTCACATTCTTCAGGCTCAGCATCGGTCCTTCAAAAGTGGACATACCATAACAGGTCACTGCCACTACCATGAATTTCAAAACGGGATCTTCTCTTACTTTATCCCAGGCGCCGCGCAGGGTGAACAAACCATTCAGCATACCACCCCAGCTCGGAGCGATCAGCATCACAGAGAATACCACACCGAGTGACTGCGCCCAGTCAGGCAATGCTGTATAAAGCAAGTGGTGCGGACCGGCCCAGATATAAATGAATATCAGCGCCCAGAAGTGAATGATAGAAAGACGGTAGGAATAAACCGGCCTGTTAGCCGCTTTGGGCAAAAAGTAATACATCAATCCAAGTACCGGAGTAGTAAGGAAGAAGGCCACGGCATTGTGACCATACCACCATTGCACCAGTGCATCCTGCACACCTGCATACCAGCTATAACTTTTCAGGAATGAGACCGGGATCTCCATAGAGTTCACGATATGCAGCATAGCTACCGTAACCCATGTAGCGATATAGAACCAGATGGCAACATATAAATGTTTTTCCCTTCTTTTAAGGATAGTGCCAAACATATTGATACCGAAAACAACCCAGATCAATGTGATAGCGATATCAATAGGCCATTCCAGCTCTGCATACTCTTTACCGGTAGTAACCCCCATCAGCAACGTGATAGCGGCTGCAGCAATGATGGCCTGCCATCCCCAGAAATGAATCCAACTAAGCTTGTCACTGAACATCCTTGCTTTACAAAGACGCTGAAGGGAGTAATAAATACCCATGAAGATCGAGTTACCCACAAAGGCAAAAATGATCGCATTGGTGTGTAACGGACGAAGACGACCGAAAGTAGTGGCTGCCAGGTTCAGGCTGCTTTCCGGGTAATAGATCTGGATAGCTGCCCATAAACCGGCGAGCATACCTACTATGCCGAAAACAACCGTGGCAATACCAAATGCCTTTACGATCTTGTTGTCATAATAGAATTTTTCTACTTGCATACGTTGGATTGTTTAAAAAAAATTATAGTGATTTGGTTGCAGACGCTGGCTTATCCTCGAAGAGGATACGGGAAGACGGAGAATAATCGTCCTCGAACTGTCCTGTTTTTACACCCCACAGAAAGGCAGCCAGGAACAGCCCGGCTACAGATATACTGGCAATAAGGAGTATGATGATTACACTCATTGTTGTCGTAAAAAATTTAGACGTAAAGGTATTTTTGGTGACTCTGCCATGACATAATCAAAGTCATTGAAAAACCTGATTCTAATCAGATTTTCAGTCTATTATGTCGATAGAGTTGCTCTAATTCATATCATAATTTCATACTGCGGGCAAGCAGGCTGCTGCTGCCAAATGTCAGTAGCACGATGCTCAGTGAGCTGCTGGGCATCAGGATCGCTGCGATCAGCGGATCGAGGGTACCCTGCACAGCGAAGTATAAACCGATAATGTTATATACTATCGACATCACAAAACTTGCCATCACTATATTTTTATTGGCCCGGCACAGGTGAATGAACCTTGCCAGCCGTGATATTTTTTTAGCTTCGATGATCGCATCACTGGCAGGTGTAAAATTGTTGGTCTGCTCAGTTACTGCAATCCCCACATTAGCTTGTTTTAATGCACCGGAGTCATTCAACCCGTCACCGATCATCATCACCTTTTTCCCTCTTTGCTGTAAATAGCGGATATAATCCAGTTTGTCTTCCGGCTTTTGGTTGAAGAGTAGTGTTGTCTTTTCGCCAAGTATTTTCTTCAGGTTCTCCTTCTCTGAGGTATTGTCTCCGGAAATAACCGATAACTGGTAATTGCCTTTCAGGTCATGGACCAACTCATTCACTGATTCACGGTAATGATTGCTGAAACAAAAACGGCCCCGCACCTTTTCTTCGATACTTACATGAACGGTCGTAGTATCATCCTTTGCTTTGATCCCTGATACATACTCACCCGAACCGAGTTTGATCCAGTCGTCTTCTACAAAACCTTCAATGCCATGACCGGTCCTTTCTTTAAAACCCGGCACCTGCATATCATGGGTAATGCCGATATATTTTACCAATGCCTTGCTCAGCGGGTGATTGGAACAACGGGCCAGCGCTGCTATTCTTTGTTTTTGTATATGGGTCAACGGATCGCCCTCATATACGATGTCCTGTTCCTGTGTAGAAGTAAGCGTACCTGTTTTATCAAAAACTACGTGATCAATGTCAGCAATGTCTTCGATCACCTGCGCACTACGCAGGTAGAAATGATTGCGGCCCAGGATAGTCAGTATGTTTCCGTTGGTAAAAGTGTTCGACAACAGCAAAGCACATGGGCAAGCAATAATGAAAATGGCAGTCACTGCAGGCCATATCTTATGGCTGTCATTGATTCCCCAGTAAACAGCAGTAATAGCCGCAATAGTAAAAACAATATAAGTAAAGTAACGGCTCAGCAGGTGCACAAACGACACACTCTTTGTTTCCTCCTGTTTCTTCAATTCATCCCGGTTCCAGAGTTTGGTCAGGTAGCTTTGCGCCACCTCCTTTACCACCAGTATCTCAATATTTCCCTCTGTCTGTTTACCGCCGGCATACACGATCTCTCCTACTTCTTTCAACACAGGCAATGACTCACCCGTAACGAAACTATAATCAATGAATGCTTTTCCCTTTGTCAGTATGCCATCGGCAGGAATCAGTTCTTCATGATGTATGAGCAGCGTATCGCCTGTTTTGATCTCCGGCAAAGTAGTGGGCACTTCGTTATTGTCTTTCAAAACAGATACCGCTATCGGGAAGTAAGAAGTATAATCCCGTTCAAAAGATAACTGGCGATAGGTTTTATCCTGCAGGATGCGCCCGGCAAGCATAAAGAATACGATACCTGTCATGGAATCAAAATACCCGCCGCCGGTTCCGGATATCACCTCATAAGCGCTACGGATAAATGTGACTATGATAGCTAGAGCGATGGGCGCATCGATATTAAGGAATTTATGCTTCAGGCTCTTCCAGGATGAGATATAAAATGGAAGCGCCGAGTATAACAACACCGGGATGGCCAGGCCAAAATTCATCCACCGGAAAATGCCCCTTAATCCCGCTTCTGAAGCATCTACACCCAGGTATTCCGGGAAGCTCATCAGCATGATATTACCAAAACAAAATCCTGCAACACCTATCTGGTAAACCATGCTTTTATCGATTGCAGGTCTTGTCTCTTTGAGGTCATTCAGGCTGATATACGGCTCGTAGCCGATGGCCGTCAGCAGGTCCGCCGTCTTACGCAATGAAGTTTGCCGATTCAACAAAATGATATCTACTTCTTTCCGGGTAAAGTTCACTTTGGAAGAAATGATACCCTCATCCAGTTTATGGAGGTTTTCGAGCAGATACAGGCAGGAACTGCAGTGCATCTGTGGCAGGTAAAACGTAACATGGGTCTGTTTTTCATCTTTAAAACTGACCAGCTTGGCCTGTATGTCGTTATTATCCAGGAATGCGAATTTGTCTTTCCGGGCCGCTATGCGCTGGTTGATACCGGGCCTTTCATTCAGGCTATAATAATCGCAAAGGCCGTTCTGGTTGATGATCTGGAAGACCATTTTGCAGCCCTCGCAGCAAAACACCTTTTCTTCCAGGTGAATTTTACCCGAGGTGCATGTTTCCCCGCAATGGTAACACTGCAATTGCTGATTGGTGATCGCTTTTGAAGACATATACCGAAGCCACGAAAATATTGTCCGGCAAAAACGATGAGGATGAGCAAGTTCACCGGAATTCCTGATTTTTATCAGTCCGCTGATTTGGTTACATTTGGGCTCATTTCGATTATTTTACAAATTGTCCAATTCTAAAAATCACTGGTCATGCCACAAAGAACCATTCTAATTATTGACGATCACGACGATATCCGGGAAAACACCGCAGAAATACTGGAGCTGGCAGGGTACAAGACCCTGACAGCAGAAAACGGTAAAAGAGGTGTAGATGTAGCCATTAAGGAAAAGCCGGCATTGATCGTTTGCGATATCATGATGCCTGAACTGGATGGGTATGGTGTACTGCACATGGTGAGAAAGAACGAAGAAACACAGAATATCCCCTTTATTTTCCTGACAGCCAAAACGGAAAGAGCCGACTTCCGGAAAGGAATGGAAATGGGTGCCGACGACTATATCACCAAGCCATTTGAAGATGTAGAACTCCTGAATGCAATAGAAATCAGGCTGAAGAAAATGGAGATACTCGATAATAAATATGCCGCATCCCCGCAGGGCATCAGCCAGTTCATTAAAGATGTAAAAGACTCCGGTACTTTAAAGAACCTGGCCGATCAATACGACATAGAGAATTTTCACAAAAAACAGACCCTGTACCAGGAAGGGCGCCGTCCAAAATTCCTGTATTTCCTGGTCAAAGGAAAAGTAAAAGCCTTCAAGACCCATCCGGATGGCAAGGAATACATTACCGATCTTTTCAGCGATGGTGATTTTCTCGGTTATGCCGCCCTGATCGAAGACCGCAATTACGATGACTCTGTTGAAGTGCTGGAAGATGCCGATATCATGCAGATACCAAGAGAGGATTTCCTGCAGATGATCAATAATGATATAAGCATTGCTGCCAAATTTATCCATATCATTACCCAGAATGTAAAAGATAAAGAAGAACGCCTGCTCAGTTTAGCCTATAGTTCACTTCGTAAACGTGTCGCCAAGGCGCTGGTGGATATTCATGGCAAATTCAATGTTGGCAAAGAAAAAACGACCATCGAGATATCCAGGGAAGATATAGCACAATATGTAGGTACAGCTACCGAGTCACTGATCCGCACATTGAGTGACTTCAAAGCAGAGAAACTGATCGCCATCAAAGATGGTAAGATCACGATCACTGACCTGGAAAAATTAGGCAATCTCTTATATTAATAATTACAGGGGCCGTTCACTTAATCGTCATCCGATTCATCCTCGCTGGCGATCCTCCGGCTCTGAGCAGGTTCTGATAATTCGCGGCCATGATCATTCTGCTGTTTCAGGGTCCAGTTATCGGTCATGGTGGTTTCGAGCCACAGTGTACCTGAGCGGCGTGATAGCTGCACATTCAGGCCGAATCTTTCTTTAAAAGCATTTTCCAGCTGACCCACTGTCATCTGGTCGTATATCTCCAGTTCGCCGTTCTGTTTCAGACCGGCGGCCGTCATCGGCATGAAATTCTTCAGATGCCTCCGGGCAAGACCCGGCTCGCTATTGCGGTAGAATTCTATCCGCAAATAGGGATACGCATTGTTGAATTCATCCTGCGTTTCCTTCAGTGTCCTGCTTTGAGAGATATGTAATACCATATCGGTCAGCTTTTCCATTTTTTTGAACTAATAAGATTATTAATACCAAAACTATTATCCTTATCCGCGGAAAAAACTGACTTATTAAGAAACGAAATATGATTGTGGTCAGCAAGGGTAGCCTGATGAAGATCAGGTAACCTGTTAATACTCATCATGTGTTGAAGTTTATGACAACAGGATTTTTGTCCTGCATATATATATAATAAGTATAGAATGATATTTCGATCCGTAGCCAATAAAAAACAAACAGCCGTGCCGGCCGTTGCTACATAAGAAACACAAGAACTTTTCCGTGGGGGAAAATGACAGCGGGTCTTTTAAGAAATTAAAAGGCCCGTTTTGTTACCGGCAGGTAAATGATGAACTGCATCATCAAAAAAGCAAAGTGTGGCAGTTAAGGACTTTCGTATATTTATGAGTTGCCTGTAATCTTATGACGACCTACAGAATTAAAACGACTGATTGGAAAATCTGGATACCCACACTCATGGTGACGATGTTCGGCGGCGCTTTACTCTCAATCAAGTTCCTTCCAAAAGGCGACGCCATTTCAATCATTTCAGCGATATTCATTATGCTTTTGGCGTTTTTTCTTCAGCGTTTTACTTCAACAGCTTTAGTTGAAGTAACGCTAACAAAGAATGACATTTCTATTCGCTGGTTATCACAATACATTTTTCATCATTACCCAGACAGGACAATTCTATTTAGTGACATCGAAAGCTATAAATATCAACCTGACAACAATTTCGATTTATTAAAGCTTACAATGAAGGACGGTTCAGAAGTTAAACTTTGGCATTTTGCTTTGACATTTAAAGACGACTTCGACAAATTAGTTATGGACCTTCCACAGTTAGTAAACATCTTCAATAAACGAGTAACGTCAAAGTCACATTCTCATGCAGACACTCCTCAAGCTGACAATGAGCCACAGACAATTAAACAAGCGGCGACAATTTATGAAGGCGATGGAGCAATCTTCATAGCAATATTTGCAGTTATAGTAATTATAGCAGTTCCATTGATTTTGTATTTTAATCCAGATGACAAAAAGAAAAACCCTTTCATACTTCTTGCGCCAATGGCCGGAGCTATTTTTTTCTTGACACAGTTTTATAGGTATCGAAAGAAAAACAAAACTAAACCGTGACGAAAGGCTCCAGGCAACAAGCAGTTGCCTATATAAAGCGGTATGAGAGGAATAACCTGCCGGCCGGCAGGCGGGTATGTTTATAAACGGATTACATGATACATGGTAGAACGCTGGGGGATTTTGAATGATCCTCACTTTTCCTGCAGACTCCTGAATATCCCCAGCTCCAGCCCTCTCAGTTCGGCCAGGCCTCTTAACCTTCCGATGGCACTATAACCGGGATAAGTTGTTTTCTTCAGGTCATCAAGCATCTGGTGGCCATGATCGGGACGCATGGGAATAGAAACATTCCTTCTTCGCATTGTCTGTACGATCTCTTTTACGACGGCATACATGTCCACATCACCATCCAGGTGGTCGGCTTCAAAGAAATTGCCGTCAGCATCCCGTTTGGTGCTGCGCAGGTGAATGAAATGAATGTAATCCCCCAGTCTTTTCACCATACCAGGCAGGTCATTATCAGCACGAACACCGTAAGAGCCGGTGCAATAGCAAAGTCCATTGGCCGGGGATGGCGCGGCGGCTAAAAGTTCATTAGCATCCTTCTCTGTACTTACTATCCGCGGCAAACCGAGTAACGGATACGGAGGGTCATCCGGGTGGATCGCCATCTTAAGTCCTGCTTCTTCGGCCACAGGCACCACCTGCTGCAGGAAGTAAAATAAATGCTGCTTCAGTTTGGCCGCATCAATATGCTCGTATGTTTTCAATGCAGCGAGTATCTGTTCCGGGGTAAACCGTTCTTCACTTCCCGGCAAACCCAGCAAAGCATTTTTGTACAGCACTTCCTCCTCTTCATCGGTCATAGACTTCAGCCGCATCTCTGCCTTTTTGATCTCCTCAGGTGTATAATCCTTTTCAGCGCCGGGTCTTTTCAGCAGAAAAACATCAAAAGCAATGAAAGCTGATTTTTCAAAACGCAATGCCTTGCTGCCATCCGGCATCGTATAATAAATATCCGTACGCATCCAGTCGAGTATCGGCATGAAGTTGTAGGTCACCACTTTCAAACCGCATTTGGCCACGTTGCGCAGGCTTTGCTTGTAATTTTCAATATGCAGTTTGTAATTACCTGTCTGCTTTTTGATGTCTTCACTCACCGGCAGGCTTTCGATCACTGTCCAGGTCATACCGGCTGTTTCTACCAGAGACTTTCTCTTATTGATCTCATCCAGGGGCCATACATCGCCAACAGGAATATGATGCAGGGCTGTGACAACACCTGTACACCCGGACTGCCTTATATCAGATAAACTGACCGGGTCATTGGGCCCGTACCAGCGCATGGTTTGCTCCATCAACATGATTCTCTTTTTTTTGTAAATGTAATAAAAACGTGAATGGTGAGTGGCGAATGGTGACTATTCACCACCGGCAACTCACCATTCACCACATTAGTGATTCAATTTAATTATCCTGTAAAATAACTATAGATCGCTATGATCAGCGCAATCATCAATACGGAAAGCACCACATCTTTCCAGTTCCAGGAAGAACGGTTCTCCATTCTGTCCTGCTGTGACAGGGTAGAAAAAGTAAGTCCGCTAATCCTGCTGTATTCCGGCGCTTTGGTGGCGTAGCTGACAATGATAAATACAAGAATACAGACAATGGTGATCAAAAGACTATAGTACTGGAAGAAAATATTATTCATTACCCACAGGAAAGACCCCTCACTGTATGTTACCCCGCTTAGTTTTACAGGTGTATCAATAATCAGTCGGAACAATCCCATTAAGAATCCGGTAATCAATGTGGCCAGACAACCGGGTCCATTGAGCCGTTTCATGAATACGCCAAAGAAGAATACCACGAATATGGGCGGCGCCAGGTACGCTTGTATGCCCTGCAGGTAATCATATAAACCTTTAGCGCCTTGTATAACCGGTATCCAAAGCAAACCAATAACTACCATCACTACAGTAGCGATCCTTCCAACCCGTACCAGTTTTTCCTGTGATGCATTCGGCCTGAGCTTAGAATAAAAATCCATGGTGAACAACGACGACGATGCGTTGAACACACCCGCCAGTGCACTCATTAATGCGGCAAGAAGTCCCGCCACCACTATACCTCTTACACCAACAGGCAGCACATGTGTCACTAACATGGCAAATGAGCCTTGTGCCGCCTCGCGGTTCACCGTACCGTCTGCCTCTAACAAACGCTGCTGTATATCGGCATTGAGTCCGCTTTTTGCCAAAGCAAAACATATCATACCCGGAATAATGAATAAGAAAACCGGGGTAAGTTTTAAAAAGCCTGCGAAAATAGAACCCCGTCTTGCCTGTTTGTCATCACGGGCGCCTAAAATACGTTGCACAATATATTGGTCGGTACACCAATACCATAAACCAATGATGGGTGCACAGAACAGCATAGCCGGCCAGGGATATTTATCATTAAAATACCAGGCTTGTCTTCCGGCTTCTTTTACCGGGGCCCATGTACTTTCCACTCCTTCGGGTACAACAGGTTTCCATAAATTAAACATATCGCTGCCGCATATTTCTCTCAACTTATCCCAGCCACCCAATGCCTTTAAGCCGAAGTAGGTGACGAGCAAAGCACCAATAATTTTTACAAATGTTTGCAACGTCTCCGTATAAACTACTGCCCTTAATCCGCCGGTAATAGTATAAACACCGGTTAAAATAATAAGCAGGATAGAGCCAATCCAGAATGAATCCATGCCCATGATGTTTACATCCGGTAATAAAGCCCGGAATACAACACCGCCGGCAAAAATGCCCACCGCAATTTTTGTAAGGATATAGGCAAACAAGGAAATCAGCGAAAGCACTGTTCTTGCCTGTGGCGTAAATCTTCTTTCCAGGAATTCCGGCATGGTAAACACTTTCGAACGCATAAAGAAAGGCCCCATTACCCAGCCTAATACCAATAAACACCATGCATGCAATTCATAATGCGCCAGGGCAACCCCATCTGTGGCACCAGAACCTGCCAACCCCACCAAATGTTCTGAACCGATATTAGAGGCGAAAATGGATGCCCCTACAACGAACCAACCCAGGTGACGGCCGGCAAGAAAATAATCATCAGGAGAATCTTTGTCTTTCTTTTTTACCGCCCACCATGAAATACCTGCAATAACTGCAAAATAAAAGAGGATAATGATCCAGTCGATCCATGTAAGCATACCGGCCTGTTTTGGTTTTTAAAGATAATTATTAGATATACCTGTTAATGATATTTTCCAGGTATTCCTGCTTGCCGCTTTTTAGTACGGGCTCGCCGTTTTCTATCGCATAAGCTCTCAGGTCTTCCAAAGATAACTTCCCTTCTTCAAATTCCTTCCCTTTTCCACTATCAAATGAGGCATACCTTTCTTTCCGGGTCTTTCTATAGTCGGATTTATTCAGAACGTTATCTGCAGTGATCAAAGCACGGGCAAATGTATCCATTCCGCCGATATGCGCATAGAACAGATCCCCGGGGTCAGTGGAGTTACGCCTGATCTTTGCATCGAAGTTGATACCTCCTCCTTTAAAGCCACCGGCCTCCAGTATGATCAGCATCGCTTCGGTCAGCTCATTGATATCATTGGGGAACTGGTCCGTATCCCACCCGTTCTGGTAATCGCCGCGGTTGGCATCAATACTGCCGAGCAATCCCGCATCGGCTGCCACCTGCAACTCATGAGTGAAGGTATGGCCAGCCAGTGTAGCATGATTCACTTCGATATTCAAACTGAAATCATTCAAGAGATCATGCTGTCTCAAAAAACCGATCACTGTTTCACTATCGTAATCATATTGATGTTTGGATGGTTCGCAGGGCTTGGGCTCAATAAAGAATTTACCTTTAAAGCCATTCCTTCTTGCATACTCCTTTGCCGCATGCAGGAACTTCGCCAGGTGCTCCTTCTCCCGTTTCATGTTTGTATTGAGCAAACTCATGTAACCTTCCCTTCCCCCCCAGAACACATAGTTCTCGCCACCTAATGCTATGGTAGCATCCAATGCTGCTTTTACCTGTGCGGCGCCATGAGCCAGCACATGAAAATCAGGGTTGGTGGAAGCGCCGTTCATGTATCGCCTGCTAGAGAAAAGATTGGCCGTGCCCCATAGTAATTTTACACCACTGGCTTTCTGCTTTTCTTTCAGGTATTCTGTGATCGCCTGCAGGCGTTTATCATTCTCTTTTACATCGCTGGTATAATCCACGGCGTCCACATCATGAAAACAGTAGTAAGGCATACCCAGTTTAGTAATGAGTTCAAATGCAGCATCCGCTTTGTCTTTGGCTCTTTCTACAGCATCTGTCTTTTCATTCCAGGGAAACAAATGCGTAGCCTCGCCAAACGGATCGGCGCCGCTGCCGCAGAAGGAATGCCAGTAAGCACAGGCAAACCGCAGGTATTCCTTCATGGTCTTACCTGCCACTACTTTATTTTCATCGTACCACTTAAATGCTAACGGGTTGTCGCTTTCTCTTCCTTCATATTTGATGGCGGAGATCCCTTTGAAATACTCTTTTTGTCCAGTTGTAATTGCCATTTCTCGTTGTTTGAATTTTAAAAATTATGTTTCACTAAATGACAAAGCCTTCGTTTGATGTATCCTGTTCAACTGATCGCTCAGTCGCTTTTTCCATTGTTCATATAATTCCTCATATTGTTTAGTAGTCGCAGGATTTACTACCCCCACAGGTTTCCGGTTCTGCAATGCAGCTTCCGCAGTTTTATAAATACCTGCGCCAATCCCTGCACCGATGGCAGCCCCAAAACTTCCATCGCCTTCATAAAACTCAACCACTACATTATTGACATTGGCAAATGATTGCGCAAATACATCACTCAGGAAAAGATTCGTTTTGCCTGCACGTACCACCGTAGGATCAATTCCATTTTTCCGCATGATGTCGAGCCCGTACCGGAAAGAAAAGGCAATGCCTTCCTGCACGGCTCTTACCATATGTGCTATGCCATGAATGTTCAGATCGATATTATGAAAGTGTGCACCGATAATCTGGTTGTTCAGCATTCGTTCTGCCCCATTACCAAATGGCAATGCGATCAATCCATCGGAACCAACGGGGGTCTTCGCAGCAGCTTCATTTAATCCGGCATACGTGTGATTGGCGCCGGCAAGGTTCCTGATCCAGCGATTGAAAATACCCGTTCCATTGATACATAATAAAACACCGATCCTGTTCTTCTTCAGTTCATGATTGACATGCGCAAAACTATTGATGCGGGATTGCAGGTCATAATTCAGTTCATCACAAACACCGTAGATCACTCCCGATGTACCTGCTGTTGCAGCCACTTCCCCGGGATTAAGCACATTCAATGAAAGCGCATTGTTGGGCTGGTCGCCTGCTTTATACGAAACAGGGATGCCCGGCGACAAGGACAGCCGTGACGCTACTGTATCTTTTAAATGCCCGTGAATGGAAAATACAGCGGTCAGTGACGGGAACAATGTATGATCGAATCCAAAATAACTGATGATCTCTTTGGATATTTTGCTATGCCTGAAATCCCAGAATACACCTTCGGATAATGCTGACATTGTAGTAGTGCATTCGCCCGTCATCTTCATGGCAATGAAATCGCCGGGCAACATCACCTTATCAATCTTATCATAAATGGCAGGTTCATTCTCTTTTACCCAGGCCAGTTTGCTCGCCGTAAAATTGCCGGGAGAGTTCAGCAGGTGAGACAGACATGTCTTTTCACCTATCTCCTGAAAGGCTTTGTTGCCAATTTCAACGGCACGGCTGTCACACCATATTATAGAATTACGCAGCACATGCTGATCCTTATCCACCAGTACCAGGCCATGCATCTGGTAAGCGATACCTATAGCCGATATATCTTTTGGATCGTATTTTGAAGAAGCATGACATTTCAGGATCGCCTGCTTTACATTCTCCCACCACTGATCAGGGCTTTGCTCGGCCCAGCCGGGATTCAACGATATGACCTCCTCCTCTGTCTCAGGATAGCTGGCCGTTGCCACTGTCTTTTGTGACTGCGACTCCACTACAGAAGCTTTGACCGAAGATGTACCAAGATCTATTCCTAAAAAAAACATTGTAAAGCCGGTTTTGTGGCGAAAGTATAACAAAGTTTAAAAAAGAGGGATGAGCATAATTACTCATCCCTTACGATTGCCTGTATAAGAACTAACTGCTTGCTAAAAGCCTCTTTGATTTCATTGTTTTCACTACCACCCGTCTTACAGGGCGCTTTACCAAATGATCATTACTTTCACAGGATTCCGGTATAATTACTTTATTGCTCGGCAAAGGTTGTGATACTGTTTGCCGGCAGTATGTAACTAAAACTGTTATTGGACACAGAAATCATTATCCCTTGTTCGGCATTCTTTGAATTAGTGGTTGTATAAGGCACTACCTGTGTAATAGCTGCATCCTGAACGGTGATCTTCTGGTTTACGTTATTGACGCCGGTATTGATAGACACTATTACCTTCTTCGAACCATTTTTATATGCAGAAATCAGAACATCGGGCCTGCTGTTGGCAGATGCTCCAAGGCGGACAGACCCCGGCTTGATAAAACGGGCAAAATGCGACATCACGTATCCTCTTTTTGTAATCATTCCATCCTGTCCGATCGGGCCATAAAATCTTTTGCCATACCACCAGATATAAGCGCTGAAATTTGCCTTTGTCAAGCAATCATGAATTTCAACAGCGGTATTAATATTCGCGGTATAGTAAACATTTGTATCCAGGTGCTCTGTCATCCAGACTTCTTTGTTCAACGACTTTGCCACCGGGTTTTCTACCACACCTCCGCCATATATATGTGTGCCTACTATATCCAGATTAGCGGCAGCAGCGTTGTCTGTCAACAGGGTATTCACATAGGTTTGATTGTTATTGACCAATTCAGGCGCCATCAATCTTGTACTGGTCACCAAATGACCATGATTTTTTAAGAAATCCTTCATCTGATCAGCTGTCCACACGCAACCTTCATAAGATGGATTCCAGTCCGGTTCGTTTTGAACTGATATTGCATATAATGGAGCGCCGTTGGCCAACATATAATTGGCAAAGTCATTCAGGTATTTTGCATAAGCAGCACTGCTGTCAGTTTTCAACGAGCCCCCGATAAGATTGTTATTAGTTTTCATGTTCGCAGGCGGGCTCCAGGGTGATGCAAGGATCCTCGCTCCCTTTGCCGCTGCCCATTTGGCGTGATTGAGTTCTATAGCCCTCCAGGCATCATCGGTTGCCACCCTTATCCGAAGAATGGAAAGGCCTACCTGGCCGTTGCCAGATCCGAACAACTTGTCAAATTCTTCACTTGTGTAAACAGATGTATTTGGTGGTGTGAATACCGTTGCGCAGCCAAAGCCCTGAATTACCTGGTTATTCTCAGCTGCCAGTACCGTCACCTGGGCCTCGACGGTAGTTGTATTACCGCCTGTGTTATTACTATTTTTTTTTGAACAGGACGGCAGCAACGCCTGCAAAGCAAACAGCAGGGCCACTGAATATCCGGAAACAGGCTTTGATCGTCTTATATTATTTGACCGTCTCATGATTAAATTTATTTACTCTTTATTTCAAGGGTCGCAGCTTTCAATTTCTGTGATGATGCCTTAATTCTTATACTGCCGGGTTTGCCTTTTTCAGAACGTACAATAAGCAAGACCATCCCGAAATAGGCTTCACGTTCTTTTGAAGCAAATGAAACCAGGTTAGCCGGGTCACCATTATCGGTGGCCACGATCTCTCCGGGGCCTTCAATACCAAAGCTTACTTTATTATTTGCATCGGGAACCATCAGGCCGTTTTTATCAGCTACCTTAACTGTAATAAATGAAAGGTCTTCACCATTTGCATTTATCACGTTACGGTCTGTACTTATTAAAAGCTGAGTAGCCTTATCAGTAGTTCTTACAACTTGTTCAGCCCATTTTTTCCCTTTTTTATAAGCAATCACTTTTAATTCACCCGGTTCATACTTTACGTCATCCCAGCGTAACCTGTATTCAAATGCAGCTTTTCTCTTTTTACCCAAAGACCTTCCGTTCAAAAAAAGTTCAGCTTCGTCGCCTGAAGTAAAAATATGTACAGGTGTAGTTTCTCCTGACCGACCGGGCCAGTTCCAATGTGGAAGAATATGCACCATTGGTAAACCAGGTCTCCATCTTGACTGGTATAAATAAAAACGATCTTTTTTAAATCCTGCCAGATCGATAAGTCCGCAATAGGAACTTCGTGCAGAATAATAAGGAGTAGGTTCTCCCAGGTAATCCCATCCTGACCAAACAAATTCACCGGCTACAAAAGGGTGCTTATCCTGTGAAGCAAAAACCTTATCCGGCGATGCCCCAAACTGGGCTGTGTACAATTCATACGCACTTACATATTTATTTTCAGGATCGCCCCCGGTACTATCACTTACAGGAGCACTTATCCCGCTATATACAGGAAATATATAAGAGCCCCGTGTACTGAGCGCTGATGCTGTTTCGCTGCTAACAATCAACTTGCCTGGGAATTGCTTTTGAAAAGCAGGATAAAGAGGTGAAGTCCTGATTCCTCTGAGATGAGAGTAAGCCGGCGCATCACGTATACCTTCTCCCTGGTAATTCAAACTTATAATATCCATCACTACCGGGAAAGGCATATCAGGCTTAGCATAATTCATAGATGCGGTAGCAGGCCTCGTATTATCTTCTTCATGTACTATATCGTAAATCTTTTTGGCTAACACCGCTCCCGTATCTGCCGTGTACTGTTCTCCCACTTCATTGCCAAAACTCCACGCAATGACAGATGGATGATTCCTGTCCCGCCGAATAAAAGATCTTGTATCAGGTTCATACCAGTCTTTAAAGATCAAATGAAAATCCAGTGGTGTTTTCCCTCTCTCCCAGCAATCAAATATTTCATCAATTACCAGGAAGCCCATCCGGTCTGTCAGGTCCAGCAATTCCGGCGCTGGCGGATTGTGTGCCATCCGAATGGAATTACAACCTGCCTCTTTTAAAATTTCCAGTTGCCTTTCAGCCGCTCTTATATTAAATGCGGCGCCTAATGCCCCCAGATCGTGATGCTGATTTACTCCCTGGAAACGCACCGGCTTACCATTCACCACCAGACCTTTTACAGGATCAAATAGCAGGGAGCGGATTCCAAAACGGGTCTCATATTCATCAACCACCTTCCCTTTTATATATACACGGGTAACTGCAGCATAAAGATTTGGTTTTTGTGCAGGAGGAGGGCCCCATAGTAATGGGTTTCTTATAGTAACCGGCTTTTCTGCTTTATTTTTTTTACCCGGTTGTACAACTAATTCTGACTTAGGAAAAACTGCTACCGCTTTTCCAATACGATTCAGTTTATTATCCAACGGGTAAACTTCAGTAATTACCTGAACTTTTTCTTCTGCGTTTGATTTGTTTTCCACATCAACAGCAATATTTATTGTAGCCGAAGAAGCAGAAACATCTTTTGTTGTAACAAATGTTCCCCATTGCGATACATGTACAGGGTTTACTTTGATAAGCCATACATTACGGTAAATACCTCCGCCCGGGTACCATCTTGCCGAATGATTAGGATTGTCAAGTCGTATTGCCAACTGATTATCGCCGCCGGGACTTATATAAGGTGTAAGATCAAGACGAAAAGAATTATACCCATAGGGCCATCCGCCAACCAGATTTCCATTAAACCAAACCATAACATAAGACATAGCCCCATCTAGATCCAGGTAAACAGATTTATCCTTATCAGCAGTAGTTATACTTATTTTTTTCCGATACCATGCGACACCCTGGATCGGGAGCCGCCCCATTCCACCACCCACTTCTGCCCGTGCCCCGTCATAAAATGGCCCTTTGATTGCCCAATCATGCGGCAGCGTTACCTGCTCCCATGCCCTATCATTAAAATTATTTTGAACAAAAGGAAAATCACTGCCGGGATTTCCGTCGGGACGGCGATGCCGTTTCGCAGGATCATTTATAAAATCATTGGCCGAAGGCAATATCCATTTTTTTAGCCCCTTGCCAGAACCAGCTGAAGAAGTATCTGTCGCTTTTGTATCTGCTATCACATTATCATTACGGTTGGCAACTAGTGGACGTTCATCGTATATCAGCTTATCCGGCTCAGTAGTGTATCGCATGAATTTCCAGCC
>JAEUVK010000150.1 GCA_016787135.1 Chitinophagaceae bacterium | reverse complement strand
TGACGACGCTGCAAAGCATCATCCCGATCCCGGTACAGAGGATGTACTTTATCATATGCAAGCAATTACTGCAATTTAAAAGGATTCAGGAATACTTTCACCTGATCTGTACAATATCTTTTCTTGCATTCCGGTATTTTTTCTGCAGATAAGAAAAAGCACTGCCTTTTAATAGCCTGTCTTTCTAAATCAGAAGGACAACAACTAAACAATTTCTAAAAATCAATATGTGTCCCCGGGAATGGATCAAGCCGCATGTTTTACCAAAAAGCCTATTGCTTGTAGATATTTATTACCGCTTTCCCATTTTCCCGTATATATCCGCGGTACATTCCTTCCGTACAGAAAGGCATGGCAATATTTCCGTCCTTGTCAACAGCTATCAATCCTCCGTCGCCGCCAAGAGCAGGCAATCGTTTCATGATCATTTCATCTGCAGCGGCTCTGAGCTTTATTTTACCAAACTCCATCATATCACTGATACTCTTGGCCATCACGAGTCTTATAAAGTATTCGCCCCAGCCTGTTCCACTGATGGCGGCTGTTTTATTGTTCGCATAAGTGCCCGCTCCAATGATGGGCGCATCACCTACCCTTCCGAATTTTTTATTGGTCATACCGCCGGTACTCGTGGCGGCAGCTAAATTCCCATGACGATCCAAAGCCACCGCCCCTACTGTTCCGTATTTGAAGTCTTTATTTTCCTTCTGCTTCAACCATGTTCTTTTTGCAGTATCTGAATGATCCATTTCTGCTTTTAACGAATCTTCTTTCCTGGCCCTCTGCAGACCATTCCATCTTGATTCTGTAAAAAAATAAAAAGGGTCCACTATCTCCAGCCCCTGCTGCCCGGCAAACTTTTCAGCACCCGGCCCTACCATCATCACATGAGGACTCTTTTCCATAACAGCCCTGGCCGCACTAACCGGATTTTTGATGGTCGTGACACCAGCCACTGAACCGGCAGCCAACGTTCTGCCGTTCATGATCGCAGCATCCAGTTCATTCTTTCCTTCATTGGTAAACACAGCACCCTTACCGGCATTGAACAGCGGGTTGTCTTCCATGGACCTGACGCATGCCTCGACAGCATCGAGTGCCGTACCCCCTTTCTTCAATATGGCATACCCGATATTTAAAGCGGTATTCAGTGCTTCATTATATGCTTTTTCCTTTTCAGGCGTCATCTGGCTTTTCAGGATAGTGCCAGCCCCTCCATGAATGACCAGTACAAATTTGCTGCGCAACGTGTCTTTTGCCGGTTGCGTCCATGCTTTGGTAAGAAAGAAAAGTGAAAATAGGATGAGCAGCTTCCTCATGTTGGGATTTTTGAGCAATTTACAATATTCCTTATCCTTTCAGGAGCAGCCCATCCGGGTTGGTACTGATTTTGCACAAAGCGGTCGAATTGGTCTATTTTTACATTAAATAATTGAATCTGAGGAAGCTCAAAAAAATACTATTGTGGTTCTTCTGCTCTTTGCTGTTCCTCATCATAGCATTGTGGGTATTTATTCAAACTCCTTTCGGCCAGAACTGGATCATCAGTAAGGTCACCCATCGCCTTTCAAAAGACCTGGATACAAAGGTGGAGATCAGACATGTGAATTTTTCGCTGTTCAATAAAATGCATCTCGAAGGTGTATTGGTGGAAGATCGTCAGAAAGATACTCTTCTCTATGCCGGCAGCGTGAATGTGCGAATCACCGACTGGTTCTTCTTTAAAAAGAATATCGAACTGAAATATATCGGGCTGGAGAATGCCGTCATCAATATGCAGCGCAGCGATTCGGTCTGGCATCACCAGTTCCTGCTCGATTATTTTTCTTCCCCTTCTTCTGGCACAAAAAAGGAAGGAGGCGTTCAGCTTTCCCTGAAAGAGGTATACCTGAAGAATATAGTCTTTCATAAAAAAGATGCCTGGAGAGGAGAGGATATGCTGGCCTGGCTGGGGTCGCTGGAAATGGACGCTAAAGATATCAGCCTTTCCAAAAAGCAAATAGCCATCAACTCTCTTACTATCACCGACCCTTTTTTCAGCATTTATAATTATCCCAAAAAGAAACCGGCCGGTATAAAGACAATCGACTATTCACCAAAAGCAGTTGATTCATTACTGAAATGGAATGCAGCAGGATGGGTGATGCAAATGGACAAATTAGAGATCACCAACGGAACCTTTAAAACGGATAAGCAGTCATCCACTCCCATAATAGAATCATTCGACGGAAGGCATATCGCTTTCAGTAACATCAATGCCACTTTCGATAACCTGCACTGGGAAAAAGATACGATCACGACAAAGCTCGGCCTGAGCACTAAAGAGCGCAGCGGGTTTGAAGTAAAGAAACTGTTAGCCGATATAAAAATGACACCGCAGGAAATGGCGTTTGCCAATCTTGATATTCAGACCAACAATAGCACCATCCGCAACTATTACCGGATGAACTATGATGAGTTTGATGATATGGGGGATTATATCCATAAAGTAAGAATGCAGGGTAATTTTGATAATTCGGAGATAGATAGTGATGACATCGCCTACTTCGCCCCTGCATTAAAAACATGGAAGAAAAAAATAATTCTGAAAGGAAACATAAGGGGAACTGTAGATGATCTTATTGGCAAGGACCTGGTGGTGGAAGCAGGCAGGAACACGTTGCTTAACGGTGATATCAGCATGACAGGTTTGCCTGATATCAACCAGACCTTTATTGATTTTAAGGCCAATGATTTTCGCACCACATACGAAGATGCTGTAGCCATTGTTCCGGCTGTAAGCCAGGTTAACAATCCTGACCTGCGCAAACTTCAGTTCATTCGTTTTAATGGAAGCTTTACCGGTTTTATCCGTGACTTTGTAACCTACGGTACCATTCAGTCCAGTCTTGGTACCGTAAAGAGTGACCTGAATATGAAACTGCCGGCCGGACAGGATCCTGTTTATTCAGGTACCATTTCCTCCGACCTTTTCCGTCTTGGAGAATTTATTGGCGACCCGAACATAGGCACCATTTCTATGAGTGGTTCGTTAAAAGGAAAAGGCTTCAGCGAAAAGACACGTAATGCAGAAGTAGATGGAAAGATCCGGTATGTTGATTTCAACGGGTATCGCTATAGCAACATTACCGTCAAAGGGAAGCTGGACAAAAAGCTGTTCGATGGTATGGCATCTATTAATGACCCCGAAGCAGAACTGACATTGAATGGACTGATCGATTTCAACAGCAAGGTGCCGGTATTCAATTTTATTGCCGATGCAAAGAAGGCCAACCTGAAAAAACTGAACCTTACCAAAGATGATATCGGTTTTTCAGGCAAGTTCAAATTAGACTTCACCGGTGATAATATCGATAACTTTCTTGGGAAGGCAAACATTACAGAAGCTTCGCTGACCCGTAATGGCATGCCGCTTCCCTTCGATTCACTGATCATTTCATCGGAGTACGTTAATAATATAAAGACATTAAAGGCCCACTCCAATGAATTTGAAGGAACCGTAACAGGCAACTTCACTATCCGCGACCTGCCGGATGCATTCAAGCTGTTTTTGAATAAATACTACCCTTCTTACATCAAGCCTCCGAAAAGATTACCGGGAAACGAATCATTTACTTTTGATATAACCACGCAGTACATAGATGACTACGTCAAGCTGATAGATAGCACACTTTCGGGGTTTAACAACAGCAATATCAAAGGAAGCCTCAACACCGCAACAAATGAACTGACGCTGAATGCAGATATTCCCCAGTTCAAGATCGGCAGTTATAATTTTGATAATGTAAAATTGAATGCGAATGGTAACAGCGACAGTCTTTCGTTGTATGGTGGAGCCAGTAATATCAATATCAGCGACAGCCTGAATATACCACTGGCCCTTTTCCGCATCAATGCACACGATGATACATCGCAGGTAAGGATATTCACCGGCGCCAACCAGGCCATCAACCAGGCAAGACTGGATGCACAGGTTCTCACCTATGATAATGGGGTCAAGATCGAATTCAACCCGTCCAGTTTTGCCGTGAACGGAAAGACATGGACAATAGATGAGAACGGTGAATTGGAGTTCAGGACCAATACACCTGCCAGCGGACAGCTGGTATTGCGGGAAAGCAACCAGGAAGTTCGGGTACGCACCAAATGGTCTGAATTCGGCAATCACTGGAATGATATCGAAGTGGAATTAAAGAAAGTGAACCTGGGAGACTTTGCACCATTCTTTGCACCAAAGAACCGGCTGGAAGGATTGATATCCGGCAATGTACTGATAGAAAACCCGACAGGAAATTTAGTGATATCATCTGATGAGGTCCTGGCAGAGGGATTCCGTCTTGATAACGATTCTATCGGGGATGCAAAGATCACACAGGTATTATATGACAATCTGACCAAAAAACTTACTGCTAAGGTCAACACCCTTAACCAGGAAAACAACCTTACAGCTGATGTTGATATATCTTTCGATAAGGAAAAACAAAAGGATAACCGTATTGCATTAAAAGCAAAGAATTTCCAGTTGAAGATACTGGAACGTTTTCTCGGCGGACTGTTCACCGATATACAGGGATTTGTGACCGGTGAGTTTGATATACTCGGAGAATTTGACAAGTTACAGGTTGTAGGAAAAGGAAGACTGAAGGATGCGGGATTGAAAGTTGTTTTTACACAGTGTTTTTATAAAATCCAGGACAGGGATATAGAGATGAAGCCAACCGAGATCAATATGGACGGCATTATATTGACCGATCCCGTCACTGGCAATCCTATTTATCTTACCGGGGGAATCCAGCATAATGCGTTTAAAGATATGTTCTACGACCTGACCGTATCTACCCGTAAACCCGGAACCACCGGCGCCAATAACAACAGACCGATATTACTGCTGAATACGACATACAAAGACAACAAACAATTCTACGGACGTGTAAAAGGAACAGGATCTTTTTCATTATCAGGCCCGCAATCGGAAATGTATATGAAGATAGATGCTATAGCTTCAGCTACAGATACCAGTACGGTCACTATTCCTTCATCTGAAAGCAGAGAGTCTGGTATTGCTGATTTCCTTGTAGAAAGAAAATATGGCCGTGAAATGGTTGACACCAGCTTTAAAACCGGCGGGTCCAATATCACGTATGATGTGGACGTAACGGCCAATCCCAAAGTACTAGTAAAAGTGGTACTGGATGAATTAACCGGGGATGAAATAAAAGGGCGGGGTACCGGTTCATTAAATATACATTCAGGTACCAACGAAAAGCTGACTATGAGGGGCAAGTTTGATATTCAGGAAGGAGATTATCTTTTCACATTCCAGTCTTTCTTCAAAAAGCCTTTTGTCCTGACCAAAGGAGTGGACAATTATATATCATGGACAGGTGACCCATATACAGCACAAATAAAATTCAAAGCTACCTACACGGCAGAGAATGTAAGTTTTGCCCCGCTGGCCAATGCCAACTATATTGAGCAATCGCTGGCAAGACAACGGGAAGATGTTTATGTAGTAGTAGATCTTTCCGGCGAGTTGTTCAAACCGGAATTCAAGTTCAGCCTGGACTTCCCGCCTAACAGTCCTACAAAGAGTGACTTTGCGCTTGCATCAAGCATCCAGCAAATGGAAAAGAACCTGAACGAGATCAACAGGCAGGTCACTTACCTGATCGTCTTCAATAGTTTTGCCCCGCCTGAAAACAGCCAATCTAATGGCTTAAGTTCTGCGTTAGGTGAATTCACCAATAGTACGATCTCCAGTATATCCGGAATATTTTTTAATGAAATAAATAAAAAGCTGAACAGCGAACTATCAAAGATCCTGAAGTCCGATAACATCAGCATCAACTTCAGCGGTTCGGTATATAACCGTAACCTTTTATCCAACCAGACAAACAGCGGTCTCGGTTTCAACCAGGGCAATTTCAATGTGAATGTCCCGATCTCATTGTTCAAAGACCGCTTTATTGTAACCCTTGGGAGTACATTGGACGTTCCGCTGCAATCCTCCATTCAACAATATGTACAGTTCCTCCCTGATGTAACAGCGGAGTGGCTTATCAACCAGACAGGCACGGTGCGGGCCAGTTTCTTTTATCGCCAGAATATTGACTATCTCACCAGCAATACATCAGGCGCCGGCCGCAACAAACGATATGGCAGCAGTATTGCCTATCGTAAAGAGTTTGATACACTGGATGAATTATTCGGCGGCAAGAAAAAGAAAAAGTCGGTTGCTGTTCCCCCTGCACAGCCAGCCAGTGATACACTGCAAACAAGTTCTTCCCCGGTATCAGGAGGCAGTAATTAATCAATAATTCAGTGAACCGATACTGACACTGTAATGTCATTCTTCCCACTCATGCCCCATCTTATCTCTTTTTGTATGCAGGTATTTCTCGTTATGCGGATTGGAATGTATCATGATAGGAACATTCTCCACGATTTCTAACCCATAACCAATAAGCCCTACCCTTTTTTTCGGGTTATTGCTCATCAGTTTCAGCTTAGTGATGCCTAAATAGCGAAGGATCTGTGCGCCTACCCCATAATCACGCTGGTCGGTTTGAAAACCAAGATGCAGATTGGCTTCCACTGTATCCATGCCCTGCTCCTGCAGGCGATAGGCTTTGAGTTTATTAAGAAGCCCGATACCCCTTCCTTCCTGGTTCATATATAAAATAACACCTTTGCCTTCCTTTTCTACCATTTCCATGGCGGCATGTAACTGGTCACCACAATCGCAGCGTAATGATCCGAGTATATCACCGGTAAAACAGGATGAATGTACCCTTACCAATACGGATTCATCTTTTTGCCATTCCCCTTTGATCAGGGCAAGGTGTTCATTACTGGATTTCTTTTCTTTAAAAGCCACCAGTTTGAAATCACCGTAGCAGGTTGGCATATCCACCCTTACTATTTCCTCGATCAGCGAATCCCTTTTAAGCCTGTACTCGATAAGGTCCTTGATCGAAATCAGCTTGAAGTCAAACTTTTTAGCTACAGCCTCCAGTTCGGGTAGCCTCGCCATAGTCCCGTCATCATTCATGATCTCAACAAGTACTGAGCCGTACGGCGGAGGGAACCCGGCCAGTCTTGCCAGGTCAGTAGCCGCTTCCGTATGCCCAGCCCTTCTGAGCACGCCTCCCTTTTTGGATCTGAGCGGGAAAATATGCCCGGGCCGGCCCAGGTCAGCAGAATCCGTTTTTGGGTCATTGAGCGCCAATATGGTCTTTGCCCTATCCTGGGCAGAGATACCTGTTGTACATCCATAGCCCAGCAGGTCAACAGACACAGTAAAAGCTGTTTCATGAAGGGCTGTATTGTTATTGACCATCAGGTCAAGGGACAGTTCTTCGCAGCGATCCTCAGGCAGGGGCACGCAGATCAGACCCCGGCCATGTTTGGTCATAAAATTGATCACCTCCGGGGTGATAGTAGCGGCGGCTGTAATAAAATCCCCCTCATTTTCACGGTCTTCATCATCCACGACCACTACCATTTTTCCTTCTTTAATGTCATTTATTGCGTCTTCAATAGAATCAAACATACTACTGGAATTTAAGCAAAGATAGAAACAAATAAAACGGCATTTTGGTTGCCCTGGCCAGCGCAGCAAATTCGCCATTCTGCCTGTCTTTTTAGCGCAAAACGGGGGTAATGATTTGTTTAAATTAACCCGCAGTTTGTGTTGGAATATTCCCTTTCTTTGCACCTAACAACAGAAAACTAAACTAATATGCTTAAGAGAATTATCCCGGTACTCGGCCTCTTATTGGCCATACCTGCCGTGATGCTGGCTCAGGTAACAACAAGTACTATCACCGGTAACGTTAAGGCAGCCAACGGTGAGTCTTTAGTCGGCGCCACTGTTACCGCTACCCACACCCCTTCCGGAACTGTTTACGCTACTATTGCTAAAAAGGACGGGGCATTCAACCTTCCGGGTCTCCGTATCGGAGGACCTTATACTGTCAAGATCGACTTCGTTGGCCAAAAATCGCAGGTATTTGAGAACATCTTTCTCCAGTTAGGTGAAGCATATAACATCAATGCCGTACTTGGCGCCGATGAAAAAGAATTGTCGGGCGTAGTGCTGACCGGCACCCGCGGCCGCAGGGCTGGTGCTGATAAAGGAGGTATGAGCACTGTGATCAACAACAGGCTGATAGCCACCCTGCCTACCCTGAACAGAAGTATCACTGACTTTACAAGGGTTACGCCACAGGCAAGCGGTAATAGTTTTGCCGGTCGTGATGCCCGATTCAATAATATTACTATCGATGGAGCCAACCTGAATAACAACTTCGGGTTAAGCACCGACCCGCTTCCCGGTGCAGGTAATAACCCCGTTTCTCTGGATGCGATAGATGAAGTATCCGTTAGCATCGCTCCTTTTGATGTTCGCCAGGGTAACTTTACGGGCGGTAATATTGCCGCTACCACTAAAAGCGGTACCAACACTTTTCACGGCACTGCTTACCACTACTGGCAGAATGACAAATTGATCGGTAAAAATGCGGCCGGCGGAAAAGCCACCAGCCCCGTTTTTGAAAGTAAGATATATGGTGGTAGTCTCGGTGGTCCCATTATCAAAAACAAGCTTTTCTTCTTTATAAATGGTGAGTTTGAACAAAAACCTCCGGCCGCTGGTATTACCTGGACTCCTAAAGGTGGGTCCGGTGTGGGTAATATATCTGATGTACCTGTTGATTCAATGAAGAGAGTAGCAGATTATCTCATAAACAATTTTGGATTTGATCCTGGTGTTTATGACAACTTCCCTGCCTTTAAAAATGAGAACTATAAAATACTGGGCAAACTGGACTGGAACATCAGCAAGGTTCATAAACTTACTTTGAAGTATAGTGAGTTTAAGGGTACCCAGGATTTTCAGCCCAGCCAGAGCGGTGGTATCAACGGAGCCAATACTGCGGGTATAGTGACCTATGCAAGCCCCAGGTTCGGTAAGACAAATATGGGATTCTCAGGTGTCACTTATGTGCAGGAAGACAAAGTGCGATCAGGTGCATTTGAATTGAACAGCAATTTCCGCGGAAAATTTGCGAACCAGTTACTCGCTACAGTTACAAAGATCAACTCTGACAAAGACAAGAATGGCGCAACTTTCCCCTTTGTAGAAATGATGGGTATCACTTCCGGAAGCACTATCAATTACATCAGTGTAGGAAATGAACCATTCAATGGTAATAACAACAAAGTATTGAATGATATCTATACGATAACTGATAACTTTACCTTGTTTACCGGCAAGCATACATTAACAGCCGGCCTTAGCTACGAATATCAGAAAGTGGGTAATATGTTCATGGCCGGAAACCAGGGCTATTATGTGTACAGGAACGTTGATGATTTTGTCAATAACAGGGCTCCTCAGTTATTCTCCATTACTTATTCATTGATCAAAGGACAGGATGCCGTATGGTCAGCCGACCTGAAGATCGGTCAGTTGGCAGCTTACTTCCAGGATGAAATCAACGTGAACCCGAAGCTGAAGGTAACATTGGGTATTCGCATGGATAAACCAGTTTATCCTGAACAACCATTAGAAAACCCTGCTATCACTTCATTAGTGCTAGCGGATATAGACGGTACTCCTACCAGCTATACAACCGGCAAATGGCCAAAGACCACTCCTTTATTCTCCCCGAGAGTAGGGTTTCGCTGGGATGCTGAAGGAGACAAGAGTATGATCTTAAGAGGTGGTACGGGCATTTACACAGGCCGCATCCCTTTTGTGTATCTGACGAACGTGCCTTCAAACAGCGGTATGTACCAGTTTGGTCGCTTGATCACTCCTTCTACGGCTGGTACAAGCCTGAGCAACTTCCTGTTCAACCCGAGTGGCACAGCGTATAATCCTTTTTACAATACCAATCTCCCTGCAAATTTGTTCCCGACAACGGCAGGTGCCGCCGCTCCATCAGTTTTTGCAGTTACCAGCAAAGACTTCAAATTCCCGCAGATATGGAGGACCAATATCGCTGTTGACAAACAACTGGACAAGACATGGAAGCTGTCATTGGAAGCGATGTACACAAAAGACATCAATGCTGTTTACATGTTCAATGCTAACCAGAAAAACCCCGATGGTACAGTAACCACAGGTGGATTTACACGGGGCAGATATTCTTCAACCAGTTCTTCTGTCAGAAGGATCAATACTACGGTGAACAATGCTATCGTTCTTGACAATACCAGCAAAGGCAGCTCATTTGTACTTACAGCCGGTTTGTCGAAGACATTCTCAAAAGGATGGCTTGCCGCTCTCGCCTACAACTATACTTATGCTGTGGATGTAACCGCTAACCCGGGTAGCCAGGCCGCTTCAGTATGGGGAGCTAATGCGACCTCAGGTACACAAAATACACTTGAGCTGGCTTATACAAACTTTGCCGTTCCTCATCGCATAGTGGGTAATGTTTCTTACCACTTTGAATATCTTAAGCATCTTGGAACCACTATTTCCTTCTTCTATGAAGGACGTACCGGTGGTACCAACACTTATGTGTACAGCGGAGACCTAAACAATGACGGTAATACCACCAGTGACCTTATGTACATTCCAAAGAGCGCAACGAATACTAACGAAATACAGTTCGTGTCTACTTTTGCTTATCCTAACGGGGTTACTTACACTGCCGCCCAAATGGCTGAGATATTTGAGAATTTCATTCAGCAGGAACCCTACCTCCGCAAACACAGGGGCCAGGTGGCTGAAAGAAACGGCGCCAAACTGCCCTGGTATAACAGGATCGATGCAAAAGTGGTACAGGATATCTTTACCAACGTTGGTAAAAACAGGCACACAATACAACTGACCGCTGACATCTTTAATGTACTGAACCTGGTGAACAGCGATTGGGGTGTGAGAAAGATCGCCACCGCATTAAATCCCCTGACACTGGTCAGCGTTACAAATAATATTCCGACATTCAGATTATCCACATTCAACAACGCACCCATCACCAGCCCATACCAGAACAATATTTCTACTTCTACCACATGGGCTATGCAGATAGGTGTACGCTATATGTTCTGATAACTTGTATTTAATTTACTAAGTAAAAAAAGACCCCGAAACCGGGGTCTTTTTTTTACTTACCACTTCCTCAACTGTTCTTTATAGAATGTCCATTCGGGTGTGCCCACTTCAGTCATTTCGCTTGTATCATACCATGGACTTACTTCTATTTTCCGTGGATTTCTGACAATGTGTATATCCTGCGCCGGCATATAGCTCTGCGCCAGCATAAAGACCTTGCTTCCTTTTGTATTGACCGCTACATCCATCACGATCATGGCATGGCCCGGGAAACCGCCTTTGATGAACACATCGCCAGGCTGAATAGCCGATATATCGGTCACAGGTGACAATTGCTTCTCTAATGAAGCAGAACCGCACCAGCCAAAAACAGTTTCAAGATAGCGGTCAAAAGCAGGACGATCGTTGTTGCCCGTCCATTTGTATGCTTTACCTGCATTATCCCTGAATTCAATTTCATGATATCTCTTTTGGCTAAACAAATACTCCGCCCGCAAACGCATCACCGCATCGGCGCATTGTTGCAGATCCTTTTTTCCAACAGAAATATCCAATACGGCAAATTGTGCCGATTGGTTTTTTTTCAACGATCCGTTATAGAGATAAACATGATCATCTTTTCTGACCGGTACATTTCTTAACCAGGCGCCAAATGAGCTGTCAGAAAGCTGTATCCGCTCATATCCTGGCGGAGCTGCAATATCTTTCACCATGTTAAAAGAAAGGGCACGGGGCCCTTTCTTTTCAGTAAGCATTAAATTATCGCTCCATTGACACGCTGAAAAAATGGAGAAAAGATAAAAGAGATAAAGCCGGCTCATAGTAGTCTGGTTTGGCCTTAAGAATCTTTACATCATTCTTTTCACATGGTATTGCCTTGATTTTTTTGTTAAAAGATAAAACCGCACCCGGCTTGACTGGTATCAGCCTGAGATCGCTGAAAGAGCTTTTGTATTTGATTGCTCCTAAGAAATCTGGATGATTGTCTTATACATCAACCTGCATAAAGGTTTACACTTAAAAAAACTAAAAAGGTTTTTTTATCAGAAGATATGCCCCTAACCCTACTGACAATTCTCAATAATTTCAGGGTATTCTCTGCTACTTCAGAAAAATTGTTATAACATTGATCAGGCAGCATTATGCCATGCCACCAATCCTGACCTCAACCAATACTTTCATCTAAAAAACTGCCGAATGAAAAAAGTTCTTTTACTTTTTTTTGTATCCCCCTTTTTCACCGAAGCCGGATCACAGACCTGTCCCGGGCTGGGGAGTATCAATTACCAGCGATGGAACAACATTACCGGAGGCGCTGTCAGTAATCTTACTTCGAATCCGAATTATCCCAATAACCCTTCATCTTCCGGTACATTAACCACTTTCGAAATACCTCTTAATTCGGGCAACAATTATGGAATGAAAGTGTACGGATATATCTGCCCGCCTTCAACCGGCAACTATGTATTCTGGATAGCCAGTGACAATAGCGCCGAACTCTGGCTAAGCACTACTTCCAGTCCTGCCAACAAAGTGCGCATTGCCTATAATACCTCCAGCACTAACTCGAGACAATGGAATAAGTATTCCACACAAAAATCAGCTACCATTGCTTTAACGGCTAATACAAAGTACTATGTAGAAGCATTAATGAAAGAAAGCACCGGTAACGATAATATGGCAGTGGGATGGGCCAAACCGGGTCAGGGCACATCTTCGCCAAGCCAGGTGATACCGGGATCCGTGTTATCCGTAAACAGCAGTAACGATACACAATCACCCTCCGCCCCTTCTAACCTGGCGGCGGCCAATATCACCAGCACCTCCTTTACTTTATCGTGGACTGCTTCAACGGACAACACTGGCGTAACCGGTTATGATGTGTACCGGAACGGGGTCAAGATCAACACAGCAAATATTACCGGCACATCGTACAGTGTTACCGGCTGCGCTCCCGCAACTTCGTATACGATGACTGTAAAAGCTAAAGATGCAGCAGGGAATATATCACCAGCCAGCAGCACTTTGAATGTTACGACCATAGGAACCACAGCGGCAACAGAGACCTTTTCTGTTCGTACAGTGATCGCCAGTCAACGCATGCCGCATGACCTGGTGTATGGCCCTGATGATAATATCTGGTACACTGAAAGATTTGCTGGTACTGTCAGTTTCGTAAATCCCGTGTCAGGCAATAAAACAATTGTTCTCATTCTTGGCTCCAAGATGGTGAAGGTCGGGGGCCAGGATGGGTTGATGGGACTTGCTTTACATCCGCAATTCACACAGGGCAGCCCCTACGTTTATATTTCTTATACGTATGAATCCACCAGCAGCACCGTAAGAAAAACAAGAATTGAAAGATACACGTATGATGCCAACACACAAACACTCATTTCACCTGTAACAGTATTGGAAAATATTCCCGGAAGTAATGATCATAACTCGGCCAGGCTGGCCATTGGCCCTGATCTTAAGCTCTATTATACAGTCGGTGATATGGGCGCCGGCCAGTTTGATAATCTGACAAGGACCAACAATGCCCAGAATCCCAATATCCTGGAAGGAAAGATACTTCGATTGAATACAGATCTGATTGCCGGCTCATGGATACCGGCAGACAATCCATTTACGAGCGGCGGGCAACCAACAGCGGTCTATACATTGGGTCACCGAAACCCACAGGGGTTGGTATGGGGTAATGTAAGCGGAACAGATATCCTGTACAGCAGCGAACATGGCCCATATAGCGATGATGAAATAAATATCATCCAGGCAGGACGTAATTATGGGTGGCCGCAGGCAATAGGTTTCTGTGACGGCAACTACAATGGTCGTACGACAGGAGGATTTGCTATCGCCAATGAACAAACCAATTGCACAACGTTGAATGTAAAAGAGCCTTTGCGTTCTATTTTCCCTTCAGAAAACCCGCCTACCGGAG
This sequence comes from Chitinophagaceae bacterium, assembly GCA_016787135.1. Lineage (GTDB taxonomy): Bacteria > Bacteroidota > Bacteroidia > Chitinophagales > Chitinophagaceae > VBAT01. Next base: position 4,624 of record JAEUVK010000150.1, on the reverse strand, counting down.
GAGATAACATGACATGGCCTTCCATGGCGCCATCCGGAACTGATTTTTACGGCAGTACCGCTATACCCGGGTGGCAAAATTCACTGCTTGTAGCCATGCTTAAATCAGGCACCATTACCCGGTATAAACTCAGCAATGACGGGTCAACGATCATTTCTGATACGGTCAATTACTTCAGGGGAATGGGACGTTTCCGCGATGTAGTTGTTTCGCCGGATGGCCTGAAAATATATGTAGCCTGCGACTCCAGCGGATCTACATCAGGACCGACAGGCGGTGTCACTACTACTCCTGCCAATCCGGGCAGTATATTAGAGTTTACCTATACCGGAGGTTCAGGTTCAAGATTTATTACTAAAGCACAGGCAAAACAATTACCACAAAATAATACAAATGACAGGACGCTGGATGTGTATCCCAATCCTGCCAGCCAGTTCATTGTTGTGTATAACTATTCAACAGATAACAACAGGATCGTTGCCTTATACAGCATGAATGGGAAAATGATGAAGCAACAGCGCCTGACGCAATCTGCATCCAGGTTGACGGTCAGCGACCTTCCATCAGGCTTGTACATTCTGCGGGTAACTGATGCCAAAAAGACAATCATAAGAACAGAGAAAATCATTATCAGCCGGTAGGCTTTTGCTACTTAAAACCAAGCCGGGGACAGAGTCCCCGGCTTGGTTTTTGAAAAATGGCCTGTTGGGTATTGAAAATAATTTTTATCTTACAATAAAGCTTGCGATATGAACTACGTTGAAAACAACGATTTGCTGAACCTTGCCCACAGCCTGCAAAAAAGCGGCCTCAATTATGATGAAATATCATTACAGCTCCGTGAAAAGGGAGCCCCTGAAACACTGCTTCAGGAGATCATTGAAAAAGTAAAATCCGTTCGTTTCTTAAGAAAGAGAAAGACCGGGTTCCTTTGTTGTGGTGTTGGTGTTGCCTTACTCATTATCGGCTGTATGATCACCTTGTTACTTTACAGCAGCGGCTCTGATATAAAGTTTGCCATGTATGGGCTTACCACTATCGGCGTTGTATTCACCTTCAAAGGCCTGATAGATATAATGGGCTGGTAATCGCTTTTCAATCTATTTTTCTGCAAATACTTTTTCTTTGGCCTGTGCAGAGGAAATGACAGGTATCACTTCAAAATCCACAATGTCATTCCACCGGCTGATCCATTGCTGCAATAATCCAGGAGTTTCTGCTTCCATTACCTGGTAACAGACTGTCACGTCTTCATTGATCCAGCTATTGATAAAACTTACACCATCCGGAAGCATGCGGCCTTCGTCTGTAAAACGCTGGTACATGATTTTAACTTTGCCGGGATGAAATCTTTCAATGACCATGTATTGCATAACAAATAAATTATTTTCCAAATATCAGTCAAGAAAATGAATCCGGTGAAAGAATGATCAGGGGCCAATTTAACCCAATACCATAAATTCGTGGAAAAGTGATCATACCGTTTTTACAGCAAACTAATAAACTTGAAAAAGAGACAAGACTACATCTCCTGGGATGAATACTTTATGGGGGTCGCACTACTATCAGCCAAACGCAGCAAGGACCCCAGTACACAGGTAGGCGCCTGTATTGTGAATGATAAAAATAAGATCGTCGGCGCAGGTTACAATGGCTTACCTATCGGTTGTGATGATGATGAATTTCCCTGGGAAAAACAGGGCGATTTTCTTACAACAAAATATCCCTATATATGCCATGCAGAACTGAATGCCATTTTGAACAACATCGGTATGGACCTCAAAGGATGCAAAATATACACAGCCCTTTTCCCCTGCAATGAATGTACTAAAGCCATTATCCAGTCCGGCATTACAGAAGTGATCTACCTGTCAGATAAATACGAGGGCACCGATATATTCAAAGCATCTAAGATCATGCTGGAAAAAGCCGGTGTCAGTTACCGGAAAGTAAAACCGTCGATCAGCAGCCTGTTGCTGTCGTTTGATGAAGCAGATGTCTGATCTTTTAAACTCCGCATAATATTGTTTGAATACAAAAAACATGATATGAAATTATTACTGCCTTTCATCCTTCTTGCGCTTGGCTTCAACTTTTGCGGACCGTCCGTTAACACTTCCCCGGATAATACTGGAGATAAGGGTAAAAGCATCAGAACAGGGGCCGAACAAACAGAGAAATATCTTTCCTATCTCAGGGGAAAGAGAGTAGCCATCATGGCCAACCCCACCAGCATTATCGGTAAGGCCCATCTGGTAGATAGTCTCAAATCACTTGGTGTAAGTCTTGTCAAAGTATTCGGGCCAGAACATGGCTTTCGTGGTAATGCCAGCGCCGGCACCCATGTGTCTGATGAAGTGGATTCGGCTACCGGCATTCCTGTCATTTCATTATATGGGAAAAAGAATAAACCTTCGAAAGAAGACATGGCGGATGTGGATCTACTCATCTATGATCTGCAGGATGTAGGTGTCCGTTTCTATACCAACATCAACGCACTGGTGAGATTAATGGAGGCATGCCAGGAAAGTGGAAAAGAAATGCTCATACTCGACAGGCCTAATCCCAATGGCTATTTGATAGATGGACCTGTACTGGATATGAAGTATAAGTCAGGTATCGGAATGTTCCCGTTGCCTATGTCGCATGGTTTGACCGTTGGAGAATTCGCACAAATGGCAAACGGTGAAGGATGGCTGAAAGATAAAGTGAAATGCAAGATCAAAATAATACCTGTAGCGAATTACCATCACGATATGTCTTACACGCTGCCGGTAAAACCATCGCCTAATCTGAATACACAACAGGCGATCATGCTCTACCCTTCTACCTGTATGTTCGAAGGCGTGTATGTCAATCATGGCCGGGGAACTTATTTTCCTTTTACCGTGCTGGGCAGCCCGGAATTAAAAGGGAAATATGAATTCTCCTATACGCCCACAGGCATCAAGGGTATGGCCGAAACTCCGTTGTTCATGGACCAGGTCTGCTATGGCCTTGATCTCCGCAACTATGATATAGAACAATTGAGAAAAAGTAAAAAGATCAACCTGCAATGGATCATGGAGCTATATAAAGCACATCCTTACAAGGAAAAATTCTTTGACTCCAGGCTCAGTAAAGAAATGGGTACTATAGAAAAACTCATCGGCTCCGGCCTGTTCAGGCAGCAGATCATTGATGGCAAATCAGAGAAAGAGATTCGTGCAAGCTGGGAACCGGGCCTTAGTGAGTACAAGAAAATGCGGAAGAAATACCTGCTATACCCGTAAGAGCTGAATAAGCACCCAAGTGATAAAAGGTTCAGGCGATCAGAAAAAGCAATGTCAGGTCAATACTTACGTAACGTATCCGCATAAACATTAAAATCATGAAAAAGTGTGTTCCAGGTACTGATGGAAAACTCATGATCCCATGGCTCAATGTATCTTGCCCTTAATCTTTTTGCCTGCTCAAATACTTTGGTATAATCTCCCGAAGGAAAACTGGCGGTACTGTCTGAGCGGTCAATGACCTGGCAATAAATATCGCCCGGGAAATTCTGCAATACAGTAATAAGACCTGGCTGATACGTTTCATTACCTGATATCCACCACATAGCTGCCCCCATTCTCTTATTTAATGAGGCGTCGTTCCATAAAGTATTAATAATAGATGAAGCAGGGTTGGATGAGCCAAACAGGTCGTGTACCTCAAAGGCCAGCGCTTTTGTTTTAAAAGCATTGGCAAAACGTCTTGCATTCTGTAAAGAAGCATCTATCCATTTCATCTCAGTGTAACCGGCTGCAGCAAACGCACTTTGATTAAATCCGTTCAGGTGCCCTTCCACGCCATTGGCAGTCATCTGCGGAATATAGACCAGCATCAGGGACTGATCATTCCCGTATTTTTCTGCCAGTTTATCAGCCAGTTTACCCAGGTAAGTGAGTGAGATATTATCCCAGATCAACGGAAGCTTATACGGTTGTCCCCGAAATAAATAATTAAAATAGGGTGCTCCTTTTTGCGTGATCAGCCAATCCGGGCTACCGATACCACCGGCAAGGATACCCAATGAATATTTTTTTCCTGCGGCCTTAATGCTGTTGATCTGATTATCGAGGGAGGTAAAATTAAAATTGCCTTCAGCAGGTTCTATGTCTTTCCAGAATGCCCTGACCAATATGCCTCTTGTCTCTGCATGGTTCAATACGACCGAAGAAGTGCTGCCTGCGCTGGAAAATATTCCACCGGGCCTGGGTATGATCGCAGGCGTAACACCTCCAGTTCCTGAATTGCTTTTTTTGCAGGAAGAAGTAGATAATGTAAACAAGGAAAAGAGAAGGAAAGCCCTCATAAGTCAGTTTAGAACCTTAGACCGGAAAATGAACTGGGGTTTAATAGATAAATATAAAAAAATCAACAGACTCATGGATTGGATAAATCATATAGTTTGCACCCCTACTTCCTCCCTGTCGCCTATATTTGCCTATTCAACCATTGGCCAATATGAATATAGAATTCAACAAGAATGAAGATGCCATGAAAATGGCGATGAGCGATATAAAACGTAAACTGGAAAAGATCTACCAGGGCGGTGGTAAGAAAGCCATCGAAAAACAAAAGGAAAAGAATAAACTCACGC
>JAEUVK010000148.1 GCA_016787135.1 Chitinophagaceae bacterium | reverse complement strand
CAGATCCGGGCCTAAATTATTATTGAAAACCCGGGGATTACCCATCCAAATAATATGTTGTATGCAACAAAAGTCCCCCGTAGAAACGGGGGACGGATATTCACATGAGAAAACTAGAAAAATTTATTGCTGGCCGCCCTGACCTATCCTGTTCTGTTCGTCCTGTGCACTGCCTGCGCGGCGGCGGGCCTGCGGTTGATTTTGTCCTTTACTGAAACGCCAGGTAAATGTGACGGTATAACGGCGATTATCCCATCGGCTGGTGATACGGGTATCAATATTCCCAAATTTGGTATAGCCGCGGAAGTATTGTAACCAAAACGGGTCGTTGAGGTTTAAGCGTATGCTTCCTTTACCTTTTAATATTTGTTTTGAACCACCGAATGAAATAACACCCATCGGCTCACCAATGATCAATCCGCTCGCCAATATCTTGCTCCGGTAAAAGCCGGATACTTCGGCGCCCCATCCTTTATTGAATTTGAACTGGTGGTTCATATTGATCATATAGGTAGCAATGTCTGCTTTCAGATCTAGATTATTGACGAACCCCTCAAAATGATTATTGAAAATATTCGCAAATGCCCCAATGGTCCACCATTTGGTCAACGGTTTATTGTAATTTATACTCAACCCGATATTGGTACGTTCTGCGACATTCTCCTTTGTTTGAAAAGTGACCCTTGTTGAATCATTTTGTTTCAGCACATCATTAATGATATCAGTTGTACGGGTATAATTGGCTGAAATGGTCAACTGGCCTTTGTAGTTATAACTTAATTCTACGTTATGGCTGGTTTGAGGTTTGAGGTATGGGTTACCCTGCCGATAAGTATACTGATCAAGGAAGAACTGGAAAGGGTTCATGTCCTGGTAATTCGGCCGGTCAATTCTCCTGCTATATGACAAAGTAAAATTGTTTGCCTTATTCGCAGCATAGCTAAGGTAGATCGTCGGGAACAACTGTAAATAGCTGGTATCAAACTGTTGATTCTTTTTGGCCAGTTGGTTGCCTTTTACGTTAGTGTTCTCCATCCGTAAGCCAGTTTGTATGCCCCATTTTTTGAATTGTTTACTGAAATTGATATAAGCTGCATTTACATTTTCCTCATAAATAAAATGATTGCTGCGAAAAGTATCTTTCTCCGGAAGTCCATTCAGGTAATAACTGTACCGTGCATCATTGTCATTCTTGACATATCCCGCCTTCCAACCTGCATCAAATTTAGCGCCTTCTTTCAATGGCTGCGTATAATCCATTCTTGCCGTATAGATATTTATCTCCCCTGGTAAATGCCCTCTCAACAGGTAGGGATTCGGGTTCAGGATAGGGTCCACCGGCGTTACGAGTGTTCCGTCAGGATTATAATTGTAATTATCGGAATTCTGGGTATTATCATTCTTGTAATAAACAACATCTACATCTGCTGACAATTCCTTCCCGGTTTTATCAAGTGTCGTTTTAAAATTGAGGTTCAGGCCAAGGTTTTTCCAGGGGCCCTCGTTTGTCGGAAAAGCTTTATTATATGATATAAGGTCATAGTCCTTGTTCAGGAAATCCGAAGAAGTTTCACCTTTTGAACTGAATTTATTGAACGTGCCATTCAAGGCAAAACCAAGTGTGGTCCTTTTGTTCGCAAAGTAATCCATCCCGGCCCGGAAAGAATGTGTGTTGGATCTGAAATGAAGAAAGGAGTTCTGATCAAATAAAGACTGGAATTCCTTTTCACTCACCCTGCCGAAATAACGTTCAATGTTTATATTATTGAAACCTTCCCAATATGTATAACTGTACTGTCCAAAAAGATTGACCTTCCCTTTCCGGTAATTCATGTTGATACTATTAGGACTCTTGATATAGTTGGCAAATATGCCGCTAAGCGTGATACTTCCATTATAACCGGTCTGTGTGCCTTTTTTTGTTTTGATATTGATAAGACCAGAATTACCTGAAGCATCATATTTTGCCGGTGGCTGGCTCATGATCTCGATCTGGTCAAGCTGAGCTGCCGTAAGGCTCCGGAGATAATTGACAAGGTCATTACCTCCCAGGTAAGTTTGCTTGCCATCTATCAGTATGATCACGCCTTGCTTCCCTTTCAGGCTTACCACCCCATTATTATCTACAGTTATACCAGGTGATTTTTCCAATACATCCAAAGCAGAATTACCGGCATTGGTGATGGACGATTCGACATTCACTACGGTCCTGTCGATCTTATTCTCAATGAGAGGACGTTTGGCGGTGACACTTACATTGCCGATCTCAGCAATTTGTTTTGTCATTTCAAATGTGCCGAGATCAATAGTGTTATTTACAGATGATAGCTCAAAGGAGTGGCCGTATGCTTTTGAGAGCCCTGCAGCAGTAATAGAGACAAGATACTTGCCGTCTGCGATCTTTTCGAACTCGAAACCGCCTTTTTTATCAGATAAGCTGATCTTGACAAGAGAAGAGTCTTTTGCTTTTAATAAGGAAACAGTAGCTGCATCTACCGGTCTTTCGCTTACATCCTTTATGGCCCCTGTGATTCTTCCGTTGGTTGTCGTTTGCGCCCCGGCAGTAATTACCGTGATCAGGCAAACAAAGAGTGGTGATAGACTCTTTCTCATATTAGCTGGTTTATGGTTTAAAGATGATGAATACAAAGTCTATTTCACTTTGAAATATGATAAGCTTCGTATTTCCTCATGTGAAGGGCATAAAACCAGTACCGATACATCAGCGGTAAAAATGGCTTATGAAAGAAAGCAAATGCGAAAAACTGTTAATGAGCAGGCCTCATACGAGGCCTGCTCACAGGTTTAATGGTCAATGGTCCAAAGAACTTTTTATTAGTTACCCCCGGCCTTTACACGATTCTGTTCATCAGAAGCGCCGCCGTTCTTCCTGTTGCTGCCGGCTTTTAATTTCCCTTTGTTGAAACGATAAGTAAAGCTGACACTAACCGTACGGTTATCATTCACATTTTTGAATTCGGCATCCACATTGCTGTATTTGCTATAGCCTTTGAACACCTGCATGGCAAAGATGTCACGCACATTCAGGCGCACACTTGCATTATTCTTCATGATCTGCTTGCTGAAACCTGCATTGATCTGGGCAATAGGGCGGATAAAGATCACCCCTTCCACACCTTTTGTCCGGTAAAATCCGCTTATTTCCGCACCCCATCCTTTACCCCATTTGAACTGCTGCTGTGCCTGTACTATCAGGGTAGCGATACCGATCGAAATGTTATCGCCATTCACTACTCCTTTGAAATGATTGTGGTAAACATTTGCATATACGTTACCGCTCCACCATTTCTTTATTTGCTTATAAGCACTGACTGATAAACCTACCTGCTCCAGGCTGGCAATATTTGCTTGTTTGATAAATGTTTCATTGGTGGCCTCATTCTGTTCCAGAACCTGCTGAATGATATCATCTGTGGTAGTATAGTTAATCGTAGTTGTCAAAAATCCGGCATAAGTATGTTTCAACTCAATATTATGTGCAAACTGCGGTTTCAGATTAGGGTTACCCTGCTCGAATGTGTAACGATCAAGAAAATGAATAAAGGGGTTCAGTGATCCGTAATCAGGGCGATTGATCCTTCTGCCGTAATTGATCACGAACTGGTTCTTTTCATTGGCTGTATATTGCAGGTAAGCGGTTGGGAAAAGCTGTGTATAATTCCTTTTGAAAGTCTTTTCTGTAGCCACGAACCTGTCTTCTGCTGCATTATACTCATACCCTTTTGAGTTGCCTTTTGCATTAGTATTTTCCACTCTCACTCCGAATTGTCCATCCCATTTCTTCCCCAGTTTCCTGCTATAGTTCACATAAGCAGCATTGATGTTCTCATCATACACGAAGTGATTGCTGCGGGCACTGTCAAGAACACGCTGACCGCCGAACACGTTATCATATACAGCATTATTGTCAGTGGTAACAAAACTTGTTTTGATACCCGCCTCAAATTTGGCACCGCCTTTCAATGGTAATGTATAATCAAGTTTTCCGCTTTTGATCGTGATATCCTGCGGAAGATCGCCGAGTAATGTATCAGGCGTTTCTGAAGGAGCACCGAATTTGTCAAAGTAAAAACTATATAAAGGCTGAGTGCTGGTTGACCTGTATTGGATGTAATCCACGTCACCGGTCAGTTCCTGACCCGCAGAATCAAGTACAGTGCGGAAATTAAAGTTACCGCTGAAGTTCTTCCATTTTGAATCGTTGCGGGTATAAGTATTGGTCCGGCTTCTCAGATCGCCATTGGGTTCATAGATGAATGTATTGGTTTTGCTTTCCCATATACTCGGGTTGTAAAATCCGTTCAATACCAATCCCAGCGTCGTCTTTTTAGTAGCAGAATAATCCAGGCCGATCTTGCCATTGTAAAAATGATTCTCGTTCCTCATATCCGACTTCTGATCGAACATGGAAATGATATTCTTACTTACAACTTCACGAAAATTTCTCGTTATATATAATTCCTGTCCGCGATGGTTCCGGTTATAGCTAAGGTTAGTAAACAAATTCACTTTCCCCTGGCGGTAATTGAAATTGAAACTTTCATTGAACCTCGGATACCTTCCCTGGGTATATCCTGTTGTCACACTGCCGTTATAGCCAAACTGTTTATTCTTTTTGGTTTTTATGTTGATCACACCTGAGTTCCCTGCTGCATCATATTTGGCAGGCGGATTGGTCATGATCTCGATCTGTTCCAGTTGGCTGGCATTCATGCTGCGAAGCATATTGGCCAGGTCGGCGCCGCTTAAATATGCAGGGCGGCCATCAATATATATCACTACTCCTGCTTTCCCTTTCAGGCTGATGTTGCCATCTTTATCAACAGATACGCCAGGCGCTTTCTCCAGTACCTCTAAAGCGGAATTACCTACATTGGTCACTGAAGCTTCTACATTCACTATCGTCCTATCCACTCTCTGCTCGATCAATGGCTTTTTGGAGGTAACAGTAACGCCGCCTACTGATTTGGCAACAGGTACAAGCTCAATGGTCTTTAAGGTAATGTTCGAATTAGCAGAAGTTATTTCAAATAACTCTGAATACCCTTTTTCATGACCAACTGCAGAAATGGATACCATATAGATACCTTCTGTAACCCCATCAAAACTGAATTTACCTGTTCTGTCTGCTACCCCCATTTTAGCTACTGTAGAGTCTTTTGCTCTCAGCAGGGTTATTGTGGCCGATTCAATGGTTTTGGCGCTGCCGTCGATAACAGTACCGCTCACTTTCCCATTTTTCACCTGTGCAAAGCTGACAAAGGATAAGGTTGTTAAGGCGACCGTCAGCAAAGTCATTAGCTTTCTCATTTCGTTGATTTTTATAATTAAGTACTTGTTTTTAATTATTACAGTTCAAAATTAGGTACTATGTAATACAAAGAACATTGTTTTCACTCGAACGGTTGATTTTATTGATAACCGGCTTGTTCAAATGACCCTCATGTGACGCAGTACCGCAAGTCTGGTTACAGGAATCCGGCTATTTCGGACGGGCGGTAAGAAATCAAGATGGATGGATATGAGAGCCAAAGAGCTTCAATAAGGCTCAAAAATAGCCCCCCGGGCAGGCTGGGAAAACCCAAAACTGACCATCTGCCAGATTTGTGTTGTGAACAGAGACTATCTGATGGCGAATTGTTCAGAGACCGAATTCTGACCGGATCTCGTCGTGGTAGGTGCGCCCGGAAGTGATGCGTGTGCCTGCTTTATCCTCCATGATAAAAAGGTATCGGCTGTTAAAGTGCCGGTGCATTTCCCTGATCTTTTCCTTATTGATAATATAAGACTTATGAATGCGGTGAAACTGGGAAGGGAGTTTTTCTGATAATGCCGTAAGGGATTGATCGGTCAGATGCTTTTGACCATCTGTTGTAAAAACAAAAACATATTTATCCTGTGCTTCCAGGTATGCGATATTCTCAAACCTCAATAAAGTGATCCGGTCACCGGTTTTAATCGGTAGTGCTGTAGCTTTTTGTGGCGCCTGGAACTGACGGATAATATCCTGGAGCCCGCTGATATTGATGGTCTGGTTCAGGTGGCCAAAGCGCTTCAGTTTTTCAATACTTTGCTGTAACCTTTCCTCTTTGATCGGCTTGAGCAGATAGTCAATGGAAAAGGTTTCAAATGCCTTGATGGCATATTGCTCATAGGCAGTGGTGAAAATGATATTCGGTTTGCGTTCAAGTCTTTCTATCACTTCGAAACCGGTCATATCGGGCATTTGAATGTCGAGAAAAACAAGATCCGGCCGCAAAGATTCAATTTTTTGAATAGCCTCTCCTCCATTACCGGCCTCATCAATCACCTCGACCACATCCGTATGCTCTTTCAAAAGGCTTTTCATCAGCCGCCTGGCTGCAGGTTCATCATCAATCACAATGGCCTTAAACACCTGGTTCATTTTTCATCAATTTATGAATATGAATGGATACTTCTTTTCGTGGTTCGTTCCTGAAATGAATGGCATACTGGCCTGGGAAAAGCAGATCTAGTTTATCAAAGACACTCTTGACCCCGTAGCCGGGACTCAGTTCATCCGGAAAGAGAGGGCCGTTGTCAGCAATGTTTATCTCCAGCCCTGTATCATTTTTCTTTACTTCCAGGAGTATCTCCGTCATCTTACCCGTTGCTTTCAACCCATGCTTCACAGCGTTTTCTACGATCGGTTGCAGCAGGAAACGTGGTACCAGGTAATGTCCGGCTTCTTCCTCTACTTTTACAGAGTAGTTCAGCTGATCCTCGAACCTTATCTTTTCTATCTGCAGATAAACCTCCGTCATTGCCACTTCATCATTTACAGTGGAGTAATTATTCTGTGTATAATTGATACTGTACCGGAAGAGATCAGCCAGGGCGATGGTCATCCTGCGGGCTTTTTTACCATCTGTGATGGACAGATCAGCAATTGAATTGAGGGCATTGTAGAGGAAATGCGGGTTGACCTTTGAATGAAGGGCATCCAGTTCCGCCTTTGTTTTCAAGGCCATCAGTTTTGTTACTTCATGTTCTTTCTCGCTCAGCTTTCGTTTACGTTCCAGCTCCACATATCTGAACCCGGTGTAAATAAGTCCTGTCAGCGCTGAATTAAAATAAGCATATACCAATGTACCATGCAGCTCTTTTGAATTCATCCCGTTATCAATATAACTGATGAGACCATAAATGAACAGCGCTGAGAAAACGATGGCAATAAAGATCACCGCATGGTGGCCGATAAAAGACATCGACTTCACTGCAGGGATACGGCTGACCAGGGTGACGATATTGAAGACAAACAGGATAATGATCGCACTCTGGAATAACTTTTTTGCAAGTACTCCCCAAACCCCGATCTTACCAGTTACCCTCAACAATTCCGGGAATTGCAGGGACATGAAAGCAGCCATGACCAGTATCCCGATGGTCAAAACGGACAAATTATGACGTAGCCATAAACTCCTGACACCGTTATAAAGCCGGTTGTAAATCGATAGCAGGTAAATAGCTGCCCCAAACAGTGCTGTTGAGCAGAATATCAGGGCCACTTGTAATAGAATCTGGTCGTGTTGCATGGATAGGCAGGCAAGTTATAAAAAGCCAGCGGCATGCCCTTAGCTTATTCGTAAACCATCATTTTTCAGGAGTGAACGGAGTATATTGCAGCCAAATTTCACGGATGATCATTGACTTCAGATCGGACACAGTGACAAAACCCACCCCTCCTATGCTGGAGGCTATGATAAAAGCCAAAGTGGGCGACGATGTTTTTGGAGAAGACCCCTCGATCAACGAACTGGAAACCCTGGCTGCAAATATGTTCGGTATGGAATCAGCCCTCTTCTGCCCTTCCGGCACCATGACCAACCAGATTGCCATCAAATGCCATACCCAGCCCGGTGATGAAGTGATCTGTGATGAAAGTGCCCATGTTTACCAATATGAAGGTGGTGGTATAGCTTTTAACTCCGGCGCTTCTGTCAAATTGCTGCATGGCGACCGTGGACGCATAACGGCAGAACAGGTAAAAGAAGCCATTAACCCTGATGATCCGCACCGGGCACATACCAGTCTTGTCTGCCTGGAAAATACATCCAACCGCGGTGGTGGCAGTTGCTATGATTTTAGTGAGATCAAAAAGATAAAGAGTGTTTGTGCGGAGAACAAACTGCCTCTTCATTTGGATGGCGCCCGGCTTTGGAACGCTATGGTGGCCAAAAACGAAATCCCGAAGCAATACGGCGAAACTTTCGACAGTATTTCCATTTGCCTCAGCAAGAGTTTAGGGTGTCCCGTCGGGAGTTTGCTGTTAGGCAAAAAGGACCTTATTAAAAAAGCCCGTCGTGTCCGCAAAGTGTTTGGCGGCGGTATGCGCCAGGCCGGCTTTTTAGCGGCAGCCGGTATTTATGCCCTGCAGAATAACATAGAAAGACTGAATGAAGATCATGCCCATGCGAAACAGATCGCTGAAACAATAGCGCTGAAGGATTTTGTGAAATTCATTTTACCTGTCGAGACCAATATCATCATTTTTGAATTGAAAAATTCTATATCTGCACCGGCACTGGTGGCAAAATTAAAAGAACATGGTATCCTTGGATATGCTATTGCCCCCGATCGGGTCAGGTTAGTGGTTCATCTTGATATCACGCTTGAAATGACAACCAAAACCATCGAAATTTTCTCTTCGCTATAAAAAATATTTATATGCTACCGAAAGTAAATCCGATAAGTACACAGGCCTGGCAACAATTACAGCAACATTATGCAGCCATAAAAAATAAACATCTCCGGGAATTATTCGCCAACGATCCTGGCAGATTCCAAAAATTCTCGCGGCAGTCAGGTGATATCTTTTTTGACTATTCCAAAAACCTTGTAACGGAAGAAACTCTTCACCTTTTATTACAATTAGCAGAAGAGTGCAAAGTAAAGGACGCTATCAGCGCCATGTTTGGCGGTGATAAGATAAATGAAACCGAGAACAGGCAGGTACTGCATACAGCACTCCGCAATTTTTCCAAACAACCCGTGCTGGCCGATGGCAAAGATGTAATGCCCGATGTAAAAAAGGTACTGAATAAAATGAAAAAGTTTGCCGACTCCATCCACAGCGGGGAACACAGGGGCTATACGGATAAAAGAATAAAATACATCGTCAACATTGGTATCGGCGGCAGTGATCTCGGGCCTTTAATGGTGACAGAAGCGCTGAAACCTTATACAGCAGATGGTATCGAAACCTTCTTTGTATCGAATGTGGACGGCACCCATATTGCTGAAACACTAAAAAAAGTTAAGCCGGAAAGAACACTTTTCCTGATCGCTTCCAAAACATTCACCACGCAGGAGACCATGACCAATGCCCATACGGCCCGTGCATGGTTCCTGAAGAAAGCCAAAGACGAAAAACATATTGCCAAACATTTCGTTGCCCTTTCAACCAATGAAAAGGAAGTGGTAAAATTCGGTATTGATAAAAGGAACATGTTCGAATTCTGGGACTGGGTAGGTGGCCGTTACTCCTTATGGAGCGCCATTGGTCTTTCCATAGTACTTACTATCGGTTACAAAAATTTTGAACAACTGCTGAAAGGCGCCCACGAAACCGATACGCATTTTCAAAGTACATCATTCGATAAGAATATACCGGTGCTGATGGCTTTGATCGGCTTATGGTACACCAATTTCTTCGGTGCACAAAGTGAAACGATCTTGCCTTACGACCAATACATGCACCGCTTTGCCGCTTATTTCCAGCAGGGTAATATGGAAAGCAATGGCAAGAGCATTGACCGCAATGGCAATCCTGTTACTTATTCCACGGGTCCCGTCATCTGGGGTGAGCCGGGCACCAATGGTCAGCATGCATTCTACCAGTTGATCCACCAGGGAACACCTGTTATTCCCTGTGACTTTATTGCCCCGGCACAAACACATAATCCGATAGGCGATCACCATACCAAACTGCTGTCAAACTTCTTTGCACAAACGGAAGCATTAATGAACGGCAAGACTGCCAATGAGGCCAAAGCAGAACTGGAAAAGCAGGGACTGAATGCAGAACAGATCGCTAAACTTCTACCTTTCAAAATGTTTTCCGGCAACCGACCAACGAATTCATTTTTGATCAAAAAGATCACCCCGTTCACACTCGGCCAGTTGATCGCCATGTATGAGCACAAAATATTCGTGCAGGGTGTCATCTGGAATATCTTCAGCTTTGACCAGTGGGGTGTTGAACTGGGCAAGCAATTAGCGAATAAGATATTGCCGGAACTGGAGAGTGCAGATGCCGTGAGCAGTCATGATTCTTCTACGAATGGCCTGATCAATGCGTTCAAGGAAATGAGGAAATAGTTTTAACTTCATAAGCCATTAACCATTATGATTTATGAAAATGCTTTTTTGCATCGCAGCAGTTCTATCACTGAGTTTTGCTTTCGGGCAACGGGATGATTTTTTTGATGCTAACGAATATCTGAAGAAAAAAAATAATAAAAAAGGGAAAGCCATCTTTGATCCTTTTGTTAGAGAAAGGTTGGGATGGTGCGGAAATCCATGGCCCAACCAGACCATTCAAGGGCTACTTAACAGTAATGATGTAATTACTTTACCGCAGGATAATATGCCTTGTGTAGTACCAGATATGAACCAATTCAATATGCCAGTCCTGAAACCGCCTGCAACTGACTATACTATTCCTAACCCTGCAATTCCCCCGGCCGGCAATAAACCGCCGGTGCAGGCAGAAGAACAATTAAAACAATGGTTGGAAAAACAAAAGAGCAAGAGCAGTAAGCCACCTGTACAATTCTATTTTAAGTAAATAAAATGCCTCCCTTGCAGGAGGCATTAATTCTTTATCGAAATTTCCTTATTACCATTTATCCACTTCCTCGGTGGTACCATTGTTAGCCACACTGGCAGGAGTGCTTTCGGTCTCTGCAGCAGGAGCAGGCGTTACAGAAGCTGCAACAACAGGTGTGGCTTCCACTTCACCGCTTTCATGTTCCCCCGCTACTTCATCATGATTGAATGCATCAAAATCAAAATCAGGCATCAACTCTGTTTTTACGTAATCCACCGCCTCGGTCAATGCTTTGATGAACTTGTTGAAGTCCTCTTTGTAGAGAAATACTTTGTGCCTGTCATAGCCATTATCATCAAAACGTTTGCGGCTTTCAGTAATGGTCAGGTAATAATCATTCCCCTTGGTTGTCCTTACATCAAAGAAATACGTCCTTCTTTTGCCGGCCCGGATCCTTTTGCTGTAAATGCTGTCCGCTTTCTTTTCGTTATTCTCGTACGCCACAGTTATAGAGTTTTAGCAGTTAATAAATTACCCCTGTTTTTTTAGGATTTACAAATATAGAGATGTTTTCGACACAGCCAAATTTGTAAGGTTATGAGTTTGGTGTCCCATTTGATACGTCCCCCCCGGTTTCCTGCTGACGGGCATACAGGCTGGCATAGTACCCTCCCGGAATAGCCACCAGTTCCCGGTGGGTTCCCTGTTCTATTATTTCGCCTTCTTCCAGCACTACGATCTTATCAAAACTCAATAATGAGAACATGCGGTGAGTAATGATGATAGCTGTTTTATCTTCCAGGTATTCGTTCAGGTGACCGATGATCTCCTTTTCCGTCCGGGCATCTACGGCGCTCAGGCAATCGTCGAAGATCACCAGCCCGGGATCCTTCACCAATGCCCTGGCAATTGAGATACGCTGCTTCTGCCCGCCGCTGAGTGTGACGCCTCTTTCACCGATCTGAGTTTCGTATTGCTGGGGCAGCCTTTCAATTTCCTTATCAACACTGGCCTGTGCTGCCGCTTTTACTGCCAACTCCCGACTGGTATGTTGTAACCCGAAGAGCACATTATTCTCAATAGTTTCGCTGAACAGAAAAACATCCTGAGGCACATAACTGATCTGCTCCCGCAGTGATTTAAGCTCCGCCTGTCTGATATCAATGCTCTCTGCTTCAATGGCACCACTCCTTACATCATACATTCGCAACAATAACTGCGCAATAGTTGTTTTTCCGCTCCCTGTTCTCCCCACGATCGCCACTTTCTCACCTTTCTTTATATGGAGATTAAAATCCTTTAATGCCGGTATGCCGGTATCGGGGTAAACAAAGTTTACATTCCTGAACAATATATTTCCCTGCAGGTTAATTTTTAGCGGTTTCTCCGGCTCCTGTATCACAGGCTTTGTGTCTAAAAATTCATTCAGTCTTTTTTGCGAAGCTGCTGCCCGCTGTATCATACTTGCTGTTAACCCGATAGCGCTTACAGGGAAAGTCAGCATGTTCACATACATCACAAACTCCACGATAGTATCAATACCAATGTTGTGCATTCCCCTGATATAATAGATACCGCCGATCATGATTGTTACCAGTGTGCTGATACCAATCAGTAATGTAATGGCAGGAAAATAGATCGCTTCTACTTTGGCAAGGCCGATAGCATTCTTCCGGTACTCCTCGCTGTTCTTTGTAAAAAAACCAAGCATCGCTTTTTCCTGCACAAAGGATTTGATAACACGTATGCCCGAATAAGATTCCTGTGCATTGGTAGTAAGATCAGAAAGCAGCGATTGTATCTTTTCACTTCTTTTATGTATCGTATTATTTACGTAATAAATAGCTACAGCAAGGACAGGTAAAGGCGCCAGGACATACAATGTAAGTAATGAATCCCTTTTGTACATAAAGAAAACAGAAAGGAAAATAACTGACACAAGATTGACCAGGTACATAAGTGCAGGCCCCGTGTACATCCTCACCCTGCTTACATCTTCTGCAATACGGTTCATCAGGTCGCCGGTACTGTTCTTTTTGTAAAAAGCCATGTCCAGCTTCTGGTAGTGATTGAATACTTCATTCTTCTGGTCGTATTCGATATGACGGCTCATGACAATGATCGTTTGCCGCATCAGAAAAAGAAAGAAGCCCCTGAGTAAAGCCAGTGCCAGAATAATAATGCCACACAGGATCACCACATTTGCCGCCTTTGCGGATTGCACACCTTCAATGAATTTATCAACCAGCCCATCATAGTCCGGCTGAACTGTCTTAGGTTTATAGCCAGGCAGGTTAAGGGATTTTTGTACAAAATCAATAACAAACCCTGTGATCTGCGGAACTAATACGTTAAAATAGTTGGATAAAAAAACAAAGAGTATTCCCAGCCCCAGGCGATAGCGGTACTTCCAGAAATATTTATTGACAGCTTTTAAATGATTCATCGGATGCAAAGGTATTGATCCCGGTTCTAATCATGTGCTGATGAGCTTCCGGCAGACTCTATACGTTCATATATTTTATGAACGGCAGGTTTTCTATAAACCCTATAGAGTTCTATGCAGCCTTAAGTGTTACCTGTACATTATAAAAGCGTATAAATACCTATACCTTTTTCGATAAATCTTGTATTTTGTTAATACCATACGAACCTTCATGAATAACGACTTTCTCCTTATACGATTGCTATTGTTTAACTGCTTTAAACCTTCCCTGCCACATGAGTACAAAAACTTTCCTGCTTAACCTCGACGAGGTCGGGCTTAATGACCTTGATATGGTCGGCGGCAAGAACGCCTCTTTGGGTGAAATGCTGCAAAATCTTACTAAGCTCGGTATCAACATCCCCAACGGATTTGTCATCACCGTTGATGCGTACCGGGAATTTCTTAAACATAATGCCCTTGAAAAAACGATCAGGGACATTGTGAATGGTATTGACTACGACGATATCGAATCACTTCGCCGTGGTGGCCTGCATGTGCGAACGCTGGTGAAGAATTCCAAATTCCCCAAAGATCTGAGTGAAACGATCATTCAGAAATACTATGAACTCTCCAAACGATATGACCAGGAGCAAACGGATGTGGCGGTACGTTCCTCTGCCACAGCTGAAGATCTTCCGGATGCATCATTTGCCGGTCAGCAGGAGACTTACCTGAATGTCCGCGGGCCTGCCTCGCTGATCAACTCTGTCCGTAACTGCTTTGCATCATTATTTACCGACAGGGCTATCAGCTATCGTCAGAGCTTTGGTTATGATCATTTCAATATAGGCCTTTCAGTCTGCGTGCAAAAAATGGTACGAAGTGACCTGGCTGCATCCGGTGTTGCCTTTTCCCTGGACACAGAAAGCGGTTTCAAAGATGTTGTCGTTATTAATGCATCGTATGGTCTTGGTGAGATGATCGTGCAAGGTTCCGTAAGTCCTGATGAATACATTGTTTTCAAACCAACGCTGAAAGAAGGTTTTGCCAGTGTGATTGAAAAGAAACTCGGCAATAAGGACAGGATGATGGTGTATGGCGATAACCCTGATGAAAGGGTACAGATCATCCCGGTAGAAAGATCATTGCAGCAGCGGTATTGCTTAACCAATGAAAGAGTGTTACAGTTAGCAGGCTGGGTGATGAAGATCGAAGAATACTATTCACAACTCAAAAAGCGCTGGTGCCCGATGGATGTGGAATGGGCCGTAGATGGTTTGAGCAAAGAACTGTTCATTGTACAGGCAAGACCTGAAACGATCCATTCGCAAAAAGATCATTCCACGATCACCGGCTATGTAATGAATGACAGCGTTCCCCGCACCCCCTTGTTCAAAGGTATTGCCGTGGGTGATAAGATCGCCTCAGGCAATGTTTCCATTTTATTCTCCCTTGACAAACGCATCACCGAAGGACATGTATTCAAAGAAGGGGATGTACTTGTTACGGATATGACCGACCCGGACTGGGAACCGATCATGAAGAAAGCATCGGCCATTATTACCAATAAAGGGGGAAGAACCTGCCATGCTGCCATTGTGGCAAGAGAACTGGGCGTACCGGCTATTGTCGGTTGTATCAATGCAACTGAATTGCTGACCGACGGACAACTGATCACCGCTTCCTGCGCAGAAGGCGACGAAGGACTGATCTATGATGGCGCTATCCCCTTTCACCAAACCGAGACCAACCTGCATGACCTGCCGAAGTTGAAAACGCCAATCATGCTGAATGTGGCCTCGCCTAGTTTAGCTTTCCGCTTCTCCCACTTACCTAATGCAGGCGTGGGCCTGGCAAGAGAAGAGTTCATCATCAACAATTACATACAGGCGCATCCGCTAGCACTGATGCAGCACCAGCAGTTGAATGATAAAGAATTGTCTGCTACAATCAAAAAAATGATCGCCGGGTTTGATGATGAAGAAGATTTCTTTATCAAACGTCTCTCCTATGGCATTGCCAAAATTGCTTCCGCCTTTTATCCGAACAAGGTGATCGTCCGTTTCAGCGATTTCAAAAGCAATGAATACTACAACCTTCTTGGCGGGAAATATTTTGAACCGCATGAAGAGAACCCGATGATCGGCTGGCGCGGCGCATCGAGGTATTATTCAGAAAAATATAAAGCCGCATTCGGATTGGAATGTAAAGCCATCAAAAGAGTAAGAGAGGAAATGGGTCTGAAGAATGTGGTGGTGATGATTCCCTTCTGCCGCACGGTAGAAGAATTACACAAAGTAGCCGGTGTAATGAAAGAATATGGCCTGGAAAGGGGAAAGGAAGGATTAGAAATATTCCTGATGGCAGAGATCCCATCTAATATTTTACTCGCTGATGAATTCTCCAAACATATTGACGGATTCTCCATCGGTTCCAACGATCTTACGCAACTGACATTAGGACTTGACCGTGATTCATCGCTTGTGGCACATTTGTATGACGAACGAAACCTGGCTGTCAAAGCAATGCTGAAGATGCTGATACAAACTGCGAAAAAGAATAAAGTGAAAGTAGGCATCTGCGGGCAGGGCCCTTCCGATTTTCCTGATTTTGCACAGTTTCTCGTGGAAGAAGGCATAGACAGTATATCGGTGACGCCTGATTCGGTGATCAAAACAATGAAGGCAATTGATGCGGTGGAGAGAAAAGTTTGACCCAGACATTTGATCTGCCATAAAAAAGCAGGGCTGATGATCAGTCCTGCTTTTATTTATAATTATTGAGCTAATTGATCTCTTATATCCGCCCCGGAGGTCTTTTGATTCTTCTCTTTTTAACTTCGCCGGCGCCCCGTGAAAGTTCCTCGTCCCATTTCTCGAGTTCGTTCCATTCTCTTTCGCTGACATTTCTCAGGAGATTGAACAGGTTAACATTTCTGTCCAATCGTGCAATAGGATCCAGCACTTTTTCCACATCTGAATGTCCGGTAATAGGGCGATTTTGTACCCGGTACCAGAAATCACGGATCGTCGGCCATTTATCAGTATGATGGACATCTGCATCTTCCATCAACACTACCTGGATTAACCTGATCAGGTTCGTACACTTTTGTCTGTCCGGTACCTCATACCTTGAAACATAAACATCCTCAGCAGAATTTACATGAAAAAAGGACAGTTTTACTACTTTATAATCAGCTAAGAAACGGAATTCAAAATCCTTTATGATCCTTGCTAAAAGTAAATGGACCAGCCTGCACGCTTTATCAGGGGGCTGGTTTTTGAGATACTTGTTCTCACGGATCAGATCAGTCAGTTTTCGTGGCATCGTGGGATAATGAAGTTACAAAATCAGTTTGGTTACCACGGTGCTGCAGCCCGTGAATTTTTATACATTCTATTTTCCGCAAATCCGGAATCATTGAAAATTTCATCATTCAGATAATCCAATCGCTTTATCAACCTTCCCGGTTTACCGGGTGTAGCCATAACAGCCATATCCTGTTTCATACGAAGCAGGTCGGGATGACTGATGCCGCCGATCACCTCAGCTATTTCTTTTGCCATCATCTGGTTGCGGAAACCAAATGCCTGTATCACCGCACAATTATTAACCATCGTTGTCCATTCTTTGTCATACACCGTTTTCAATTGCCCCAGGTCCTGGAACATCATCCATAACCGCAGGCCATATGAACGAAGCAGGGTAACGCTTGTTACCAGCGAATCCAATTTTCCAAGATTACCGCACTCATCAATGATGAACAGTGTGGGGATCTTTGGCCTCACTTTTCTTTCTGTCAGCAGGTACATGAAAGAAACCACCCACAGGCGTACCAATTGCACAAATGCTTTTAACTTATTCGGGGGTATTACCAGGTAGATCGTCATAGGTTTTCCTTTCAGCAGGTCATACACACTGAAAGAACTCGGTCCTTCCAACGAATCGAGAACACATGGTTCACCAAGTAAGGTAAGATGCTGTTGTGCGGTCGAAAGCACACTCGGCCTGGTCTTTTCACTGCAGATACTGAGATAAGTGGAGTACAATTCTTCTGCCAGTTGGTTCTTCACTGTTTTGCTGTCAAGCATCGCAGCAATATTATAATCTACATCGCCTTCCACTAATCCTTTGCGAAAAGCTGCAAAACTTTTCTTTGTCGTAAGCTGGTGTATCATCGCAGCAGATAATATATCATTGGCCTTATTGTCCCAGAAAGGATCTGATTTAAAACCACCATACCCATCCTGCAGCGCCTGCGCCAGCATGATGCCTTGTTGTTCCGGTGCATGTTCCGTAAGGACAATATCCATGGGATTGAATTTTGCGGGGTGTTTTGTCACAAGCTTGAAGGGATCAATAATGTAAACTTTTCCAAAACGGCGCCTTGCTTTCGATGTTACCCTTGCTGCCTCTCCTTTAGGATCAAGTACGATCAGGCTACCGGGATATGTAAGACAGGTTGGTATCACATTGCTTCTCCCTTTGCCTGCTCCTGTCGGAGCAATGGTAAGCAGGTGTGCCTCGGAATGATCGTAAATACATTCAAAAAACTTGCCTGGTTGCTGTGATTGTAAGAAACCAATGTGGTCATTCCCGGGCAAATGGTATCCAAGAGGTATCATAGTGCAGAGATTGATGGGTGATGAATTTTTTATTACCAAGACAAAGCAAGATCAGAAAATCACATCCTTCGCCCTGTTACCGGGTCGCCGACAAAATGTAGCTCAGGCATTGACCACCCTACAACCACAAGTAATTCTGTAACAAACCGATTTGACTACCGCTTCAAATAGTTTTCAAAACAAGAAAAAAAAGATTTGTCGGAGAACGATTTTGTGAGGATTTTTTTTGTAAATCATGATAGCGCCGCCTGTTTCGCTGTTTGATGTGATCATATCCGGCACTTTTCTCATTGGTGATCGAAGAACTCAATCGGGGATAAATGATCATTTAGAAACAATAATCATCAGCAATCCCACTATATATAACAGCAGCATACTATTTAATAATGATTTCGTACCAGCCGGCGCCTTATCAAATTCCTTCCAGACATAAATACCCCAGATTGCCGCTACAACGGTGGCCCCCTGGCCTAAGCCATAAGATACTGCCGGGCCGGCCTTACCGGATGCTATAATACTTAATGACATTCCCACGCACCATATTACACCTCCTGAAATCCCGATAAAGTGATCTTTAGCTAAGCCTTTGAAATAAGCTGAAAAAGTTACAGGCGTTCCGCTAAACGGCCGTTTCATTTGTATGGTATTAAAAACTAAACTGCTGACAACAATACCAACTGCAAAAAATACCAACGCTGTGTAGGGAGTTAACTTACCTGTTTCAGGCACTATGAAATCAGTGACCATTGAACCTGCCACGTATTTGTAAAACAGGCCCATTAAACAGCCACTTATTACAGACAGGATTAACCCTTTTTTAGAAACACCGCCTTCAGCACTCGTCTGTAATTTCCGATACGCCCTTGCATTAAGAATAATGGCAAGAGTGATCAACGCAACACCTCCAAATATCAATACAGGGTTTCCCTGGGGAGCTGAAATATAATTGACAATTACACCCAGCACCAAGGCAATACCAATACCGACAGGAAATGCAACAGACATTCCTGCAATACCAATTGCTGCGACCAATAGAATATTTGCCAGGTTAAAGACTACACCACCAATGAGAGCGGATAAAATATTCCCGCTATCCGCCTGTTTCAAATCATCAACAAAAGCCCGCCCTTCATTTCCATTACTTCCCAGGGTAAATGCCAGCACTAAAGTTGTAAGTAAAATACCGAAACCATAGTCCCAGTACAAAAGCTCAAAACGCCATGTTCTGGTGGTAAGCTTTGTTGTATTGGCCCATGAACCCCAGCAGAGCATGGTGATAACGCAAAGTGCAATGGCCAGGTTGTAATTTTCTACAATGAACATATGGCATGTTTTAGATCTATGATTAAACTAGTTGGTGATCTCTTTTCTGTATGGAACGGATGCTTGCGCCCCTATTCTTGTTACGGAAATGGAAGCAGCATTCACAGCAAATTGAACAGCCTGTTCCCATTCCATCTTTTCAGTAATTGCAACGACCAATGCACCGTTAAATGTGTCGCCTGCTGCGGTTGTGTCCACTGCTTTCACACCTGGAGCATCTGTTTTAAATCTCAGATCCCGGCTCTGAAAGTATGCGCCCTGTTTACCCAAAGTGATAATCACATTCTGCACCCCCTTACTTAAAAAAATTTCAGCAGCACGAGATGCAGTTATTTCATCTTCCACTTTAATGCCTGTCAGTAATTTTGCTTCTGTTTCATTTGGAGTGATCAGGAATAAGCCATTTAGTAATTCGTCACGCAGTTTTTGTGCCGGTGCAGGGTTAATGATTACTTTCTGTTTATTTTGCTTTGCTTTTCTAACAACAGCTTCAATTGTTTCAATCGGGATTTCCAGTTGCATTAAAATGATCTCCGCTGCTGAAATATCCTTTACCTGCTCAATATCCGCCGGCAAAAGCTGACCATTGGCACCGGGAGCAACAACAATACTATTCTCACCGTCTTCATTGACCATTATTAAAGCGATACCTGATGGCGTTTCGTCATCAACGAAAACATAGCCAGTATCAATATTTTCTCTTTTAAACCCTTCTACGCTTTGCTTTCCAAAAATATCATTCCCCACTTTTGCCACCAATGTAACATGGCCACCCAATCGTGCTGCAGCTACTGCCTGGTTAGCTCCCTTTCCGCCCGCATTCATCAAAAAAGTCCCTCCCAGTACTGTTTCTCCCGGCTTTGGAAGTGTTTTCGATCTTACGACCATATCGGTATTCGAACTGCCAATTATCGCTATTCTTTTTGTACTCACCTGACTTAAATTTTGTAGTTACTTAAACCATTAATTGATTTTCATCCAGTCAATTTTAACTGCACCAGACTTAACAATTAATTTGACCGTGTTCCTCCCCTTTTTAAGTTCATAGTCACCTAATCTTGGTTCGCTAAATTCAGAATTGACTATATCAACATTTATCTTTTTGTTATTGACAATTACGATTAGTTTGGCCGGCTTAGCCGCAGATGCCCTCAGTACAAGATTGTATTTCCTGTTATTCAAACTTTCAAAATTATAAACCACCCACTCTGACGGTTGAAGTTCAATTGACTGCTCCGACCATAACTGATCTTTCACTTTGCTGTCAAGATTTATTTTTACAGGCTCTTTCTTCCGGTAAAACTGAGATCTGTTTACTGTATCTGAAACATAATAAGAACGGTTAAACCCATTGAACCCATAATTTTCCGCCTCAATTTTTCCAGGGACTCTTGTCAGGATCGCATTACAAACATCTTCGAAATAATTGCAATTAGAAAGCTTTATATTCTTCAGCAACTCATTAAATATTTTTTCAGCAAGTTGAGCATCCGGTCTTGCACCTCCTCTTGTGTATTCAGCGATCAAATCCCAGCTACCGGGCTTTTTGACCGAATACGGAGTATTCTTAGTATCCATTTTTTTCCAGGGCCAAAATGAAAAACCAATGTTTTTGGCTTCAAACAATTGAGTCGTTGCCCAATAGATCGCATTCCCTTTCTCGCCGGTTTCGCCTACCCATATGGGAGTGTTCAGCTCATCTCTCTTTTTCAGATATTGATCAATGTCATTTAAATTATCTGGCCGGGCCCAGCAATAGTAATGAAACTGGTAAAACACATTGTTATCAAATGGTTTTGTGAAAAGCGACCAGTCGTTTGACCAGTTAAAACCTTCAAGTGTGATCATGTGCTTCTGATCCACCTTGCGTATGGCAGCCGTAATCCGCTTATAAAGAGGCTCAAGCAAATGTTTATATTTATCGGCAGACCCGGTATTGACGGGCAGTGGCTCATTCAACAAATCGTATGCTGCAACAACAGGTTCATCTTTATATCTCTGCGCAAGTTTAACCCATAGATCTACTAACTGATCCTGGTATTTTTGTTGAATAAAAAGTTCTGGGATATCATTGGGACTGTCATCAATATTGGCGCCTGTTTGACCGCCGGGTGCACCGTGCATATCAATAATTACATAAATGTTATATTTTTTGCACCAGCTAACTAAGGAATCTATTAATTGAAACCCTTCTTCCACGTAAACGGGGTTTTCCCCTTCGGTTAAAAACAATCTTGAATTCAATGCAGGTCGCACAGAATTAAATCCAAGTTCAGCAATTCGCTCAATATCAGCTTCGGTAATATAATTTTGCCTGAATACTTTCCAGAAATGCTCTGCCTTTTCTTTCCCGATCAGATCAGCAACTACCTTTTCGATTTTCCGGGGGCGATCACCAAGGGATCCAAACTTCCACATATATCCCTCTGGCAACAGCCAGTTTCCCAGTCCGACACCTTTTAAAAATATTTTTTCTCCGGATTCATTTACGATGTCCTGGCCCGCAGTATGTAAAAAGCTTATACTTTTTTCCTGCTTCCCCTGCGAAAATGAATAACAACTACCGGCAATTATTAGAATAATAATGTTGATCGTTTTCATATATCTATTTTTTTACTTCCAAGGGTAGCCAGACCTTCATTATTCCTTCAGTTTGGCTCGCATCGGCAAATGGAACCAATACCAGTTGCTGCTTTATCAGAGATCTTGTTTTGTCAATAATACTTACTGTGAATGCCTGCTTCCCAATCCATGTCTTCGGCAATAAAACAGCGCTGCTGCTTTCAATTGGCTTTTCCACCAATAATCTTTGATCAGGTCCCAATTGATAATTTCCCGGCACTTCATCATTAAGTGAACTGTCTAATGCTAATACCTGCGGCCCTCTTTGAAAAGCTATCTGACCGGGATAACTATTCCCGCCGGTCAGAACCTGAACAGGCATTTGAAATGAAACTTTGATCCTTTCTCCTGATCTCCAAACCCTGCTAATAATCAAATTTTGATTTGCCGTGCCTTTATACACTTTACCCCCAACTGATGCAGTAAAAGAGCTACACCATGATGGCACCCTCAATGCAATGGGGAAAGAAGCCGCCTGCGAAATATTTATCTTTATGACTGCATCTCCATTTTCCGGAAAATTACTTTCAACCTGTAAGGAGAGATCAATGTTTTTCTTGCCGTCAGTTTTAATACTTTCTTTATAAAAAGCAGGCTCATACATCATCAGTGCAGGGATGCCTTTACTACTTCCAAAAGTAAAATAGGGGATCATTGCAATCCCTCTCGGAACACTGGACTGACAACAGGTAATATGACATGTAAAAGGTTTCTTTCCCATCAACGGTGTATAATAACTCACACAACCTGTTTGAGGATTTTCTGCTCCAAGTAAATGATTGTAGACCGACCTCTCAATTTGTTCTATATATTTTAACTCCCCGGTAACTTCCAGCAATTGCTGATTTAGCTGAATCCACGTCGTGGTAACACAGCCCTCTCCCATATTAGCATTATTCCCTGCCGGCAAATACCCATCCTCCTGGAAATATTCGTGTGAACTGGTGGTTCCCGTAATATAAAGCCGGCTGGTTACTATATCTTGCCATGCAATCAGGACTGGTGTCAATAGTTTTTCATCCCCGGTAACCCTGTACAAGTTTACCAGCCCTACAAAATTGGAAAGCATTTCATACGCTTTACCATTACCCACCTTAGTTACTTTACCGGTCGCTAATAAGGAACTGATAATTTTAGGCCCATTATCCTGTTCCCACGCCTCCAGAATATAATAACAAAGATCAAGGTACTTTTTATCTCCAGTGTATTTATATAGCTCTACCATGGGGTCCAAAACACTTGTTGCTGCCATCCCCACATGTGTTCCGGCAAGTATAATATCCAGTTGTCCGGCTTTTTTTCCAAAAGTGGCACACAACAGATCACCCATTTTTCTGCAGGCATCTAATGCCGGCTGATAGCCGGTTGTTGTATAGTAAGCCAGCAAGCCATATAAATTATACTTATGACTCCATACATCCCAGCTGGTCCAATATTGATCGGGTGTATATGTACCCAGATACCCATCTTCTAATTGCGTATTGATCAATTCATACATCATCCGGTCCATCTGTTTTTTTAATGCCGGATTGTGGGTTAGTTTCCAAACATTGCAGGCGGCTTCCAGGTATTTCCCTACATGCTCACCAGCCCATGGATGAATACCAGGCCTGTTCAAATAAGAACCCATTAGCCCAGATTCATCCACTTTCAATAATCGTTGCTCCAGGTTTTGTTTTAACCGTGTACCGAGATACCCTTTGAGCTGCTGATTTTGAAATGACACAGCGATAAAATTATCGGGCACCCTGTTTTTAATCAAAGGTCTTACTTCACCAGTAAAAGGAATTTCAAGATTATTTGTGGCAATATATAATTGCTCCTTCTTAACGAAAAGAGGGTTGTTATTATCATTGATCTGATAGCCTACATGAAATACATTTTCTTTATCAGACTGAAAATTCCGGAATATTATTACCGATTCAGCTCCGGCCTTTGCCTGCAATTGAACAGGTTTTGTCTCTGAAAACAAAACTTTATTATTGGCTTTATTGCTTATCCAGTATTTAACAGTACCGCTAAAAGCATTGTCAATCTTATTTGTGAAAACAATTCTTGTCGTGAAGCCATTATTGGGATTCTCTATAAAATCCTGCCTGACCGAAACTTCATCAACCCAGCCAAACGGCTCGAAACTATAAGGCCCTTCCCACATGCCCATCCCCCCAATTAAATTGTAAATTCTGACGGCAATTACATTTTCTTTATCCCATTGCACCTCATTTTCCGGGATGATATACATTCTCTGTTTTTCCCATTGTGTAATATAGTCCGGGGGGAAAGACCCTGTTTCGCCTATCAATTTACCATTGAAGTAAGTCTGATCAACATCATCAATTTTGCCGAGATACAATTTGATCCCTTTCCCTTCACCCGTTTTCATAGCCGAAGGGATAACGATCTTTATTCTATACCAGGCATAAGATGAGTCTTTGGTAAAGCTCTTTCCCAGTTGCTGGCTCACCCAATCGTTGTCGTTAAAAGCCGGGGTTGCCCATTCAGGATTATCACCAAACTTAAATTTACCTTCTTTGGGTAAATTAATTGATTGGGCCATGACTGCCTGATGACATAAAAAAAACAATGAGACCTGGATCGTGTTTTTCAGAAATATCTTTTTCATACTGGACAATTTTTATTTCCACTCAAGTTTCTCAATTTTATATTTTTCCTCTTTAGTGACTGTCTTCCATTCGTCCGTTCTAAATGGAACTGCCGGAAAACCTTCCCTATTAAATAAATTACACTCACTGGCATCACCTATCCATCCAAAATGAACCGCAAGCGGATTTTCCACATTTTCAGAGAAAACAACTACAGTATTTCCCTTGATGAAAGCTTTAGCGTAATAAAACACGTGGTCTTGTCCTGCTATTTCAAACCCTTTGAGATAGCCATATTTATCGGGTGTAAATAAACCGCTTCCGGTATGATCGAATGAGAGAATGATCTGATTGCCGTTAACATCCGTTGATTTATACATAGGGCCGTTAGAAACCATATCCTTTTTATAGACATTTTTTAAAGCCAAAGCGCCTAATCGCTTTCCAACTTCCTGCTTGTTTATGGGATGAATATCCCCGGGATCACCAATATCAGTAGTAACACACATCCCGGTGTTAGGCAATTGAAGTGTTAAGGTTTGTGCTTCTCTCAGTTCCGCCCAGCCACAGCCATCGTTGCTATTACCTGTTGTATTAAAAGTTGCGAGCTGCACAAAATAAAATGGCATGATGGGGTTATGCCATTTTTGTCTCCAGTCATTTATCAGTAATGGAAAAGCTTTTCTGTATTGGTAAGCCCGCCCTGCATTTGATTCTCCCTGGTACCATAATACTCCCTGGAAAGCAAAAGGGATCAAAGGATGTATCATAGCGTTATAACACAGCGAGGGAAG
>JAEUVK010000097.1 GCA_016787135.1 Chitinophagaceae bacterium | reverse complement strand
AAAAAGATCATCGGTTATCGTGAAGCAATGAACCTGCCTGTGCAACCTAAATCGATCATTGTAGTTGGCAGTGGCGCTATCGGGGTGGAGTTCGGCTATTTCTATAATAGCATGGGTACAAAAGTGACGATTGTGGAGTTCATGCCGAGAGTAGTACCTGTGGAAGATGAAGACATCTCTAAAGAACTCGAAAAGAACCTGAAGAAACAAGGCATAGATATCATGACCAGCAGCGAAGTGACGGCTGTGGATACATCAGGCTCCGGTGTAAAAGCAAAAGTGAAAGCAGCTGATGGCGAAAAGATATTAGAAGCCGATATACTACTTAGCGCCGTAGGTGTGGCCGCCAATATAGAAGGTATTGGTCTCGAGGAAAACGGAATAAAAACAGATAAAGGCCGTGTGATGGTGGATAAATACTACCAGACGAATGTACCGGGTATCTATGCTATCGGAGACTGTGCACCTGGCCAGGCGTTGGCAC
This sequence comes from Chitinophagaceae bacterium, assembly GCA_016787135.1. GTDB lineage: Bacteria > Bacteroidota > Bacteroidia > Chitinophagales > Chitinophagaceae > VBAT01. The sequence continues at coordinate 2,413 of JAEUVK010000097.1, read as the reverse complement.
ATGTTGCGAGTAAAGAAGGCATCATTTGTATAGAAGCCATTGCTTATAACGAGAAGAAATATACTCATAAGCCGGAAGCACTGGATTATAATAATGTACCCGGTTGTACCTACTGCGTTCCTGAAGTTGCATCTGTGGGTTACACAGAAAAACAAGCAAAGGATGCTGGCTATGAAGTGAAAGTGGGCAAATTCCCGCTGAGTGCAAGCGGTAAAGCATCGGCTGCCGGCCACATGGAAGGTTTTGTAAAAGTGATATTTGATGCCAAATACGGCGAATGGCTGGGCACTCATATGATCGGTTACAATGTAACGGAAATCATCGTGGAAACTGTTGTAGGAAGAAAATTAGAGACCACTTACCACGAAGTGCTGAACAGCATTCACCCCCATCCGACCATCAGCGAGAGCGTGAAAGATGCGATAGAAGTGGCTTATGGTGAGGCGATACACCTGTAAAGTTTTTTCTGTTTAAGGTTTAAAGTGCAAGGTTCAAACCGGAACTAACTTTAAACCTTAAACTTTAAACGACCTTAATTTTTCTTTCCCTCCTTCATCGGCACAAAAGAAAATTTATCAAATACTTCTTCTTTCATTACACCGTTGGGCAATTTGGTGATGCGCATCATCAACTGGACCTCACCGGCGCCAACGGGTATAACCATCATGCCGCCTGTTTTTAGCTGCTCAATTAATTTGGGTGGTATATCCGGGGCTGCTGCCGTGATGATCACTTTATCAAATGGTGCGTAAGTGGGCAGGCCTTCATACCCGTCACCGAAGAAGAATTTGATAGAGGGAAATCTTTTCAGGTAAGCAAATGTCTTATTCTGATCGAATAATGCACGCTGCCTTTCAATGGTGTACACCTGTGCCCCCAATGATGCCAGCACGGTTGCCTGGTAAGCGCTGCCGGTACCAATTTCCAGTATTTTGTCAAAAGGTTTTACTTCCAGCAACTGGCTTTGATAGGCGACCGTATAGGGTTGCGAAATAGTCTGGCCTTCACCGATGGGAAAGGCTCGGTCCTCATAAGCTACTTCATCAAAAGCGGAATCAAGAAAAAAGTGGCGGGGGATGTTTTCGATGGCCTGCAGCACTTTTTCATCCGTAATGCCTTTGCTGCGAACTGTCTCCACTAATTTTTTTCTTAGCCCTTTGTGGCGGTATGTATCTTCAACGGGTCTCATAAGCTGGGCGCAAAGTACGGATAAAATAAAATGCCGGATCTATTAATCCGGCATGAAAATAATATATGCAGTAATGTTATAATTGTTATTCATCCACAGCTATCCACCCTCCGTCCCGCCAGATAAGTTGTATCTCTCTTGTCTCAGCAATTTCTTCATCAGGCCTGCGGTTGGCTAGTGGCGGTGAAGTATGCACTCCCTTTACTGTTACTTTGGCTTGATAATGGCGTTCATCATCGCCTTTCCGGGTGCTGATGACTTTTACTTCACTTATCTTCCACCCTCCTCCTCCATCGGCCCGGTTCCTTTCCTCATACATAGCCGTAACAGCCTGTTCTATCTCTTTTTCGGAAGGAGAATGAAAATTATTGTAGCATGATGAAAGCATACTGATCAGCATGAAAAGAATGGTCTTGTGCATACCGCTTACAATTTCATATCCTTAATGATCGCCCTGATCTTCTCATCCAGTTCCTTATTTACTTTATCAAAGTCGGTCCGGTTGCTCAGTTTGGTATTCACACTGAAATAGAATTTGATCTTGGGTTCTGTACCGGACGGTCTCGCCGATATCTTACTGCCATCGGCGAGTATGAACTGCAACACATTTGATTTCGGTAATTCGATCGTCCACTCTTTCCCTGTTTTCAGGTTCTTGCCTTTGCGCAGTTCATAATCCAGCAATTCCACCACATCAGAACCGTTGATGGCCTTTGGCGGATTGTTCCGGTAGCTTTCCATCATGGCAGCTATCTGCTGCTGGCCGTCCATCCCCTTTTTGGTAATGGAGATCAGGTCTTCTTTAAAGAAACCATATTCCACATAGAGATCGAGTAGTTTGTCAAAAAGCGTTTTGCCTTTTTCCTTTTCATACGCTGCCATCTCACAAAGCAGCGCTACTGCACTGATCGCATCCTTATCCCTGATCTTATCCCCGATCATCAGGCCAAAACTTTCTTCACCGCCGATCACATAATTCTCTTTGCCTTCTTTTTCGCGGATCATCTCGGCGATCCATTTGAAACCGGTGAGTACATTGTAACAGGCCACATTATTCTTATTGGCAATTTCATTGATCATCCCGGTTGTCACAATAGTAGTGATCACCATATCATTTTTCTGCGCAATGCCTTTCGTCTTTCTTGCTTCTATCATATAGTTGAAGGCAAGCACAGCGGTCTGGTTACCGTTCATCAGCACCCATTCCCCATGATTATCCTTTAC
>JAEUVK010000091.1 GCA_016787135.1 Chitinophagaceae bacterium | reverse complement strand
ATTCCGAATGTAGATACACAGTTTGAAGATGAACTGAAAGTTTCATTACCTGATTTTCTGCCGGAGAATACGATTGTCTGGATACAGGACCAGGAATGGTGCAGGGAAAGATTGAAGGATTGTGAGGAAGATCTTCAGTTGTTTTTAAAGATCATTGAGGAAAGTAAGATACAGAGCGCTGGAGAAAAGGCACAAGGCATAAGGCACAAGGCGCCGGAAGAGGAAGATTCAGCAACAGTGAAGAAGGAAGTAAGGGCAGACGAATTCATCACTGCAAACATCTTCGAAGAGCAGTTAATTCCGAAACATGTAGTAGAATTCGGTTATAGGAACTCTGCCACTCACCATTCACCACTCACCATTCACTTCGCCACCAAAGAACAACCCGCCTTCAACCGCCAGTTCGAACTGCTGATCAAAGACCTGAAAAGCTGGGAGAACAAAGGATACGAGTTATACATTTTCGCTGAGAACCCGAAACAGTTAGAACGCTTACGCACCATCTTCGAAGACCTGAAAGCGGCAATCGTTTTCAATCCCGTTGCTACCTCTATTCATGAAGGGTTTATCGAGGAAGACCTGAAGATCGTTTGCTATACAGACCACCAGGTATTTCAGCGTTATCATAAGTACAGGGTCAAGCAGGCATACAATAAGAACAAGGCGTTAACGCTGCGAACACTCCGGGAACTGCAGCCGGGAGATTTTGTGACGCATATTGATCATGGCGTCGGTGTCTACAGCGGTTTGCAGAAAATGGAAGTCAATGGAAGATTGCAGGAAGCCGTGCGGATCATTTACAAAGACAGCGACATTCTCTATGTTAACATCAACTCGCTGCACAAGATCGCCAAATACACCGGTAAAGAGGGAAGTGTTCCGAAGATCAACAAGCTCGGCAGTGATGTATGGAATAAGCTGAAAGAAAAAACAAAAACAAAGGTCAAGGAGATCGCATTCGATCTTATCAAACTCTATGCAAAGCGAAAGGCGCAGCAGGGCTTTTCGCATACGCCGGATAACTATATGCAGACGGAGTTAGAGGCTTCTTTCATTTATGAGGATACTCCTGATCAGAGCAAAGCGACGGCCGATGTGAAGAAGGATATGGAATCCGCATCACCAATGGATCGTTTGGTGTGCGGCGATGTTGGTTTTGGTAAAACAGAAGTAGCGATACGGGCGGCTTTCAAAACATGTATTGACGGCAAACAGGCTGCCATACTGGTGCCAACAACCATCCTTGCCTTTCAGCATTACAAGACCTTCAGCGATCGTTTGAAAGATTTTCCTGTAACGGTGGACTATGTGAACCGTTTCAAATCGGCGAAAGAAAAAAAGGAAACGCTGAAGAAATTAGAAGAAGGGAAGATAGATATCATCATCGGCACCCATGCCTTGCTGGGAAAAGAAGTGAAGTTCAAAGACCTGGGTTTGCTGATTGTTGACGAAGAGCAGAAGTTTGGCGTAGGACATAAAGAAAAGATCAAAACGCTCAGGACAACCGTTGACTGTTTGACACTAACGGCAACACCGATACCAAGAACATTACAATTCTCGCTGATGGGCGCCAGGGACCTTAGCATCATCAATACGCCGCCCCCCAACCGGCAGCCGATACAGACCGAAGTGCAGATATACAATGAGGATTTTATCCGTGACGCTATCTATTATGAAACAGAAAGAGGCGGACAGGTATTCTTTATTTACAACCGCATCAGCAGGCTGGCCGAAATGGCTTCGATCATACAGGGCTTATGTCCTGATCTGAGTATCGGCTATGCGCATGGGCAAATGGAAGGGCATGTGCTGGAAGAACGCATATTGGATTTCATTGATAAGAAATATGACGTACTCGTTTGTACCAATATCGTTGAAAGTGGCGTGGATATTCCGAATGTGAATACGATCATTGTGAACAATGCGCATCAGTTTGGTTTGAGTGATCTGCACCAGTTAAGGGGAAGGGTAGGGCGCAGCAATAAAAAAGCGTTCTGCTATTTGCTGGCGCCACCGATGAGTACCTTGCCTGCCGATTCAAAGAAACGGTTACAGACACTGGAGCAGCACAGTGAACTGGGAAGCGGTTTTCAGATCGCTATGCGTGACCTGGATATCCGTGGCGCCGGTAATTTATTGGGCGGTGAGCAAAGCGGTTTCATGGCAGAGATCGGTTTTGAGATGTACCAGAAGATACTGGATGAATCTATCCGTGAGCTGAAGAGAACCGAATTCAAAGATTTGTTCAAAGAAGAGATATCGAAGCAGGATGATTTTGTACAGGATTGTACTATTGATACCGATCTGGAAATATTGATACCGGATGAATATGTAGAAAGCATCACGGAAAGATTGTCTTTGTATCAGCGGCTGGATAATTGTGAGAATGATGAGGAGTTAGCAGAACTAAAACTGGAAATGGCGGATCGTTTTGGTCCTGTACCGCCGCAGGTGGAAGATCTTTTTGTCACGATACAATGCCGCCGCATGGCGGTCGATCTTGGTTTTGAAAAAATGTCATTGAAGAGTGATATACTACGTTGTCATTTCATCAACCGTCCTGATTCACCCTATTTCGAATCCGATCTGTTCAATAAAGTGATCCAATATTTACAGACAGGCACCAACAAAGGACGCCTGAAACAGACCGGCCGTTTATTCTTATTGGTGGCCGAACCCATTAAATCCATGGATGAAATGCACCGTTTCCTGGCCGGGCTGCACCGGTTCTGCTTTTCCCCTGAAAAAGTGCCTGCCTGAGGCATCCCCGGCACTCGTTTTTTCGTAATAAATAGTATATTTTTAAGCCTATAATAACGCTTATGAAAATCCATCCAGTTCCTGTGATAGCTGCTTTGCTGCTGTTATCTTTATTTTCTTACTCCCAGGATGAACGTCAGTTCAGCTTATCGCTGAAAGGCGGGTCATTCATTCCTGAAAAAAATATTACGGTTGAGAAGATCAGTGATATAGACCGCAGGTCGGTCAAATTCCGGGGCAAGTCATTTTTAGTCATCCAGTTTGAGAAGATACCTTCCGAAACTGAAAAGAAACAATTGGTGCAGGCCGGAATTGAGTTGCTTGAATACATTCCCCATAATGCATATACAGCTACTGTCACCGGTTCATTGAATACTGCATTGCTTCAGCAGGTAAAGGCAAGAGCCATAGTAGAACTGGCGCCCGAACAAAAGATGCAGCCGGCATTGGCCAAAGGTATTTATCCTTCATGGGCCGTAAAAGTGGGAGGTACGGTGGAGGTGTGGATCAGTTTTCCTAAAACATTTTCTTTTGAAACGGTCAGCAATGAATTAAGAACAAAGAACATTGATATCACCGGTACTACCTATAAGGATTACCGTATCGTAGCCTTACGGATTTCGACAGCACGGTTAAAAGAACTGGCTGCATTGCCTTTTATTGAATATGTGCAGGCACAACCAGCAGAAGACAAAGCACTGAATTATAACAGTACTACTGATTCAAGAGCGTCAATACTTGGTTCCACTATAACTGGTGGCCGTAACCTGAAAGGACAAGGGGTGGTAATGGGTGTGGGAGATAATACGGATCCGCAAACACATATTGATTTTACCGGTCGTTTGATCCCGCGGGCGGCGTTGCCCTATGTGAACGGAGGAAGTAATCATGGTACGCATGTGACGGGTACTGCTGCCGGTGCAGGTATCGGTAATGAATTATATACAGGCACTGCGTCAAAAGCAAGAGTGATCTCGCAGGCTTTCTCAGGTATCCTTGCTAATGCAGCGGCTTATGTAACCGATGACAGCATGATGGTGACCAATAATTCTTACGGCAACGGAGGATCGGATTGCGGTGAGTTTGGCAACTATGATCTTTATTCCCGGGTAATGGACCTGCAGGCATTTGAGTTGCCTAAACTGCAGCATGTATTTGCTGTCGGCAACAGCGGTGGTTATACCTGTTCGCCTTATGCGCCGGCCTTTCATACTGTTCTAGGCGGTTATCAATCGGCCAAGAATGTGATCAATGTAGGTAATACCTACAATACAAGTGTCATTTATCCAAGTTCCAGCCGCGGGCCTGTTGATGATGGAAGGATCAAGCCGGAAATATGCGCATTGGGTGAAGCTGTTGCTTCATCTATTGGAGCGGCACCTAATAGCTACGGTTTTGCCTGGGGTACGAGTATGGCTTCACCGGCCGTGGCGGGCGGATCAGTTCTTTTATATCAACGTTTCAAACAACTTAACAGCAATGTGAATCCGAAAAGCGGTTTGATCAAAGCGCTGGTATGTAATGGTGGTACCGACCTTGGTAATCCCGGCCCTGACTATACGTATGGCTTTGGCTGGTTGAACCTGTTACGTTCGGTAGATATGCTTGAGAATAGCCGGTATATCATTTCATCGGTAGCCAATGGAGTAAACAACACACACAACATCACAGTTCCCGCTAATACAGCGCAGTTGAAAGTAATGTTGTACTGGCATGACCCGGCAGCAGCGGTACTGGCCTCCCAGACATTAGTGAATGATCTCGATCTGGAAGTGACAGATCCGTCATTAAATACTACTCTGCCGTATATTTTGGATACGGTTCCCGCTAATATCAATAATGCGGCCACAACAGGCGCTGATCATATCAATAATATTGAGCAGGTAGTGATCAGCAATCCTGCAACCGGCAGTTATACGTTGACTATAAAAGGAACGGCCATTACACAAAATCCTTCGCAGGAATATTTCCTGGTCTATGATTTTGTCCCGGTTCAGACAGTCATTACACATCCTGCAGGTGGGGAGAAATTTACCCCCGGACAGGCCATCAATCTGCAATGGGATTCCTACGGCGATCCGGCTAATACATTTACATTGGAGTATTCAACGGATAACGGCAGCAACTGGACCACGATCAATAATAATGTCGCTGCCAATCTTCGCCAGCTGGCCTGGACTGTCCCTTCTGTGAATACGGAACAGACATTGGTGAGGATCACAAGAAACAGTACGGCAATTACTTCCACGAGCCAGGCGTTTACCATTATAGGCATACCCACTGTTTCATTGGCCGCTGTACAATGTGAAGGGTATATTGCCTTGCAATGGGGAACAGTGACCGGGGCTACCGATTATGAAGTCATGATGCTGCGGGGGGATGAGATGGTCCCGTTAGGTACGACAGCAGGAACCGCTTATACGATCAGTGGACTATCAAAAGATTCTGTTTACTGGGTCGCTGTCAGATCAAGAGTAAATGGAAGTCCGGGTAGAAGATCTGCAGCTATCTCAAGACAACCCGACAGCGGCACCTGCGCCGGCACTATTTCAGATAATGATCTGAAAGTGGATGCGATACTGGCGCCGCAATCAGGAAGAGTACTTACGTCCTCTGCTTTGACAGCGGCAACTACGATAAGTGTCCGAATCAAAAACCTGGACGATGCTGCTATCAATACCTTCAATGTAAAATATTCTGTCAATGGTGGCGCTTTTGTTTCAGAGGCGGGTACAGGGGCTGTTGCAGCCGGCGCTACCTATACGCATAATTTCACCACGACGTATGATTTTTCTGCAGTGAATAATTACACATTGAAAGTTGCTGTGGAAAATACATCGGCGGCTGATCCTGTGAGTGCCAATGATACGATCACCGTTCTTGTAAAACAATTGCCGAATGCGCCGATCACGCTGATCACCGGCAGTGATTTTCTTGATGATATTGAAACGGCTGACGATTCTGCATATTATCGTGGCCAAATTGGTTTAAGCGGGGCAGATCGTTATGATTTCACCAGTACTACTGTATATGGAAGGGTAAGACCTTTTATCAATACAGGCATCGCTTATTCCGGGACAAAGGCATTGACGCTGGATGCAGACCGTTTCAACGGGGGTGGTACTGCGGATTCATTAAAAGCGACATTCAACCTGTTGCCACATGCTGCCACTTCTGATGATATACGCCTTGATTTTGTATATAAGAACCATGGGCAGGGACCGGATAATGCCAATAAAGTGTGGGTCAGGGGTGCGGACACATTGCCCTGGATCGAGGTATATGACCTTTATGCTAATCAGAATGAGCCGGGCACTTACAAAAAATCATCGAGCATTGAACTCAGCGATATACTGACAGCAAACGGGCAGGATTTTTATACAAGCTTCCAGGTTCGCTTCGGTCAGTTCGGTCATTTGCTTGCAGCGGATAATAGCGGCGGTGAGGGCTATACATTTGATGATATCCATTTGTACAAAGTGGATAATGATATACAGATGGTCAACCTGGATACACCAGTCGTGTCCAGTTGCGGATTAAATGCAACAGTACCGGTGAGGGTAACGGTTCGTAATAGTGCTGATGCCGCGATCAATACCATTCCTGTTAAGTTCTCCGTTGATGGCGGGGCTACCATCACAGAATCTATCGCAAGTATTGCAGCCAATACAAGCATTTCCTACACTTTTACAGCGACGGGTGATCTTTCAACAGTAGGGATACATGTAGTGAAAGTATGGGTGGATTATGGAGGCGATTCTTTCCGGGGTAATGATACGGTAACTGTGACGATACGGAATTCGCCGATCATTGCTACCTATCCTTACCTGGAGAACTTTGAGACAAATGATGGTAACTGGTACACTGCAGGTAAAAATAATTCATGGGAATACGGTACACCGGCAGCTGCCAAGATCAACCGGGCTGCCAGCGGAAGCAAGGCATGGAAAACAAACCTGACCGGTAATTATAAAGACCAGCAATTGTCTTATCTCTATTCACCCTGCTTTGATGTTACCGGTATGGCCAATCCCACTTTAAGCTTAAGTATTGTATTGGATATGGAGGATTGCGGCACCGGGCCCAATGATCTTTGCGATGGCGCATACATGGAGTATTCTGCTGATGGCGTGAACTGGAGCAGGTTAGGCGCTGTAGGCCAGGGCACCAACTGGTACAACAGGAATTATACCAATAACCCTTTGTGGAGTGTACAGGATTATACACGCTGGCATGTAGCGACCATTCCTTTGCCAACAGGATATAACAGGCTGCGCTTACGGTTTGTCGTTACTTCCGACCCGTTTGTGAACAGGGAGGGTATAGGCGTGGACGATATTCATGTTTATGATAACATCTATGGCATTTACGAAGGTGCACCTTATACCAGCAATACGATCAACCAGCCTGCAGTAAGCGGCAGCAACTGGGTCGATTTTACAGATGGCGGAAAACTGATCGCTTCGGTGAACCCTAACGGGCAGAATCTTGGCAGTACCAATGCAAGGACGTATATCAATACATCCGCGGTTCGCACCAACAGCGGCCAATACTATCACGACAGGAATATCACGATCAAACCTGCTAACAGGAACCTGGCTGACTCAGCATCTGTTCGTTTTTATTTTCTGGATACAGAAACGGAAAACCTGATCAATGCCACTGGTTGCCCGGGTTGTGCAAAGCCACGCATGGCTTACGAGCTGGGTGTTTCCAAATACAATGATACTGATACTTCCAAAGAGAACGGAACATTAGCTGATAATGCTGCCATGGGCGACTGGTTATTCCTTATCCCGGCTAATGTGACCAAAGTGCCCTTCGATAAAGGGTACTATGCGGAATTTAAGGTAAAAGACTTCTCGGAATTCTGGCTGAATAATGGCGGACTTGGTAATAATCAGTCATTGCCTGCAGAATTGATGGGCTTTACTGCAAAAAAGGCAGCCAATAAGAAAGATGTGTTGGTAGAATGGAAAACGGCTTCGGAATTGAATGTAGCCCGTTTTGAAATAGAAGTGGCAAAGGGCAATGAAGAGTTTCAACGCAACCATTTTGTCAAAGCAGGCGAAGTGAACAGCAACGGCACTTCATCTACAGAACAGCAGTATAGTTTTATTGATATCGAAAGCACTAAATCCGGAGTTCGTTATTACCGGTTAAAGATCGTTGACATTGACGGGCGGTTCCTTTATTCCGCTGTGCGACCGGTGGTATTCGATGACGAAGTACAGTGGCTGGTGTATCCCAACCCGTCAAACGGATTATTCAATTTTGTTTACCAGGTATATGAGGATATGAATGTCGGAATGAAACTCTATGACATGAACGGCAAACTGGTACAGCAAACAAAATTGCCGGCAACCGGATTTGTGCAGAAGCATAGTATTGACCTGCAATCTTTACAGTTTGCGCCGGGGCTTTACATGCTGGAAGTAACAGCGGGTGAAAAGAAGCAGGTGTTCAGGCTGATGAAGCAATAGCAGGTTTACTGAATAGCAGAAAAGAAAAACCCGGCATGAACAGTGCCGGATTTTTCTTTTACGTTATAAAACCTTATTCCTGCCATCCCTGTTTGGCGATACCAGCTTTTATGGCTGCCAGGGCTTTTTCTCCATTCAATAAGGTGGTCAATTTATTTCCTTTGCCATCATGACCCTGGGCCATGTAGGCGCCTTTTGCAGTTTTGGTAATTACGGCGTCTTGTATAGCGACACCCTTTTCTTTCGTTTTTACGTTGTACGCGGTCAAAGTTACTTCAGACATGGGTATTAGGTTTTGATGATTAATGCCTGAAATTAAGCATTTTAGGGGGTCTGGCCATTTACAGCCGGCCAGCGGCTATGAAAAAGCCCCGGTTCTTCGGGGCTAATTACTTAGTTTTTAGTTTTTTATGTTATTCGGCCCAAGTTTTCCACGTAGGGTTGAAAAAAGCACTAAACGTCCAGTTTCGCATACTTGGCGTGACTTTCTATGAACTCACGTCGTGGAGCCACTTCGTCACCCATCAGAGTGCTGAAAACAAGGTCAGCCGCGGTGGCACTTTCAATGGTTACCCTTTTTAAAGTGCGGGTATCGGGGTTCATGGTCGTTTCCCAGAGCTGGCTGGCGTTCATTTCGCCAAGACCTTTGTAACGCTGAATGTTTACGGAATCATCTTTCCCCGCACCTATTTTTTCGACCAAATTCTTCCGCTGCTCTTCGTTATAGGCATAGGCCTGCTCTTTACCTTTTTTAACCAGGTAAAGAGGTGGCTGGGCGATATAAACATATCCTTGTTCCACCAGTTCGGTCATATACCTGAAGATGAACGTAAGTATCAGTGTAGCAATATGGCTTCCGTCCACATCCGCATCGGTCATGATGATGAGCTTGTGATAACGGAGTTTGCTCAGGTCAAGGGCCTTTGGGTCGTCAGGGGTGCCGATCTTTACTCCAAGGGCGGTGAACATATTCCTGATTTCTTCATTGTCGTAGATCTTATGCTCCATGGCTTTCTCCACGTTGAGTATCTTACCTCTTAACGGCAGGATTGCCTGGAAACTTCTGTCTCTGCCTTGCTTGGCTGTACCGCCTGCCGAATCACCCTCTACCAGGAAAAGTTCGCAACGTTCAGGATCACGGTCAGAGCAATCAGCCAGTTTGCCAGGCAGGCCACCGCCTGTGAGTACAGACTTTCGCTGTACTAATTCTCTTGCTTTCCTTGCTGCGGCCCTTGCCTGAGCCGACAGAATGACTTTATTGATAATGTTCTTTGCTTCTCTTGGATTCTCTTCGAGGTAAGCTTCAAGTGTTTTGGAAACAGTGGTGTCCACTACGCCCATCACTTCATTGTTTCCAAGTTTCGTTTTGGTCTGGCCTTCAAACTGGGGCTCAGGTACTTTTACAGAAATTATAGCGCTTAATCCTTCCCGGAAATCATCGCCCTCGATCTCTACTTTAGCTTTTTCAAAAAGACCGTTCTTATCACCATAGTTCTTAAATACTCTTGTCAAAGCACGGCGGAAACCTGATACATGCGTACCGCCTTCGATGGTATTGATGTTATTAACGTAGGAATAGATATGTTCGCTATAGCTGTCATTATAACTTAAGGCTACTTCAACCGCCACATTAGTGGATTCGTCCCGCCCTTCAACTGATAATACTTTTGGTATAAGTGAATTCCGGCCTGCATTGCTATCAAGTAATTCAACAAACTCTACGATACCTCCTTCGCTGTAAAAGCTTTTGCTGTAATGCCCGTTATTTTCCTCTGCTTCACGCAGATCGTTGAGTGTGATCCGAACGCCGCGGTTCAGAAAGGCTAATTCACGCAGACGGCCTTCTAAAATATCCTTATTGTAAATAGTAGTAATAAAGATGCTGTCATCCGGCCAGAAATGAACAGTAGTACCTGTTGTATCGCTGGTGCCGATCTCACGTACTGCATATTGGGGTACGCCGATCTTATATTCCTGCTCAAAGGTTTTTCCTTCCCGGTTTACAGTAACGTGAAGTTTTGTACTTAATGCATTCACACAGCTTACACCCACGCCATGCAGGCCCCCGGAAACTTTATAAGACCCTTTATCGAATTTACCACCGGCATGAAGTACCGTCATTACTACTTCCAATGCCGAACGTTTTTCTTTAGCATGCATACCTGTAGGAATGCCACGTCCGTCATCTGATACCGAGATAGAATTATCCTCATGTATGTTGACGATAATGTTTTTGCAATATCCTGCCAATGCCTCATCAATGGAATTGTCCACTACTTCATACACGAGATGGTGTAAGCCTTTCACACTTATGTCGCCGATATACATGGCCGGACGCTTACGAACCGCTTCCAGACCTTCCAAAACCTGGATACTGTCGGCGCCATAACCACCGCTCACTGCCGGTACTTTTTCTGTTGTTTCTGTACTCATAAAAGGGAAATTCCAATCGTTAAAACTGTAAAAATGAAATACTGACAAATGTACGAAAAATGCAGGGGTTATCAGGTTTTCAGGCGATAAAAAAGCACTGTTTTTTTGCTGCTTTTTACCCACAATTTTAAAATAGAAAAAAGGCCGGATATACCAGCCTTTCTATTATTTTTTACGAGGTAAACTACACTGTTTAACGCTTTACGATCTGGGCCACGAGGTCGGCTTCTGTAGCTACTTTATTACCCACATAAACGGTACCCTTCATTTCACAAATTCCACGGCGGATAGGAGCGGATAGCTCCATTTTCAACAGCATGGTATCACCCGGTCGTACCATTTGCTTGAATTTGCAGTTATCTATTTTCAAAAAGTAAGTATCGTATTGTCCTTCTCCGCTGAGATTAATAGCCAGTATCCCGCCGCATTGGGCCAATGCTTCGATCTGCAATACACCGGGCATTACAGGGTTGCCGGGAAAATGGCCCTGGAAGAACCATTCATTGTAAGTAACATTCTTTACCCCCACTATCTGTGTATCGCTCAGTTCAATGATCTTGTCAACAAGGGCGAACGGGAAACGATGCGGTAAAGTTTTCTCAATGAACTGGTAATCGTAAACAGGCGGCAGGGTCGGGTCATAAACAGGAACACCTTTGGTATGCTTGTTCTTTTTGATATACTGTTTTATTTTTTTAGCAAACTCTACATTGGTGCTATGCCCGGGTCTGTTGGCTATGATCTTTGCTTTAATTGGATAACCGATCAGGGCAAGATCACCTACTACGTCCAGTAGCTTATGGCGTGCAGGTTCATTGGGAAAACGCAATTCAATGTTATTGAGATATCCTTCGCTTTTCACTTCGATCCTGTCGCGGCGGAATATTTCTTTCAGCCTTTTCATTTCTTTTTCATCCACCGGTTTATCTACAATTACAATAGCATTATTCACGTCACCGCCTTTGATCAGGTTATTGTCCAACAGCATTTCGAGTTCATGCAAAAAAACAAAAGTGCGGCAAGGCGCTACTTCTGATTTAAAGTCTGTGATATGTTTCAGCCCGGCATGTTGTGTTCCAAGTACCGGCGAATTGAAATCGATCAGTGTCGTGATATTATACTCCATGGAAGGCATCGCCACCATTTCTACTCTTTTGGCTTCATTGTAGTGGTAAATATTTTCGTCGATACTGTACCATACCTTAGCGGCATCCTGTTCTATAACACCCGCTTCTTCTATTAATTCTACAAAGGGCTGTGAACTACCATCCATGATGGGCATTTCAGGCCCATTGATCTCAATAAGGCAGTTATCCACCCCCATACCTACCAATGCGGCCAGCACATGTTCAACCGTACTGACCTTTGCGCCATTGGCCTCCAGCGTGGTGCCGCGACTGACATCTGTCACCAGGTCGCAGTCCGCTTTGATGACCGGCTGACCAGGAAGATCGATTCGCTGAAACTGTAAGCCAAAACCGGGATTGGCGGGTTTGAGTATCAGGTCTGCCATGACACCGGTATGAAGACCTGTACCTGAAATACTGACAGCTGATTTTAAAGTATGCTGTTTATCAGGATTGAAATGGCCGGAGGAACTCTCGCCGCCTGAAGGTTTCTTTTCGATGATAGGATTCATAATGACAAATATAGGAATTAAGTACAGAGTTGATGGATCAATAGCGGGCCCTGAAACTATATAAAACAGCCTGCCCATGAAATGTTTTTCGTAAGCAAAATATCCTTTTTTGTTTCCGGGCTGTTGCTTTTTTATCCATTATTTGCCCAAAGTCATACATCTCTTTGCCCAATGTCATAGACCAGGGAAGCTGCATTATCTACCTTAACGGCATAATTTTTATTCAACCATAAACTTCCGGTTATGAAAAAAATACTTTTTTACCTGCTGGGCTCATTGCTTTTGCAGGATGGTTTTGCCCAGAGCTGGACAAAGGAATATGACCATGTGGATGACTGTGTGTGCGGGCTGAGCCTCGTAGGCAAGGGGGACAAGCACGGTTTTGTAAACAAAGAAGGAAAACTGGTAGTGCCCCTTATTTATGATGAAGCACTTACTTTTTCAGAAGGTATGGCAGCGGTAAAAGCCAATGGCAAATGGGGGTTTATAGACAGTACTGGCAAGGAAGTAGTTGCTTTAAAATATGACGATGCCATGAGCTTCCGGGATGGTATGGCCGTAGTAAGCAATGGCAGTTATGGTTTCATTGACAGGACAGGAAAGGTTGTGATCGCCCTGCAGTATGAAAATGCCCGCAGCTTTTCGGAAGGACTGGCCCCGGTAATGAATAATAAAATGCGCTGGGGGTATGTTGATACGAATAATAAACTGGTGATCGGTTACCGTTTTGTTATGGGGGATGTATTTGAGGAAGGAATGGCAAGGGTAATGGATAGCGGCGGCGCTATGTATTATATAGATAAAACAGGTAAGAAGGTTAAAGAAAACGAATAATTATAAAGGACCGGGTGACTAGCCTGATACTCTTTCGTTCATCAATTGTTTGATCAGAACTTCCAGTTCTTTTATCCTTTTTTCCAGTTCAGGTAATTTTCTGTTAACAGCCTGGCTGCGAAGAGCTGCTGTATAATCATACGCCGGCGAACCGGTAACAGCTTTGCCCGGATCCAATGACTTGCTGACACCGCTTTGCGCATTGATCTTTGCGCCATCACCTATTTGTATATGACCTACGATACCGGCTTGCCCGCCGATCATTACGCCATTCCCGATCTTTGTACTGCCGCTGATGCCGGCTTGTGCTGCAATCACCGTGCTGTTTCCTACTTCCACATTATGGGCAATTTGTATCAGGTTATCCAATTTTGCTCCTGATTTTATTAATGTAGAACCGATGGTTGCCCTATCTATTGTGGCATTGGCGCCTATTTCGACATTATCTTCTATTACTACATTGCCGATCTGCGGTACTTTTTTAAAGCTTCCGTCAGCCTGTGGTGCAAAACCAAACCCGTCGCTACCAATAACAGTACCGGCATGAATGATTACATTATTCCCCACTTTACAATCGTGATAAAGCTTTACGCCGGGGTGAATGATGCTATTATCACCGATCGTAACATTATCGCCGATAAAAGCATTCGGATAGATTTTGGTGTTGTTACCCACTTTTACATGATCGCCGAGATAAGCAAATGCGCCAATAAATACATTTTGTCCGACAGAAGCTGTTTTGGAAAAATAACTTGGTTGCTGAATCCCGGTTAATTGCTGCTGCATGATCTCCTGGTATTTGGCAAGTAATGTGGCGAATGCCGTATAGGCGTCTGGTACCCGGATCAATGTAGCCGCTACAGGGTGTTTAAGTACAAAATCCTGGCTAATGATGACAACTGATGCTTTAGTGGTGTATAGATAGTCCTCGTATTTGGGATTGGCCAGAAAAGTGAGTTGCCCGCTTTGGGCTTCTTCAATTTTTCCAAATGAGGCAACGGCAATAGTAGCGTCGCCCTCAATCTTACCATTTATGATCAGTGCTATCTGGGCTGCTGGGAAAGTCATGAATTAGGCTTTTAGCTGTAAGCGGTTAGTAGTGCAGGGATTAGCATAAAGCTAAAAGCTGACAGCTAACAGCTATCTTAAATAACAAATGTAATATTTTTTGATCGTGCTGCTGAGGTTCTGTTGTATCAGCGCATTGTCCACCTGTGAAATATCTTTTATCGTTCCGTCCTTGAATAAGATATTGATCCTTTCATCAGCCGGGTTGTACGTAGTATTGCTCGCAATTCCTGTAAACGCAAAGTACCCGGCTTCTTTTTCACTGATTCCCAGTTTTTCAATGGCCTCTTTTATTTTTTCTTTCAACAGCCCGTTCTCTATTTCACTGGCCTGCAACTTTACCTTGTACAAACGCCGCTCCACTAAAGAACGGCAAAGCGAAGCCAATATTTTATCTGGATAAAGGCTCCAGTTCTTAATCGTCGTCATTACATCATGATCGTCCAGCCGGCAAAACGTATCAAGATGCTGCTCCATGGCAGTATTGCCATTCATTTGATGCAGAAAGAAATTGAAGGCATCCGAAGCTGCGACCAGTTTTTCTTCTTTTGCGATCAGTTCTTTGGCCCTGCGGATTATTTTTACCAGCATCATCTCAGCTGCCAATACTGTTTTATGCAAATAGACCTGCCAGTACATCAGCCGGCGGCTGACTAAAAATTTTTCTATGGAATAAACGGCTTTTTCTTCCACCATCAGGTCGCCATCTTTTACTGTCAGCATTTTGATGATACGGTCGTAACCAATTACCCCTTCTGCTACGCCGGTAAAAAAGCTGTCACGGTTCAGGTAGTCCATCCTGTCTACATCTAATTGACCGGAAACAAGCTGGTGAAGAAAACGTTTCGGGTAGTTATTGGTAAAAATATCTATGGCTGTCTGGAGCCGGCCACTGAACTCTTCATTCATTTTCCGGATGATCAGCAAAGAGATGGCTTCATGATGGACACCCGGTATCAGTTCATTTTCCAATGCATGAGAAAATGGGCCGTGGCCGACATCATGAAGCAGGATAGCGATCTTAGCGCCCAGTTCCTCTTCTGTAGTGACCTCTACACCTTTACTTTTTAATTCACTGATCGCATTACTCATCAGGTGATAAGCCCCTAAAGAGTGGTGCAATCTTGAATGCATAGCGCCGGGATAAACGAGATGGGCAAAAGCCATCTGGTGAATATTACGCAAACGCTGGTACCAGGGATGGGAAATTATCTGCAGGATCAGCGGATGGTCTATGGTAATAAAACCATAGACGGGGTCGTTGATGATCTTGCGGACAGGTGTCATTGTTGTCTTTTTGTTAAAGGGAAGAGAGCAAAAGTACAAAGGGCCGGTTTAAAAAGCTAAATTTACCGTTCGTGAAAAGGGAATAGTGAAAGAAAGGAAAAGCCAATATTCAATCTTATATTTTAAATCTTAAACAGAATGGCCATAGCAAAGATCATCTGGGTAGACGATGAAATAGAAAGCCTGCAGTCGCAAAAATTGTTTTTAGAGAACAAAGGATACGAGGTACAAACCTTTACCAACGGGTTCGATGCTATTGATTTTGTAAAAGAGAATCCTGTTGATGTAGTGCTGATTGACGAAACCATGCCAGGCATCACAGGGTTGGAAACCCTGGCCAAGATCAAAGAAGTGAACCAATCGCTACCGGTTGTTTTGATCACCAAAAATGAAACGGAAAACCTGATGGATGATGCTATCGGTTCGCAGATCAGCGATTATCTTATTAAACCTGTCAACCCTAACCAGGTCTGGCTGAGTTTAAAGAAGATCATTGATAATAAAAGACTGGTTGCGGAAAAAACAACCACTGCTTACCAGCAGCAATTCCGGAACCTTTTCATGGCCCTTAATAGTAATCCTGATTACAACGAGTGGATGGATATATATAAAAAACTTGTTTACTGGGAACTGGAGATGCAGAAAAGCGACAGCCCGGAAATGCAGGAAGTGTTGCAAAGCCAGAAAAGCGAGGCCAATACTGAGTTCTTCAAATTTGTTTCGCGGAATTACGCATCATGGGTGAACCCCAGAAGTACCGACGGCCCTGTGATGTCGCACAATATGTTCAGGTTTAAAGTGCTGCCTCATGCAGAGAAAGGCACACCGCTGTTTTTTATATTAATAGATAACCTTCGATTCGATCAATGGAAAGCAATACAACCCATTTTTGCAGAAAGTTTCCGCATACTCGAAGAAGATAGTTTTTACAGCATATTACCTACCGCTACACAGTATGCCCGCAATGCCATTTTTGCCGGTTTGCTACCGGCAGAAATTGAGAAGCAATTTCCGAACCAATGGAAAAATGACGAAGAAGAAGGAGGCAAAAATCTGCATGAAGAAGAATTCTTCAGAGCGCAACTAAAGAGACTCGGTCGCGGAGACCTGAAAGTTTCTTATACCAAAGTATTGAATAACCAGGCAGGCATCGATCTTTTCAATAATATACACAACCTGCTGAATAATGACCTGAATGTGATTGTGTATAATTTTGTGGATATGCTTAGCCATGCAAGGACAGAGATGGAAGTGTTGAAAGAACTGGCCGGTGATGAAATGAGTTATCGCAGCATCACCACATCGTGGTTCGAGCATTCCCCTCTTCACCAGGCACTGAAGAAAATTGCCGATAAAAATATCAAGATCGTGCTGGCAACTGATCATGGAAGTGTGAGGGTAAAGACACCCTATAAAGTGGTAGGCGATAAACAAACGACCACAAACCTTCGCTATAAACATGGCCGTAACCTGAACTATGAGCCAAAAGAGGTGTTGGCATTCCGGGACCCTAAAGAAGCGGGCCTACCTGTGCCGACCATTAATTCATCGTTCATATTTGCCAGGGAGGATGGCTTCCTCTGTTATCCTAATAACTATAATTATTATGCCAATTATTACCGCAATACTTTTCAGCATGGAGGTGTGAGTCTGGAAGAAATGATCGTGCCGGTAATAAAGATGCAGAGCAAGTAAGCTACTTTTTCCTTTTCAGAACTATCTCTTCGTTCATCAGGGTATAAACCCTTTGAAAAAACTCACGTATAGAAGGATAATCTTCTTTGTAGAAAATCGGACTTTTTATTTCAAAACTCTGGTGCAGGGCAATGGTTTCCTTTTCCACGTAGACCGTTCTCCGGAATATAAAACTGGTATCAGGAGCCCTGA
The DNA here is from genome assembly GCA_016787135.1 of Chitinophagaceae bacterium. Taxonomy (GTDB): domain Bacteria; phylum Bacteroidota; class Bacteroidia; order Chitinophagales; family Chitinophagaceae; genus VBAT01. Next base: position 17,970 of record JAEUVK010000091.1, on the reverse strand, counting down.
CGATTATGTTTTTTGGAACAAAATCCAGTTGGAAATTTGCAGGGATACTGAGATTTAGCCTAAGGATGAGTTCCTGTTTACAACCAAAGTCAATATCCGTATTACGTTTTTCTTTTACGAAGGGGTTTTCTTTTTGGGAAGAAAGAAACTGTGGATTGATGAAGTAAAACTCGCCGGTTTGCGGCGTTTCATATGTGAATTCAGAAGTTTGTAACAGGGGTTTACTGTCATCTTCTTCATTCTCCCGGGTCATTGTAACGATTTTTACCCCCTGTGGTTTTTTATCATAATGTCTGTCTTCTTCTTTTTCTTCTATAGTTGTGTCGAGAATATAAGACTTGGCATAATCATAATGGATACCATAAGCTTTTCCTTCAATGCCCCCATTTTCTTTGACGATGGCATTGACCTGAATCACTTGCTTTAACAGAGACCTGTCATCGTCAATCCATACCCAGCTCATATTTCCTTCCTGGAGCAAGAAAGCGTTTCTGTTCAGTACATTAAAGGGAGGGTTCTGTGAAGACTGGAATTTCAAACTGGCATCAAGTATGTATACCTGGTTCGTGTCAACCGCCAGCACATCCACACCGTTCATCTGGCCGGTACTTGGGAATTGCATGTTTACTTTACCATTATCTCGTGTACTGACCAGTAACGGGTATGCTTTTACGCCGGATTTTTGAAGAAGATTCAGAAGAATGAGGTTGATCTCGGCTGTATTTCCATTGCGGGTGCTCCAGGCTTCTTCAAGGTCATTCGGGTGATAGGTTTGCTCTCCTTTCTCCGGAATTCTTTTCTTGACAGATCCATAAATGAATATGATCTTGTCCTTGACAGATGCCATCGCCTTTGCAGAATCAATCAGCCGTTCGGTTCCGGGTATCATCTTTTTGATCTGCTCGCCAAAACTTCTGGATGACATAAGACTGTTACCGGTAAACCGCCATACAAATTTAGGGTTAGTGAGCACATTTGTAAATAGACCAGTATGTGGCAGAAGCAGGAAGGATACCCTCATCAGGTTATCTTTATGTGAACTCATAAATGGTTCGGGACTGAATGAATTGATACTGTCTTTGAAAAAGGTTGTTCTTCTGAAATTCTCTGATCTCACCAATGATATCTTTTGCCCGATGGTATCGGTGCCCCATAGTTTTTTTTCAATTTTTAATTCTACAGGGGCTTCAATAATAGCAGAGGTATATAATACCGGGATCTCATCCTGTATCAGCCAGGGGCTAAGTTGCAGGATGTCATTTTCAATGCGGGTATAACTATATTCGATCACACTGCCAGCCTTTAAACCGGGAAAAGTAAAGTTGATAATACCGACGTTTTCTGCCGCTTTTTCTTTAAAAAAATCTTTTTTATCGAGTTCCTGCTTAATGACCTTTCCGGAAGTGTCCAGGTTGTAGATCACAGCATGCATTTGCTTTATCTTGGCTACTCCCCGCTTACTGAAATAAGGTACCCTGATGGAGGCATGTTCAAATCCTTTCTCGCTGAATATTTTGATCCTGACCCTCCTTTCGGTTTTTATTCGGGAACCACCGGACGATATACTAAAATCTACTTCCTGGATATCGAACAGCTTCATGGCCGTAGCTTCGGGCTCAAATGAACATGATTTTAATTGCAGTTCTGAAAGGTCAATTTCTCCGAAAACAGGTATTTTTTTTTGTGCAAAGGAGAGGGTACTTATGCCAAGGACTGACAGGGTAACAATGAATTTTCTCATGTTGTCAAGGATAATATTTCAAATATAGAAAACAGTTGTGAATAACATGGTGGGTAAAAATCAGGCAGAGAAAATCTCTTATAAGTAAATTTGCCCTCATGAAATATACCCAATCCACTCTTGATAAACTGGAGGCAATCCCTGAGCAGACCGGATATGTACTGCGCTATGAAAGAGGGAATTTTCAAAGCGGCTATTGCATTTTGGAAGAAAAAAAGGTAGTGGTGCTGAATAAATTTTTGCAGACGGAAGGCCGGATCAATACTTTGCTCGAACTGATCCCGCAACTGGATATTAATACCGAACTTCTCACAGAGGAGGCAAAGAAGCTTTACCTTGATATCATAGCAAAACTGGAGGCCGAAGAGAACGGCCAGTAACTTTTTACATTTTTCGATCTACTATTTGCATTCTACATTTGTCATGTGAGTTATCCTTCCCTCAAAATTACTTTTCTCGGTACCGGCACTAGTAGTGGTGTTCCTATGATCGCCTGCGATTGTGGGGTCTGTACTTCTTTTAATAAAAGGGATAAACGCCTCCGGTCAAGCATTCTGGTGCAATCATCAAATACTACGCTGGTTGTTGATACAGGTCCTGATTTTCGTTACCAGATGCTGCGGGAAAACGTAAAACACCTGGATGCAGTGGTGTTTACTCATCCGCACAAAGATCACCTGGCAGGTCTGGATGACATACGGGCCTTCAACTTTTTCACCAAAAAACCTATGCAGATATATGCGGATTCATTAACAGAAGAGGCTGTTCGAAGGGATTTCTATTATGCCTTTTCCGATACCAGGTATCCAGGTACCCCTGATTTAAATATGAATACGATCAACCATGACCCTTTTATGGTTGGGGATATTCCCGTTGTGCCCATTCCTGTGTGGCATTTACGGATGCCGGTAATGGGTTTTCGGTTTGGCAAATTCACTTATATCACTGATGCCAATAAAATTGATGATGAATCGAAAGAAAAGATCATGGGGAGTGAAGTGTTGGTGTTAAATGCTCTCCGCAGACAAAAGCACATATCTCATTTTAATCTTGATGAAGCGGTTGAACTGGCACAGGAGCTGAAAGTCAAAACAGCTTATTTTACTCATATCTCCCATCAATTGGGATTGCATAATGAGGTTGAATCAGAACTTCCGGAAGGTATCCATCTGGCGTACGACCACCTGGTGATCGAATTATAGTGCGGGTTACTATCGCTTCAGTGTATTAGAAGTATCATGACGGGAAGAGAGAACTAAATATTTTTTGCCTAACGCTTGTTAGTTACAGGAAAAATCGCTTACTTGCACACGCCTTTAACGATTGCTAACGGTTGCTTGCTATGGTTCTTTAGCGACCTCGTAAAATGTGCCATCCCGATCTTTCGTGGTGGCACATCTTTTTAAACTGAACAAATAAGGTCATCAATCTATGGATTTTCAGTTATCAGAACTCACACAACAGGTTGCTCATACCGCCAGGGATTTTGCCCAACGGCATATCAAGCCTCATATAATGGAATGGGATGAGGCCCAGGAGTTTCCCGTTCATATTTTTAAAGAACTGGGAAAGATGGGTATGATGGGAGTGTTTGTGCCGCATGAATATGGTGGAGCTGGGCTTGGTTATTTTGAATACAAAGTGGTAATAGAAGAAATCGCTAAGGTTTGTGGCTCTATTGGTTTAAGCGTAGCCGCCCATAATTCGCTTTGTACCGGGCATATGTTATTATTTGGTAATGAAGAACAGCAACACAAATACTTACCAAAGCTGGCTACAGCGGAGTGGATAGGTGCATGGGGACTGACAGAAGCCAACACTGGCAGCGATGCCGGTAACATGAAATGTACCGCTTTGAAGGATGGAAATGATTGGGTGATCAATGGCACCAAAAACTGGATCACGCATGGAAAAAGCGGTAATGTAGCGATAGTGATATGCAGAACAGGGGAGCCAAGAACAAAAGATAACTCAACAGCCTTTGTGGTAGAAATGGGAACGAAAGGTTTTGTTGCCGGTAAGAAAGAAAATAAATTGGGGATGCGGGCTAGTGAAACGGCCGAGCTGATCTTCGATAATTGCCGCATCCCTGACGCGAATCGTCTCGGTGAGGTTGGTGACGGGTTCAGGCAGGCAATGAAAGTATTGGATGGAGGAAGGATATCTATAGCTTCGCTCTCTCTGGGTATTGCTAAAGGCGCTTATGAAGCGGCATTGAAATATTCGCAGGAGCGTTACCAGTTCGACAAACCCATATCCAGCTTCCAGGGAGTATCATTCAAACTGGCAGATATGGCTACGGAGATACAGGCCGCAGAATTACTGACATTGCAGGCTTGTGATCTCAAGAACCGCGGTGAGTATGTGACCAAAGTGGCGGCTATGGCAAAATATTATGCGAGTGAAGTAGCGGTGAAAGTGGCCAATGATGCGGTGCAGATATTTGGCGGGTATGGTTATACTAAAGATTTCCCGGTGGAGAAGCATTACCGTGATGCAAAACTTTGTACGATAGGAGAGGGAACAAGTGAGATTCAGAAGATCGTGATCAGCCGGGAAGAGCTGAAAAGGTAATAATCGTGATTTTGTTTATTGACTCATCCCGCCTTTGCTCGGGATTTTTTTGCAAGAAGAGATATCACCTCACTTCCTGCATTTCCACCAGCTTTTTATAAAACCCGTTTTGCGCCAGTAATTGTTCGTGTGTTCCCCGCTCAACGATCTTTCCTTTTTGCAGTACTATTATTTCATCTGCATGGCGGATAGTGCTGAGGCGGTGGGCAATTACGATACTGGTACGGTTCTGCATCATATTATTGATGGCATCCTGCACTAATCGTTCACTTTCGGTATCGAGAGAAGAGGTAGCTTCATCAAGTATGAGTATCGGCGGATTTTTTACAACGGCCCTTGCAATGGTCAGTCGCTGGCGTTCTCCTCCACTTAATTTGCTACCTCTGTCACCAATATTGGTATCATACCCATGTTCTTTTTGAACAATGAAATTATGTGCATTGGCTACTTTGGCCGCCTGTATGATCTCTTCTCCGGTAGCGTTTTCTTTACCCAGTCTGATATTATTAGCGATCGTATCGTTGAATAAGATCGGCTCTTGAGTGACGATGCTCATCAGGCTGCGAACTGAATACAGGGAATAATCTTTGATATTTGTGCCGTCTATCAACACTTCGCCTCCGGTCACATCATGAAATCTTGGAACAAGATCTGCCAGGGTTGACTTACCGGCACCTGATGAGCCTACCAATGCAATGGTCTTTCCTTTTTCAATGGTAAGGCTGACATTGTCCAGTATTACAGCATCTTCATAAGCGAAGGTGACATTACGGAATTCGATTGATTCATTGAATACGCTTAGTTTTTTCCCGGACGGGTTATCATCTACCGTAACAGGTGTTTTCAATATTTCTTCGATACGAAGGATGGCCGCTGATCCTTTTTGCATATTGCTGAAAGAAGTGGAAAGCGTTTTTACAGGGTTGATAATATTATAAAACAGGGCGAGGTAAGTAAGAAAATCAGAAGCATCAAGCGGTATCCTTTTTCCAAGTACCAGTTGTCCGCCAAACCAGAGAATGCCAACAAAAACGATGACACCCAGCACCTCTGATACAGGTGAGGCCATATCCCGTCTCCGGCTGATCTTATTTTTAGCCTCCAGTAATTCATCATTTATCTTATTAAAACGACCTTTTAGCAACGCTTCGATATTAAAAGCTTTGATCACTCTCAGCCCATTCAATGTTTCGTCCAGTACAGATAATGACTCACCATTTTTTATAGCAGCTTCGTTAGATTGCTTTTTTAATGATCTCGATATCCTGCCCAGTATAAAACCTATAGCAGGAATAGAAATAAGTATAGCACCGGTTAGTTCCGGACTTATGTAAAAAAGAGCAGCAAAATTGATCAATATGGTTAAAGGGTCCCTGACCCATCCTTCCAGGGCGCCTACCAGCGATCCTTCCACTTCATACACATCGTTAGTGGTCCGGCTGATCAGATCTCCTTTTCTTTTCTCGGTAAAGTACCCGATAGGTAACCGTAGTATTTTATAATATAATTCAGACCGAAGCCGGTTGACAATTTTATTCTTGAGCGGGTTAAGTATATAGAAGGAAAAATAAAGAAAGATATTCTTTAATAATATGGCCGCAATTATGATAACGCATATCAGTGCAAGAGCGGCCAGGGGCTGCATATCCTTTATCTGGCTGAAAACAATGTCAGTAAGGTTTTTGGTGGTCTTATTGCCCTGCTCCAGTGTCTCTTGTTTAAAAATCAACTTAAAAAACGGGGAGAGCATTCCAAAAGAGACGATCGAAAATATGATGGAAAGTATGATGCAAAGAAAGTAAAGTGCGATCTTGCCTTTATAGTCCTTCAGGTAGTTAAAAATCCGGGAATATTTCTTCATGAAGCTTGTTAAGTGACGTAAACGGCGCAAAGTAACTAATTTTGCAGCGAACCTAATTGTTAAGACATGGAAGAAGGAAAGCGGCAGAAGCAGATAGCCGGACTGCTCAACGAAGAGATAAATAGTATTTTTCAACGGCTTGGACTGAATATGATAGATGGCGGTATGGTTTCTATTTCATCAGTAAAAGTGACACCTGACCTGCTGGAAGCAAGATTTTATCTGAGTTTTTTCCAGGTTAAGGATATAAAGGCGGCATTGAAGAAAATAGATGAGCGCCATCATGAAATTAAGAAAGAGCTGGCTGCCAAAGTAAGACACCAGTTGCGAAGTATTCCTGTTTTGAAATTCTACCAGGATGATACACTGGATCATGTATTTAAAATGGAAGAGATATTCAAAAAGATAGAAGAAGATAAAAAGAATAAACCGGGGTAAATTTATTCCTGATCAATTAATCAACCAATAACCTTGCATCTCCTTTTTGCCTGGCGATATTTTAAAGCAAAAAAATCTACCAATGCTATTAATATCATTGCAAGGATAAGTATTGCTGCGATCATAATCGGCACAGCTGCATTGATACTGGTATTAAGTGTATTTAATGGATTTGAAAGCCTTGTCAAATCGTTATATTCAACTTTTTATTCTGACCTGAAAGTTTCTCCTGCTTCCGGCAAGATTATTACTATTACACCCGAACAATTACAAAAACTGAAAGGGATCAGCGGGGTAAATAACTATTCGCTGGTTGCCGAAGAAAAAGCATTTGTCCAGAACGGAGAATACCAGTCAGTGGTTTACCTGAAAGGGGTGGATGATAATTACCGTTATGTCAGTGGTGTGGCAGATCATATTGTGAGGGGTCAATATGAGCTGGGTACTGCAGATTCCCCGCAACTGATACTTGGAGCCGGTGTAGAGAATGCGCTGGGTATCCAGGCAGACAGGGACCTTTCTTCATTGAATATTTATATGCCGAGAAAAGGACCTGTTGAGCAATTTGACCCGATGGAGAACATCAGCAACAATACGATCGGGGCTTCTTCCACTTTTGTTATCCAGCAGGATTTTGATAATAAATATGGTATCACCAATATTGATTTTGTCAAAAGGGTATTGAGACTGGGCGCAACGGAATACAGTGCTCTCGAGATCAAACTGAATGACGCTTCAGCATCTGATGATATAAAAGAACAAGTGGGGAAGATATTTGGTGATGGATATAAAATACAGAACAGGTACCAGCAGAACCAGGCTCTGTATTCAGTCATGAATATGGAGCGCTGGATCATTTATGGTGTTCTTTCACTTATCCTGGTAGTGGCGGCTTTTAACATGATCGGCGCACTGACAATGCTGGTATTGGAAAAGCAAAAAGATATCAGTGTGCTTCATGCACTGGGGGGCAACCGGAATTTTATTCAGAAAATATTTCTGTCGGAAGGGTTATTGCTGGCATTGATCGGCGGGGGAATCGGAATGCTGCTGGCGCTGGCATTGGCACTACTGCAGATCAAATACCACCTTATTCCGCTTACTGGGGGGTCATTTCTGATCGATTATTTCCCTGTACAACTCAGACTGACTGATTTTCTTCTGGTCGGGGCTACTGTTTTTATCATTGCCTTAATTGCCTCATGGCTGCCATCAAGAAAAGCAGTGAATCAGGATTTTTCTCTGCGAAGTGAGTAATAAAAAGCTCCCGGTCAATATCAATAATCTCCAAGAGTTTCGGGCAATTGAGCCAATGCTTTGGCCAGCTGTTCATCATTAGGCGCCACTCCATGCCAGTTGTGGTCATTTTCCATAAAATCAACCCCGCTACCCATGATCGTATGCATCATGATGGCAATGGGTTTTCCCTGACCGGTCAGTGATTTTGCTTTTTCGAGGCCTGCTACTACTTCATCCATATCATTACCGTTCTTGATTTCAAGAGTGGTCCAGCCGAAGGCATCAAATTTCTGGCGGATATTACCAAGGCTCATTACTTTATCAGTAGGCCCGTCGATCTGCTGACCATTCCAGTCGATGGTGGAAATAAGATTATCTATTTTATGATGAGCTGCAAACATGGCAGCTTCCCATACCTGACCTTCATCCAGTTCACCATCACCATGCAATGAATAAACTGTGGTCTTTTCACCATTTAGTTTCTTCGTCAGGGCAGCGCCGATAGCAACACTCATTCCCTGGCCCAGAGAGCCTGAAGCGATGCGTACACCAGGTAAATGTTCATGTGTGGCCGGGTGTCCTTGTAATCTTGAATTTATTTTTCTGAAAGTAGCCAGTTCTTTTTTATCAAAATAGCCGGCACGGGCCAAAATGGAGTAGAATAAAGGAGAAATATGTCCATTAGAAAGAAAGAAAACATCTTCATTGGTGGCATTCATATTAAACGATGGATCATGCTTCATTATCTTGAAATACAGAGCGGTAAGATAGTCAGCGCAGCCTAAAGAGCCTCCCGGGTGGCCGCTGGCGCATCCATGTACCATTCTTACAATATCCCTGCGAACCTGTGTTGCAATTGCCTTCAATTCTGCCATGATTATTTATTGGGTGTTTAAACTTTTCAAATCCGGGTGACTCAAATGGCCAGCCGAGTGCAAATGTGCGATCTTTTTTGCAATCATATTCACCTGAACAGATCAATCTGTCAATAAATTTCTGAGAGAATATCCTTACGATTCATTAAAAATTAATGTGTTCTGTATTAAAAAAAACCTGTGGCATGCCTAAACTAATGACCGAAAGCCTATTTTTGCAACGAAAACCTGAAAACCCTGTCCGATGCTTGATGTTTTATTGACCGCTTCAGTATCCTTTATAATTTCTTTTCTGGCCATTCCTGTTGTATTGCAAATAGCTGATCAGAAAAAATTATATGATGTACCCGATGAAAGGAAAGTCCACACTCATCCTGTAGCTTCACTGGGAGGTGTTGGTATTTTCGGGGGGTTTTTGCTGGCTTCTCTTTTATCTATTCAGGGTTACCTGAATCCGGAATTCCAGTATTTTTTTGCATCAGCTCTTGTTATCTTTTTCCTGGGATTAAAAGATGACCTCGTAGTATTATCACCAAGTAAAAAATTTGTGGGGCAGGTGGTAGCTGCTTCTATACTTATTCATCTTGGAGGTATCAGATTGGATAGTATGCATGGATTATTTGGTTTTGAAGAATTACCTGAAGCATTTGCATTGGCATTATCATACCTGACGATCATCGTAATTATCAATTCTTTCAACCTGATAGACGGAGTTGATGGCCTGGCAGCAAGTCTCGGTACACTTACCATGCTGATATTCGGCACTTATTTCTTTGCCACTGATTATCTGGCGTATTCTCTGCTGGCCTTTGCGTTGGCGGGAAGCCTGGTGGCGTTCCTTATTTTTAATCATCATCCCGCCAAAATATTCATGGGTGATTCCGGTTCGCTGATGATAGGGTTGGTGAACTCAATCCTCGTGATCAAGTTCATCAACGTTGCCAGTGATCCTTCCATCGCAGTGCCTATTGATTCGTCTGTAGCCGTTGGCTTTTCTATTCTGATCGTTCCGTTGCTGGATACATTGCGTGTATTTGCTATCAGGATATTCAATGGGCGTTCGCCTTTTACCCCTGACAGAAATCATGTTCATCATTTGTTGCTGGCAAGGGGAATGGGACATGCTGCTGTTACATTTACCTGTGTACTGATCAATATTTCATTTGTCGTACTGGCCTACATGGGAAGGTCTGCAGGTTCTACATTGCTGCTGCTTATCATGCTGGCTGTTTCCTTTGCAGGTCTTGGGTTCCTGTACTATTACCGCAAGCCTCTTCGTACGATGGTTGTTGCCAAAAGAATGGATGGTGCCATGGAGCTGAAAACGACTTCTAAAGTGGTTACGCTTACGCAGGAAGCCGAAGCCGCTACTGCCGATAAAAAATAGAGCGATTTAAGATAAGTATAAGCAGAAAGAACCCGGTATTCTTTCTGCTTTTTTTATAACATCCTGTTTTATTAGCTTTGCTACCCGTTTTAATACTGCAACGAAAAAGAGATTACTTATGGCAGAAGATATTTCCTCGATCATTGCTACTGCAGAAGATCACATGAAAAAGGCGATCAGCCACCTCGAAACTGAATTGACAAAGATCAGAGCCGGTAAAGCCAATCCGCAAATGCTGGATGGAATAGTAGTGGATTATTATGGCTCGCCGATGCCGATAAACCAGGTGGCCAATATTAACGTAATGGATGCCCGGACACTCAGCATTCAACCCTGGGAAAAAAATATGCTCCAGCCTATTGAGAGAGCTATCATTGCGGCCAATATCGGTATTAACCCCCAGAATGACGGCGCATTGATCAGGCTGTTCCTGCCTCCGCTTACGGAAGAAAGAAGAAAAGAGCTGGTAAAAAGATGCCAGGGAGAAGGGGAACATTCAAAAGTAGCCATTCGTAATATCCGCCGTGATGCAATTGAACATATCAAGCGATTGCAGAAGAACGGTCTTAGCGAAGATGCCGCCAAGGATGCCGAGGCTGATGTACAGCAGGTAACTGATAAATTCATTACCGTTGTGGAAAAGCACCTTAGCGCAAAAGAGAAAGAAATTATGTCTGTCTAATAATTTTATTGCTTTTTGGCATTGTATTCAGCAGGCGGCGCTTTAGTGCCGCTTTCTTTTTTACCAGGCCAGTTGGCAAGAAATACACCGAAAAGGATAATGATAAGCCCGGTTATTTCAGTAACAGTAATGCTTTCTCCATCCAAAAATCCCCAGAATAAGGCCACAAACGGGATACCATACGTAACCAATGAAGCAAAAAGCCCCCCCGCCCTTTGCACCAGCATATAAAAAATGATAGTGGCAAACGAACTGGCAGTGATGCCCAGTAAGACCGAGTTGATAACAGACCACTGGGTCACGGCATCCGAAAAATCCAATTGAAAGAAACCTTGTTGCCATAGAATGCAAAAGGCAGGCAAACTCATAAAACTGAGCGATACTGTGGCTAAATATACCGGGTTGATCCCTTTCAGGTAATGACCGACAAGATTAACATTGATACCATAAAATATAGTTCCGGCAATTATCAGTAACGAATAGCCGAGGTTGTCAAGACTGATATTTTTTTGAGTGAAAGTAAGAACGCAAAGACCAGAAAAACCTATGATCACGCCGGCGATCTTCCGGGCTTTTATTTTGTCACGGAAGAAAACAATGGCAATGGTGGCAACACATATTGGGGTCAGGGAATTAAGAATACCGGCTAATGAACTGTCCAGCTTAAGAATAGCTATGGCAAAGCAAAAGGCGGGTAATAAATTGCCGAACAAGCCAGCCAGTACAACAAGCCCCATTTTCTTTTTCGGGATCCTGGAAATATGAAAAAAGGCAAAGGGTAAAAAGACAACAGCTGCTGAAAAGATGCGTAAAGAAGCGACTTGTGTGGCAGTAAGACCTTTCAGGCTTTCTTTCATCAGTATAAAAGAACTGCCCCAGATAAAACAAAGCAAAATGAAAATGATCCAGCTGATAAGCTTGTTGTTCATAAAAATGAGGGCAAAGTTCAGGAAAACCGGTTACAGAGCTACATTTTTTATATTTGGTAAAATATTCTTTATATGGGTAAGATCAGCCTGAAAGATATAGACACAAGGGCGCCGAAAGAACTGGATAAAAAAGAAATTAAGGAGAAGACAGGAAAGATGGTAGAAGAACTGGATGAACTGCAAAACCTTTTATTTGCGGAAGGCAAACATTCTGTTCTTGTAGTGATACAGGGCATGGATGCCAGCGGTAAAGATGGATTGATACGGGATGTTCTTGGGAATATGAATCCGCAAGGAGTAGCAGTGCGATCATACAAAGCGCCGACTCCCGAAGAATTATCACATGATTTTTTGTGGAGAATACATCACTATGCTCCCGCAAGGGGAATGATACAGATCTTCAACAGGTCCCACTATGAAGATATACTGGTAACAAGGGTGCATAAATGGTGTGATGATAAGACGGCTGTAAAACGAATGAAGGCCATCAATGATTTTGAAAAGCTGTTGCAGGAACATAACAGTACCCATATTTTAAAATTCTACCTGCATATTTCTCCCGCGGAACAACAGGAACGTCTGGCAGAAAGAATGAAAGACCCTGGCAAGATGTGGAAGTATAATGAAAAGGATTTTGAAGAAGCGAAACTCTGGGATGTGTATATGCAGATGTATGAAGATTGTTTTAATAACTGTAATGATGTGCCATGGACGGTAGTTCCTGCAGACCAGAACTGGTATAAAGAATATATTGTTGCAGATAAATTGTATAAACTCTTGAAAGGGTTAAACATGCAGTATCCCGGCCTGAAGAAATGATGAGCAATGTCTTTTTTTATTTGTGGCCTTTCCCTTATCTTTTCCTTGTTTTCAGACCAACTTTTACCTCACTCTTAAAACCAACATTATGGGAATGCTTAAAGAATTCAAGGATTTTGCCATGAAAGGCAATGTTATTGACCTCGCTATCGGTGTTGTGATCGGCGGCGCATTCGGGGCTATTGTAAGTGCTATAGTCGATCATGTTATAATGCCGATCGTCGGAATGATCACCGGCGGAATAGACTTCGATTCATTGGCTATCACAGTGGGTAGTGCGCAATTACGATATGGCATGGCCATTACCGCTATTGTGAAATTCATTGCGATCGCTTTCTTCCTTTTTATAGTTGTGAAAGCAATCAACAAAACAAAAAAGAAAGAGGAAGCGGCTGCACCTGCCGCCCCGCCCGAGGATATTACTCTTCTTCGTGAGATCAGGGATGAGTTGAAGAAAAGATAAGGATCAGATTTTCATAAAACGTATGAATACATTGGGGATAATTAATGCCTGCCACGGCAGGCATTTTTCCCTTATTTTTGGAGTCCTGTATAAGAAAAATTAACTTATACAGGATTTTCTTTTTATAAAATAAAGGACAGTGACCAATACATCGTACCAGATAAAGTTACCGCAGTTTGAAGGGCCTTTTGATCTTCTGTTATTCTTCATCGAAAGGGACGAACTGGACATCTATAACATCCCCATTACTAAGATCACCAATGATTTCCTGGACTACATCCATCAGCAGGAGTCACTGAATATCGAGCTTTCCAGTGAGTTCATTCTTTTCATATCTACCCTGATGCGTATCAAAGCAAAAATGCTGCTGCCAAGAAAAGATCTTGATGCGCAGGGTAATGAGATAGACCCAAGACAGGAACTGATCAATAAGATACTCGAATATAAGCGTTTCAAAGAAGCCTCTGCGCAGATGGCCGAGATGGAAGCACTGCGGATGCTGGCGGTTAAGCGTGGTAATATCCAGAAAGAACTTTCATGGATAGGTGAAGAAGCGGGTGAGGGAACGGAGATACAGAACATCACTCTCTTCAAACTCATGCGTGCCTTTGAAAGGGCAATGCAAAAATATTCTGACAGGGTCAATAAGCCAGTCCATACTGTTGTTCAGTATAATTATACCATGGAGAATAGCCGCCAGGATATGCTTTCACTGGCGCAAGCTGAAAAGACCGTTTCATTTGAGAAGATATTTGATAAAGCAGATAACAGGGTTCATGCTATCTTTCTTTTCTTGTCCCTGCTTGAACTGGTTCAGCAGAAATTCCTGAAAATACTGATCGGGGAAGGGAAGAACAATTTTATCATTGAGTACAATGAGCCGGAGAATCGCCTGGCTGAACTGGAAGAAGAAAATCAACCTCAATAAACATTAAAGTATTCTTATTATGAAAAGTTATTCATCTGCTAACTGGAAAGGTTCAGGAAAAGAAGGAAGTGGGACACTCACGTCCAAATCCAAGGTATTAGATAACACATCGTATGATTTCCGCAGCCGTTTCGAAGATGGTACTTTTACCAATCCTGAAGAGCTGGTAGCGGCTGCTCATGCAGGCTGTTTTTCCATGAAATTAAGTTTTGTGTTAGGCGCTGCCGGCTTTACACCTGCTAGTATTGATACCAAATGCACTATTACACTGGACAATGGCGCTATTACATCAAGCCATCTTGAAGTAAAAGCTTCTGTGCCGGGAATAGATGCCGCCAAATTTGCAGAATGTGCCGCTGACGCAAAGGCCAATTGCCCGATCAGCAAACTGCTGAATACGGACATTACAATGGATGCTGTTTTGGCCTGATGTCACACTTACTAATAGAGAATGCCATCCCGTTACTGAATCGGAATGGCATTTTTGTTTTCAGTGAAATCTTTATTCAAATATCCATAGCAGTAAAGGTCTGTCTGACCTGCTGATGACCGGCTTCAGTTGCTGAAGGAATCCCGGGGCAACCGTCGGACAACCATCACTTTGACAGATATCATCAGCTACCTCTGTCTCTGGAACACAATCATGTGAATGAAGTACTACAAAACGGGAAAAAGCTTTATCATTGGTTTTATCTAATCCGTATAGTTTGAATGCCAAACCGAACTTGCCGTTATACGAATACCCGATCTTGTATTTGCCCAATGAAGTGCATCCACAGCCGACAGTATTGCCATATTTTCTTCCCTCCAGCCAGTTCTTATTGCAGCGGCCATGGGTAACGAGCCCGGAGTTTTGCAAAGTGTCTTTCTTCAGATCATATACGAAAAACCTGTTCTGACCTGAAGGAAGGCTCATGTCAACTAGGAAACAAATATTTTCATTGAAGTTTTTCTGTTTAATAAAGTTAGCCGCATCATCCGCTTTTGACCTGAGCTTTTTTATTGTATTTACAGCAGGATCATGTTTTTTCAGTGTACTTCGGGCCAGGTTGGTATTTGCTTTTTTCCAAATACCGGAAGAGGACAACCATGCAAGGGATAAGATAAGAGCGAACAGAAGCAGCAGGATCTTTGGGTGGAACATAAAAAATGGTTAAGCAAAACTGAGATGCTTAACAAACGGAAACCCACAAACCGTGATTATTCTGCGTGGCGTTAAAACTTTCAGAAAAGGTTCAAAGAATACAAGGCCAGGCATTTGGTATCATTTCTTTGCTTTCTCCATGACCGAGGCTAGTTTCACGGCTTCATACGCATTGACGATACAACCATTGCCGGAAAGTTCAGAAAACTTTCCTTTCCTTTCCGATTCACCCGGAGGCTTTACTTCCACGGTAATAGGTTTTCCTGGATAGTGTCTACGCCCCTGTCAATTACAGCTACAATACCGTTATGCTTTTGGTAAGCAGATGCCCATATAGCCACCTGTGTGCCGATCAAGCAGGTGCTTGCCATGTTTTGGCTCTTTTACGTAAGCTTTTGTCAAAAACGTTGAAAGAGAGAAACAAATACAGGACTAGCGGCAGAAGCCGCTTCAAAATTATAGGTCGAAATCAAAAAAAAACGAATAGGAAACCATTAGGTAAACTATAATTCTTTCGTATTTTTTTGGTTGTGATCAATTCGCAAAAGGGGGGAGACCCTGCCTGATAAAATATTTTATCGCCTGGTAAGATGCCATGTATAGATCGTAATTATTTCGAGGCCATTCAACAAATCAGTTTTGGATGTTCGTCCTGATAAAGTATTCGATGTTCTCAACGGCTGGTCGTTAATTGTAATCGCTGTTTCATCTGTTACGGGGTAAGGTGATTCTACCCCATTCCTGGTTTGAGTACCATTGCAACCAGGTACATTCACAGAAATCGAGTATGAATGTTTTTCGTCATCAATACCCACTTCGAGTTCCGTTTTACCATTATTTCTGCATTGCCCATAGCCATGAGCATCGCTGTATTTGGATGAATGAGTTACACTTCCGGTGTCGTTAGTAATTGTAGCATCCATGTGCCACTCACTTATGAATCCTTCTGATCCTATTCTTTTCTCGAAGAAGCTTACTGTCCCGCTCCATTTAGACACATGATCAGTACTGACATTCTTAGTATTTCCAAGAATAAAGAAAGGGAGAATGAATATTATTCTGGTCTTTTTGTAGTTTGCCATTTTGAAATTTATTTATCGATTATTGCCTGCAGCTTATCGGTAGGGAATTTCTCCTGAAAGATTTTTGCAAAATTTGCCTGCGCTTTCCATTCATTCCATACCAGGTTAATTTCGAAAAGCTGGGGAACATGCTTGGGCAGATCTTTTCGTATGTAATCAGGATTTTCAGTTATTACCTGCATTCCCAATACGGGGTCGGTTTCAAATACAGGTTCTGCATAATACATTACTCTTACCATAGCAGGAGAGTTCAGCAATCCTTCATTTTTGGATTTTTCCATTTCATCTGTGAATTTTTTTACAATATCTTCCTTTATCTTTTTTGCTTCTCTTATTTTTTCATCTCTTATCTGTTGATCAGTTTTATAACCCGAGAGATAGTAGTCAATATTTGCCTGTAGTTTTTTTGCATCATTGGCAAATTGTTTTTGCAGCCTGGCAATTTTTGTGTTTTTTTCTTTTTCCTGTTCTTCTGCTGATCGGACCGGCATTTGTTCAAAGCCCCTGATAGTTACATCAGCAGTTTTGGAGTGGAAAATAGTACAGTAATCGAGGTATTGTTTTCTTGTTACAGTTATATACGGTAAAACTCCTCCTTTCCGGTAAACAAGAGCGCCGCGGACATTCCGGTCAGGTTCAGGATAATAAAATTCATAACCATCTTCTTTGTATTGCGCCGGTTTCATTGTCATAACCGGCAATCCATTTATTGTCCAGTTATCATCTGTAAGGGGATATCCAATGTTTCCATTTGCAATGATGTTAAGCCAGGTGCCTGTTTCTCCGGGATAACCCGGATGCAAAATATTTTTCTCATACGCATCACACCTGTAGCGAAAGAAACCTGCCGTATACGTGTATTGTAAAAAATGCGGAGTATTGAAATAATCGAATGTGAGCCTGTCATCATTGGTTTTATAGTATTTACGTTTTGATCCAAAATAACTAATCCCTGCAGAGCGGTGCCATACAGCGTCCACACCTTTTGGTTCGGGATAAATTTTTAGAATCAGTTCATGAATTTTATCCTGTAGGCTATTTGTTTCTTTAGAATTATGCGTACCGAGGTCGTTAGATTTTATCCATCTGCCTTTTGCAGTTTGCGCCATAACATCGGTGCAGGGAGTTTCTGTAGGAATTTTATTCTGGGGCGATGCTTGTAATCCAAGAAGCACGGCCAGTGACATAATAAATTGTTGTTTCAAAATATTTAAGGATTTAGATAAAAATTCTTATTTGATGCTGATTCCGTTCAATGCTCCCTTACCAGTGATCGAAGTGCTTCCGGTTATAACACTAACCCGGGCTTCGGCGCCTGCTACGGTTACGGGCCCTGCCTTTGTGATTGCAGTGCCGGTAACAAAGACATCTTGTATTCCGCCTTCGGTAAATTCGACACCTGCACCGGCAGACAATTTGGATCCACCAAGTTTAATTGGGCCAAGTTCAATATTATCACTTCCTATTTTTTGTTCGATTTGCACTGTACCATGGTACTTTCCATTGGCCAGGTTTTCTTCAAGTGAACCCTTCACATATTTCAAATCAAACTGCGTCGTCATTTTATTGCACTCGACTTTAATGCTGAAAAGTTTTTGTGCATATGGAATTGACAGTTCTGTTTTATACTGGCAATTCATTTCATCGAAGTCGGGCAAGTGCCGGCCTTGTGGCCGTTGGGGGTCGCCCGGGATACAACCGACTTCAAATTCACACTGCAGGCCATAAAGAAGATCTAAAAATGCCAGCTTAACTTTTGCAATATTCGCTTCGTAGAGTGACCGGTCTGTAAATGCGCAGAGAAAAAG
>JAEUVK010000221.1 GCA_016787135.1 Chitinophagaceae bacterium | reverse complement strand
CAGCGAGCTTTGATTTCAGAAGGTGAAGAGTTTGTTCTTTGCTGCTGCCGTCTTTCAGCAGTCGCATAGCCATACCGGTTATCCGCTGGTAAACCTTTCGCTCCTTTTTCGCCGCCGGTATTATCTGGTAGATGGCAGAGCCAATAACAGAAGCCATTGCAAATAATTGCGCATATCCTCTTGTTGCTGCAAAGGCCTTGCTTTTCTTTACCCGTTCCCGGCTCAGGCTGCTTTTCTTGCGGGCATAGTATTTCCCGTTAAGACGGTAAAAACAAACACCGTGTATTGTTCCTTCCACTTTGATGATCCCGGTCTGCTTCGCCATATACACAATAAACCAAAAAACCACCGTAATGTCAATCGTGTTTCCACGACCCGCCACCAGATACCCGCCACCTTAGGACTAGATACCCTCCCCCTTTGGGGGAGATGGAGGGGGCCTTCTGTATGGATACTGTATGCCAGAAGCATAGTAAAAGCGTTCAAACTAAGTGTCCGGTTCCCTTTCCATACAGCTTACAGATGATCATTGGCTATGCCAAAGCAGAGTGCTGAGCTTGTCGAAGCATGCCTGCCGCCTGACCCTTTGACAGGTAGGGCATTGTGTAAACAGCGTGTCGCTGCAGATATTGATTGAGTGGCTATTTCAGCAGCTCTTCCAGCTTTTTGATCAGGTTCTTTCCACGCAGGTCTTCTGCCACTACCGAACCATCAGGTCCTACCAGCACATTGTAAGGTATCCCGCCGATCTGGTATAAAGGCACCACGCTGCTGTTCCAGAACTGCAGGTCGCTTACATGTGTCCAGGTAAGTTTATCCTGTTTGATCGCTTCCAGCCATTTGCTTTTTTGTCCCGGCCGGTCCAGTGAAACACCGAGCACAGTAAAATTTTTATGCTTAAACTGGTTGTAAGCATTTACCACATTGGGGTTTTCCTGCCGGCAAGGGCCGCACCAGCTCGCCCAGAAATCCACCAGTACATATTTGCCTTTGAAAGAATACAGCGATACAGGTTTGCCATTTACATCCGGCAATGAAAAATCAGGCGCCGGTTTGCCCACCCATTTTGTTTCTTTGGGTTTCAGCATTTCCGCCAGTTGCCCGTCAATACTTCCTTTTATTGCTTTTACTCCGGTGTGTGACGGGAATTTTGCAGCTGCTTTATTGACGATCTCGCTTACCAGTTCAATATCTATTCCTTCAAGTCCGAAACGGGAATTGTTGGCAGTTGACTGGTAATAGCCTAATTCAAAAAGGAGCAGGGCAGGATCGTTTACCTTTTCCAATGACGACAATGAATACGCTTTTACCTTATCAGCTATCGCTTTTTGTTTGGCAGCCACTGGCGCCAGCATACTGTCCGGTACACCCAGGTTTTGCAGGCTGTCATGTTCACGCACCAGCCAGTATATCTTCTGCAGGTCATCATTGAAAGCATACATGAAGTCTTTCATGGCCTGGCTGGCGGGAGAACCTTTTACATCATAACTTTTGGCGAACTGGTTATCATCTGTATTCAGTTCTACGTTCAGCGTGATCTTTGGTACATCGTTAATAATGGCAGCAACGGGAAACCTGTTCCTGTCAAGGCGCAGGTTATATACCTGCGATTCAAGAAGTCTTGTTTTCAGCTTATACTTTCCGTCTTTGGCAAGTACGGAAGAATCCACGATGGTTCCCTGTGTGCTGCCGGCAGCTACTTCTTCCAGGTAAACCATTCTTGCCGTACTGTTGCTGACAACACCACTGACCTCAAATGGTTTTTCAGCATCTTTACCCGTACAGGAAGCTACGGAGGCAGCTACCAGCACATACATCCATTTCCGCATAGTATATTTTGTATTTTATGAACTCAGTTTTTTCAGCAGCAGTTCATTGGTCATCTTAGGATCGGCCTGCCCTTTCGATTGCTTCATGACCTCTCCTATAAACAAAGACAAAACCCCTTTCTTTCCTTTTTTATATTCTTTTACCTTATCAGGATATTTCTCCAGCACTTTATCAATGACAGGCTCAAGGAAAGAAGAATCTGATTGCTGAATAAGGTTTTGCTCCGATGCAATTTGTGCAGGATCCGGTGAAGGGTCTTTCAGTAACTGCGAAAATATCTTTGTGGAAGCCACGGAGAAACTCACCTTACCACTATCGGTCAACAGTATCAATGCCGCTATCTTTTCAGGGGCCAAAGGAAAGTCTGCGATCTCTTTATTATGCTCATTCATCCATGATTTCACCGGCCCCAGCAGCCAGTTAGAAGCTCCTTTATAATTTGCCGTATGCAGTACGATATTTTCAAAATAATCGGCCATCGCTTTTTCTTCTGACAGTACCCTGGCATCATATTCCGGCAGCCTGTATTGTCCGGTAAATTTCTTTACTCTTTCTTCAGGTAATGCAGGAATGGATGAACGGATCTTCTCAATAAAAGCATCTTCCAGCTGAAAAGGTGTAAGATCAGGATCGGCGAAGTAACGGTAATCATCAGCGTCTTCTTTATCGCGGATAGCAAAGGTGGTACCGTTGTCAGCATCAAAACTCCTTGTCTGCTGTATGACCGTTTCCCCTTTTTCCAGCAGATCAATGAGGCGTTTTGACTCAAACTCTATGGCCCGCTTTACATTGCGGATGGAGTTAAGGTTCTTGACCTCTACTTTGGTACCCAGTCTGGTCTCTCCTTTTTTGCGGACAGAAATATTGGCATCGCAGCGAAGGCTGCCTTCTTCCATATTACCATCGCATATTTCTAAGTAGCGTACCAGCTTTCTTATTTCGCTTAAATAAGCAAAGGCCTCATCGGCACTCCGGATATCAGGCTCTGTTACGATCTCGATCAGCGGAGTACCCGCCCGGTTATAATCCACACAGGTGTTTTCCGGGTCGGCATCATGAATACTTTTGCCGGCATCTTCTTCCATATGAATGCGGTTCAGGCGTATTTCCTTTTCACCGGCTGCAGTCTTGATTTTTATATAGCCTCCTTTGCAAATAGGCGTAGTATGCTGCGATACCTGGTAACCTTTGGGGAGATCAGGATAGAAATAATTCTTGCGGGCAAAGTAATTGTTCCGCTCTATATCACAGTGGCAGGCGAGACCCATTTTCACGGCAAACTCTATGGCGCTTTTGTTCATTTTAGGTAACGTGCCCGGGTGCGCCAGTGTGATCGGGCTGACATGGGTATTAGGCTCCGCACCGAACGCAATACTATCGCCACAGAACAATTTACTTTTTGTCAGCAATTGCGCATGTACTTCAAGCCCTACAACTATTTCGTAAGAATTCAATTCACTCATAACTGGCTGGCAAAAATACACAGAACATCGTTAAAAGCAGGGGAGGCTTTTGAATAAAGAAAAACCCCACAAACCGGCGGGCTGTGGGGCACTACATGCACACGAGATATATGTATTAAAGATCTGCGGATTTGATCTTGCGGGGCATCTTTACTTCAATGTTCTGTGTCTTTCCGCCACGCTGTAATTTGACCATAACAGAGGTTTTGTCTTTATTCTCTTTAATGATCTTTGATATTTCGTCCACGCTGTTGGTGGCTTTTCCGTCCACTTCAGTGATCACATCATCTTCTTTGATACCCGCTTTGGCTGCATTGCTTTCATCATCCACTTCGATCACCTTTACACCTTTGCCGTCATCTGTATCCTGAACAGATAAACCCAGTTTCGGGCCTCCGCCAGACCAGTTCCAGTTCTGACCGGCACGCGGGGTATATACCCTGGGAATTGCCTGGATCTTCGGCATGATCTTATCAAAATCCATATCATCGAAATTAAAATTGTACTGCCCTCCCGGACCAGTTGAAAAAACGGTTGCGCCTTTGAACCTGCCCAGCTCAGCAGTCGTTTTCTTTTCTTTATCCTCCCGCAGATAAGTGATGTCAACCTTATCGCCGGGCTTATGTGATTTGATCGTTTTGGAAAGATCATCAGGCGTTTCTATCTTCTTGTCACCGATCTTAGTGATAATATCGCCTTCCTTTAACCCGGCTTTGGCAGCACCGCTTTCTTTAGTAATATCCTGTATCTCCACTCCTTTGTCTGCTTTTTCTGTCGTTACTCCCAGCATGGCCCTGTTGGTGTCCACGCCGGCTATTTTAAAATTACCGCCGTTAGCAGACCAGTTGCCGGAACCAAATGTCTCAGCCAATGCAAAAGCATCTTTGATCTTGTGGCGCCTTACAGAAACATCATCGCCTTTGTATTCTTCGATCGGTTTTCCGTTCACCGTCACTTTATCACCATTTACTTCTACGACTATCTTTTCATTGTCGCCACCTTTGCGGGTAATGATGATCTGCTCCGAATCCTTTTTTTCCTTATCCTTCGGTTTGTCTTTATCTCCCGGTTGTGCCAGCAAAGTAACAGGGGCTACCAACGCTGCTCCAAGGATCATGAGCAAGGGTTTTCTGATTATTTGTTTCATACAGTGTTAATTTAAAAAGTATCTACGTTTGTTTTCGTAGTTCAAATATAACGACATTTCCGGGAATACGAAATGTTTCGGAAATGTTAAATGCCTGAATTATCCGGGAGGCTCTTTCAGGGGATAAGCGGATTGAACAGTTCATAGGTCCTGGCTGGGTGGACTTCTATTACCTGGTCGCCAATATAATTCATGCCGCATTTTTCCAGCACCCGGCATGAACCTGCATTTGCCGGCTCCGCTCTTCCCACTATACGCTTTAATTCAAGTTTTTTGAACCCATAACGGATACAGGCAAATGCCGCTTCTGTTGCATACCCTTTACCCCATGCTGATTTTTTGAAACGGTAACCGAGATCGGTCTCATTATGTTCTGCACGGAACTTTAAACCACACCAGCCAATAAATTCAAGATCACGTCTTATATGTACAGCCCAGCGGCCATGATTATATAGAACATACTGAGGCAGGATGACTTTTTCCAATATCTCTTTGGCATGCTCAATGCTTTTAATAGGGTCATGAGTGTACCGGGTGACTTCGGGGTCAAGGTTCAGGTCATATATCAATGGAGCATCATCTATAGTAAATGTCCGCAGCAACAAGCGGTCTGTCTCAATTATTACATTCATAACCGAAAATAATAGGTCGCTGTAGTAGTTTTCCTAAGCCTCCGGGCATTGGTAATAGCAAATAATTGCGCATTTTTGAAGTGGACAAGCAACCACCACTACCCACCTGCTTATGGTCAATTTCTTAGCTATAGCTGCTATAGTTATTTGCATTATAGCAATAGCTGTCTGCATGTGGGTGTATCTTGAAACGAGGCAGCGTCCCTGGCCGAGGAAAAAAGAAAAGAATAAAGAACACAAACCTCCCAAAGGCTTTTATTTCTCTTAAAGCAACGACCTTATTTTTTCAATCACCTTATTTAAATCCGATGGGTCCTGCCCGCCTGCTGTAGCTAACGTTTTTTGTCCGCCTCCACCACCCTTTATCAATGGCGCCACATGCACTTTGATGATCTTACCGGCATCCAGGTTCTTTGCTGCCACTACCGTATCGGAAATACCTACCGCAACAAATGGTTTACCCCCGATATTGGCACATAATACTGCCACATGATCCCGCAGATGATTCTTCAGGTCGAAACAAAGTTTTTTCAGCGCATCGGCATTATTTACTTCTATTATATCACCAACGAAATTGATGCTGTTGATGATCTCATCTTTCTGCAGTAATTCATTACGTACTCCCACCAGCATCCTGTTCTCAGCATGATCCAGCTTTTTTTTCAGCTCAGTATTTTCTTCTGAGAGATTTTCTACTGCCTTCTGAATATCCTTAGGGTTTTTGAGTGATTCACGCACTGTTTTCAGCAAACCTAATTGTTCATTAATATAATCTTCTGCCTGCCTGCCACAAACCGCCTCCACACGACGTACACCTGCCGCTACCGCCGATTCACTGGTCAGTTTAAAGATACCTAACTCGCCGGTGGCTCCTACATGCGTACCGCCACATAATTCAACAGAATAACCCGGGTCCATGATCACTACTCTTACCACATCACCATATTTTTCACCAAATAATGCCATGGCCCCAAGCTTTATAGCCTCTTCCTTTGGCATCTCTTTGATAACAACAGGAATATTCTCCCTGATCTTTTCATTCACGATGGCTTCTATCTGTGCAATTTCTTCATCCGTGACCTTTGCAAAATGTGAAAAGTCAAAACGCAACCGTTCTTCGTTCACCAATGAACCTTTCTGTGCTACATGACTGCCCAGCACATTTCTTAATGCGGCGTGTAATAGATGCGTAGCCGAGTGGTGCAGGGCCGTATTCTTTCTTTTATCAGCATTCACTCTCGCTATGACGGTACCCGTCACCTGCCAGGGCAGTTTCTCTGCGAAATGAATGATCAGGTCATTGTCTTTTTTAGTGTCCAGTACATTTATTTCTTCATCACCAAACAGCAGTACACCGGTATCTCCTGCCTGTCCGCCGCTTTCGGCATAGAAAGGCGTAGTATCCAATACAAACTGGTACGCCTCTTTTCCTTTGGCTTTTATTTTGCGGTATTTCAGTACTTCGGCCTGTGTTTCTAATGAATCATAACCAACAAACTTATTAGAACCCTCTTTTAATACAACCCAGTCTTCTGTATCAACAGCTGTTGCTGCGCGGGAGCGGTTTTTTTGTTGCTGCATTTCTGCTTTAAAACCTTCTTCATCTACTTTCAAATTGTTTTCAGCAGCGATTAACTGTGTAAGATCAAACGGGAAGCCATAGGTATCGTATAGTTCAAAGGATTCTTTTGCTGATATACTTCCCTGTGCAATCAAATCATCTACTCTTTTAAGCCCTTTATCCAACGTCCTTAAAAACGCATCCTCCTCTTCCTTCACCACTTTCGTTACAAAATCTACCTGTTTCTGTAATTCCGGAAAAACATTTTCAAATTGCCCGGCCAGTACAGGCACCAGTTGGTTCAGCAAGGGTTGCTTATAATCTAAATACGAATAATAGTAACGAACTGCTCTGCGAAGAATACGCCGTATGACATAACCGGCGCCGGTATTAGAAGGTAATTGCCCATCAGCGATGGTGAATGATATGGCCCTTAAGTGATCAGCAATGACGCGGAAGGCAACAGCCTGTTTGCTGTCACCAAAATCATATTTTTTAGCAGTTATCTTCTCAACCTCAGTAATGGTATGGGTAAAAATATCGGTGTCATAGTTAGAGGTCTTCCCCTGCAATACCCTCACCAGTCTTTCGAGTCCCATACCGGTATCCACATGTTTGGCAGGCAATGGTTCAAGACTACCATCTTTCAGCCTATTGAACTGGATGAACACATTGTTCCATATTTCCATCACCATGCCGGTATCATCGTTATTCACCCGGGCATGTCCGTCATTGTTGGCCTCGGGACGGGTATCATAATGTATCTCCGTACAGGGGCCGCAGGGACCGGTATCACCCATCTCCCAGAAATTATCCTTTTTATTTCCCATCAATATCCTGTCTTCAGGTATCCATTTCTTCCACTCATTATAAGCTTCTTCATCTTTGGGCAGGCCTTCTTTGGCATCGCCTTCAAAAATGGTAACATACAGACGGCTCTTATCTAATTTATACACGCCTGTCAGCAGTTCCCAGCTCCAGGCAATGGCTTCTTTTTTAAAATAGTCGCCAAAACTCCAGTTGCCCAGCATCTCGAACATAGTATGATGGTAGGTATCCACGCCTACTTCTTCCAGGTCATTATGTTTACCGCTTACCCGCAGGCATTTTTGTGTATCGGCTACTCTTGGGTGCGGCGCTTTCTTATTGCCCAGAAAATAATCCTTGAACTGGTTCATCCCCGCATTGGTGAACATCAGGGTGGGGTCATTTTTGACCACGATGGGCGCCGAAGACACGATCTCATGCCCTTTGGAATGGAAAAAATCCAGAAACTTGTTGCGTATATCTGCGCTATTCATCATATAAGCTCCTGTAAATGGGTTGATTTTTGCTGTTTAAGAACCTATATTTGTCAACCCTGCAGAAGTCGGCAAAGGTAATGATTATGAATGTTTATCCGGCTGGCCTGCTGCACAGGAACGGATCACAATATTCTCACCAGAGCCTTTACCGGCAATGGTTTTATGAAAAAGATCAAATATTACTATAACACCAACACGCTTCGTTACGAGAAGCTGGAGACGCCGCTGCGTATCAAGATCCTGCGCATCTTTGGTTTTCTGGCCGCAGCTTTTGTTACGGCTATGTTCATTTCCTTTATTGCTTTTCGCTTTGTGGGTTCGCCCAATGAAAGATTACTCGGCATCCAAAATGAGCTGTTGAAAGATAATTACCGCGACCTGGAGGATAAAGTGCAGGACCTGGAACAAAAAATGACCGAGCTGGAAAAAAGGGACAATGATGTGTATCGTTCTATTTTTGAGGCCAATCCTATACCTGACAGCGCCAGGGCAAAGGTGCTGGAAGAACAGATCGAAATAGCGACCATCGAAAGGATGAAGGATAAAGAACTGGTCACCTCTATCGTAACTACGCTTAACAGCCTGAGCAGTCGCATCAGTGTGCAGCAACAATCGTATGCCGAAATAGACAAGCTGCTCAATAATAAAGAAAAACTCCTGTCACATACACCTGCGATACAACCCGTAAGCAATAAAGACCTGAAGCGTATCGCCTCCGGGTTCGGTCATCGCATTGACCCGATCTATAAAACGGTGAAGATGCACGCCGGCCTTGACTTTACAGCGCCGCAGGGTACCCCCATTTATGCCACTGCTGACGGCACCATTAAAATTGCCGGTAATACAGGTAATGGTTACGGTAATCATGTCGTCATCAGCCATGGTTATGGTTATGAGACATTGTATGGCCACATGGTCAGGGTAAAAGCAAGATCAGGCCAGGCCGTTAAGCGGGGTGAAGTGATCGGATGGGTCGGCAGCACTGGCAAATCAACAGGTCCCCATTGCCATTATGAAGTACATAAATACAGCCAGAAGATCGATCCCGTTTATTTCTTCTATAATGACCTTAGCCCCGAGCAATTTGATATGCTGTTGAAACAGGCAGCAGCTTCCAACCAAAGTCTTGATTAAAGAAAAGCACTGTCAGCGATTAACTGAAACCTTTTAGCCATTGGGCATAGAACCTGCTTTCCCCATCAACTTTTCCACACATTCGTATTCTTACGTTCTTCTCAGCCCGTCGTCCGTATCTTTGATATAACACTATGGGTAAACCACTGACGCAAATAACGTTTGAGTTTGATGCCGTACATGAAAAAGAAACAAAGGCTATTGAACCCATTATAGCTGCTGCAGAGGGAAAAAAAGAAAAGCTGGAGTCTGTCGTTCCTGTTATTCCGGTTGCAGATAAAAAGCCCCGCTCACCGAGAGGCCGCCGTTCACTCAAAGAAGCAGGGCTGACGGCCGACCTGATCAATGTACCAGCCGACGAGGAACTTTTTAAAAAACAATACTACGCCATAGGAGAAGTAGCTACCATGTTCAGGGAAAACCAGTCCCTGATCCGCTATTGGGAAACGGAATTCGACATACTACAGCCAAGAAAGAACCGCAAAGGTGATCGTTTTTTCCGCCCGGTGGACATCAAGAATCTCGTCATGATCTATGACCTGCTGCGCCGCCGCAAATTCACGATCGAAGGCGCCAAAGATTACCTGAAGAAAAATAAGAATGCAGAAGAGAAGTTTGCCATGATACAGTCGCTGGAAAAGATAAAGTCTTTTTTCCTGGAACTAAAGGCATCACTCTGATATTTTTACTCTCGTGCAACTTTAACAGCTATCATTTCATCTTCTGACGGCTTGCTTTTATTTTTACTTTTTTACCTGACTATCATGAAAAGATTAATCAACACCCTGCTGATTGGATTTATTGCCGTTTCTTCCGCTTTGGGGCAAAACCAATACGAGATCTTGCCTGATAATAGCGAAGGCAAACTTTTTAAAGGTGTCCTGTCAAGGGAAATCCTCGAAAAGGACTCTTTATTTTACAATAAATGGTACGCCGCCAATTTCAAAGCATATAGCCCCAATGCTGATGCAGTCGCTGGTTTAAAAAAGCACAGTGATTCTTTACAGATCATCGCCTTTATGGGTACCTGGTGCGAAGATTCGCATTTTATCATACCCAAACTTTTCAGCCTTCTCGATGCAGCCGGTTATTCAAAAGATAAAATTTCCCTGATCGGAACCGACAGGGATAAGAAGACGCTTGGCTATTTATCTGAATCCATGGGTGTCACCAATGTACCAACTATCCTTGTAATGAAAAAAGGAAAAGAAGTGGGACGTGTGGTAGAATATGGTAAATACGGCATGTTCGATAAGGAATTGGCGGAGATTGTTAATTCGATTGACATTACTTCGCATTAATGGCACCATCTATCCTGATATCGGTGCTGGCCCCGGCAATTTCGATCTTCATTTCCTCCATTAGTTTCAATACCTGCAGGTTGACTTCCTCTTTTACTGCCAGATATTCACGATGGGTCATCGGGCTGGTGAAATAATCCGCATTGACAAGGAAAGCATTTACTGCAATATCATTGAGTGAAACCGTGGCGCTTTCGATCTTTTCATGCTCAAGTATCTTTCTGATCCGGCTTACCAGGTTCTGCAACTGAGATGAAGAAGCTGACAAACCGATTTGCAAGCGTAGTTCTCCTTTTAACTGTGTGCGAAGGGTAAGGTTATCAAGAATGCTATCTACCATCTGTTTATTGGGAACAGTAACGTATGTTTTATTGTCTGTCCGGATGCGGGTGCTTCGTAAGCCTATCTTTTCTACATTCCCGGTAATGTTCTGCACTTTTACAAGATCGCCCAGGGTAAATGGCTTATCGAAAAAAATAATAAACGAAGCGATCAGGTTCTCTAAACTTTCCCGCAGGGCCAATGCAATGGCAGCACCAACGATACTTAATCCTGTCAGTACACTGCTGATATCAAATCCGAAGGCAAATTTCAATACCATCAGTACCCCGATGATAGCTATCACTACTTTGAAAAAATCGCGGAAAAAAACCACCAGCTGATTATCCGTCTGATCAGGCGTCTGATCAGCTTTTCTTTCGAGAATAAGAGATATAAAAGTAATGATGCGTAGCAACAGCCGGATAAATGAAACGATCAGGATAATGGTGCCGGTGCTGTGCAAAATGCTATTAATGCTATAGCCATATAATTCCCCGTTCAACTCTTCGGGAAAACGGAGTTTATGCAACGCGACAATGGAGACAAGTATCAGCAGGAACATACCCAGCGGTTTTACGACCAGGC
The DNA here is from genome assembly GCA_016787135.1 of Chitinophagaceae bacterium. GTDB lineage: Bacteria > Bacteroidota > Bacteroidia > Chitinophagales > Chitinophagaceae > VBAT01. The sequence goes on along the minus strand of JAEUVK010000221.1, from coordinate 57,566 downwards.
TTACAAAAGAAGATCTATCCAGGTTCTTCCATATCCTGTTTACCAATTGAAATAATAGTCCGGCGAAATAGCGGGATATATAACGTTTGAAAACGAGCACAAAAAAAATGACAACAGCCACAATAAGGTAACTCCTGATGGAATTACCCAGCCATATCCTTTCTAGCAGATCATTCATGTAATAACATCATTTGAAGGGCAAAAATACCGAATAAGCCCTTGTCAGCGAAAGCTGAAAATATCAATTCCCTCCTTTCGTAAGGCATAAAGTCGTGAAGCCGTGAAACTAAACGATTTTGCTGTGGCAATTTCCGGGGGCATCCTCCATTCATCTACGAAGAAAGTTTTGATATCGTAACGATAGAGATTGTTCACATCTGATCCGAAAATATATTGACCGGCTACTTTAAAATTCTGCCAACGGCTGATCAATATCTTATTTTTAAAGGTTCCGTAATAATCAAAAACAAAAACGGCCTGAGCTGAATCATAAAGATAAATGTACTGATCCTGGTCGAATATCCTTTGTGGGAATGGGGCCGGATCAAATAACTGGCGAAAATCCGGAGTTTCCAGCAAAAGTCTGCCGTCTTCGTCTATCTTTTTCAGCTTGTTCTCTACTTCATCATACACCCATATTTTGTTGTCATATGACTGACCGATAGCTCTTGCCTGTAAAATGTTATACCTGCGCAGGTCGATCGTATTGCGAACATTCAAAAAACGGTCTAATATCACGATAGTGGCAAAATCCTTATAATACAACAGCACTCTGAGCGGGTTAGAAACGTCTATCAAAGTTGCCTGCCCGAATTTTTTTACATCATTATAAATAGCCACTGAATCTCCGTTGGCGTTGATCTTTTTCAACTGGTTGGTACTGCTGAGCAGATAGATGTTGTCCAGGTTATCCACCGCAAAGGTGGCAACATCAGCTTTGATCTTTTTGATCAGGCGAAAAGCAGTGTCTTCCTGTGCATTACCGTAAAAGGCCAGGAGGATAATAAAAACTGATATGTTGATTATTCTTTTCACCAATTCCGGATGATCTTGTCATCATTGCCTTTAAATGATCTGAGCGTCATACTTTGCCCGTCAAAAACTGCATAGGTATAATAACGGATCCAATCCCCCAGGTTGATATAGCGGCTGCTTTCATTCAGACGATGATCCAGCGCCAGATGTCTATGACCAAATACAAAAAAATCAAAATTTTCTTTTTTTAATACTTCCTTGCAGTATATGATCAGCCACTCTTTCTCTTCTCCCAGAAAAACCTCTTCGGAAGAACCCGTTTTCACCCGGCTCCGGCGGCTCATATAATTAGCGATTCCCATGCCAACCATCGGGGGTAAAAGTCCAAATAGCCATTGACAAACCGGATTTCGGAAAACTTTTTTCAGCCGTTTGTAGCCATGATCGCCCGGGCCTAATCCATCACCATGGCCTATAAAGAATTTTTTTTTACCTCTTTCAAATTCTTTTGGATGGAAATATACCGGAATATTAAGCTCTTTCTGCAGATAATCTTTCATCCACATATCATGATTGCCTACAAAGAAATGCATGGGAATACCGGCATCGGTCAGTTCAGCCAGTTTGCCGAGTAAACGGACAAATCCTTTGGGCACCACCTTCCTGTATTCATACCAGAAATCGAACATGTCGCCGACAATGAATATCTCTGCAGCGTCACTTTTGACAGAATCAAGAAATTCAACGATGATCTTTTCTCTTTGAAGACTTGATGCATGGTCGGGTGCACCGAGGTGAAAGTCTGAGATGAAATATATTTTCTTATCAGCGGTTAGGTTCATGATATCAAGCGGGCCAGTACGTTTACAGGGTTTTATGACTCAAAGATATTGGGGATTAATTCAGTAAACTAACAAAATATATAAAGCGGATAACCCCTTACACAAGTCAGGGCCATCTATATACTCAGGGCTTTTTTTTAGCTTGTATATATTCCAAAATATCACCTGACTCTACTACCGGCATTCCGCTCACATCTCCATTGTACCAATATATCCAGGCCATTACTTTATCATCATTGATATAAACCTCTGCCGCCTCCCGGCGATACAGTTGCACTTCTCCTTCTTCCACATTCACTCCTTCATAGTCGTCCAGTTGGCCGATAGCCCATGAGAATTCAGATTCTTCCTTTATGTTATACAGTTCGCCTATTATGTAATTATCCCCTGTATCTGGCAGAGCAGCAGGATAAGGCCCAAGATCATAGAGCTTTCCTTTCACTTTAGCATGACCAACAAGATGGAAGAAACGGCTGATATATTCATACGCATGGCTTTGAAAACCGCTGCGTAATGATCCGTAAACAAACAAATGATAAACCGTGGGATGTTTCATAAGTGAATATTACGAAACAATTACCAATTAAATCATGACTCCACGAGGAACAGGTACACCTCTTTGGGGCCATGCACGCCCACCACCAGTGTTTTTTCAATATCTGCGGTCCGGCTTGGGCCGGTAGCAAAACTGATCAGCGAAGGCAACTGTTCCCCATATTTATCTTTTACTAACTGCAGCCCATCCTTTACATCATACACAAGCTGTCTGGTATAGGCAATGCAAATATGAACAGGTGCATATACACTGACGGTGCGGCCGCTTTGCTGGGCAGCACTTAAAACCATAGTACCGGTTCTGGCTACGAGGCACTCACAGCCGGTAATGGATACATCGCAATTAGCAAGATCAGTTCTTACCAGCCTGTCCTCCAGTTGAGACGCCACGGATGCGACCAGTTTATCTTCCACGCAAAAAACTTTATTCCAATCCTGCTTTTTAATAAGGCTCGTCAGCTGGAATGCCAGCTCCTGCTCATTGATACAATAAACAAATCGCCCCTGCAGTTTGGAGAATTGCTCGGCAAACTCAACAGCCATTTCCTGCTGTAATGGCAGAAAGACCGACTCTGTTCCTTCACTTTTCGGAAAAGGAAGAGGCGTTGAATGACTCAACGCCTTGCGTATCTTTTTTAAAATATTCTCTTTGGAGGTGGAAACATTCATCGCTTTGATTTTAGGGCAATGATTTATTGGTCACATCGCTGCTGTAAGGAGGAACGCCGGCGGATATCTCACCTGTCTCCGATGGTTTAGTTCCTTCCGGGTCAAGCACTTTCTTTTCTTCAAAAGGACGTTTTCCGATCAGGGCTTCTACATCACTCTGGAACAACACTTCTCTTTCAAGCAACGCCTCCGCTAATTTCTCAACTTGTCCTTTCTTATCTGTCAGAAGCTTCCTGGTTTTATCGTATGCTTCATCGATCAGCTTCCTCACTTCCTCATCGATCATTTTTGAGGTCTCTTCAGAATAGGGCTTCGTGAAAGTGGTTTCCTGCTGGGGATCATAGAAGCTTACATTTCCTACTTTCTCGTTCATGCCGTACACACTGACCATAGCATAAGCAATACGTGTGATCTGCTGCAGATCATTTTGCGCACCGGTAGATATTTTACCAAAGAAAATATCTTCACTCGCCCTACCTCCCAGCGTCATACATATCTGGTCAATCAACTGATCAGTATTATACAGGTATTGCTCTTTGGGAGTGTATTGCGCATAGCCCAGAGCTGCAGTGCCTCTCGGAACGATAGTAACCTTTAATAAAGGATACGCATGTTCCAGGTACCAGCCGCAAATGGCGTGGCCTGCTTCATGGTATGCAATGATCCTCTTTTCATCGGGTGAAATGATCTTGTTCTTTTTTTCCAATCCTCCAATTACTCTATCCACTGCATCCTGGAAGTCTTCCATATCCACCGCATCTTTACCCTTACGGGCAGCTATCAATGCGGCTTCATTACAGACATTGGCAATATCAGCGCCGGCAAAACCCGGTGTTTGCTCGGCCAGTTTATGAATATCCAGTGTTTTCGAGATCTTGATCGGTTTCAGATGCACTTTAAAGATCGCTTCACGGCCTTTCAAATCCGGCTTGTCAATAGTTATCTGCCTGTCAAAACGGCCAGGACGTAATAAAGCACTATCTAACACATCAGGACGGTTGGTTGCGGCCAGTACAATAATACCCACATCTGTTCCGAAACCATCCATCTCAACGAGTAACTGGTTCAGGGTACTTTCCCTTTCATCATTACTCATCATAACATTCTTTCCCCTGGCACGGCCAATCGCATCTATTTCATCAATGAATATGATACAGGGAGCTTTTTCTCTTGCCTGTTTGAACAGGTCCCTTACACGGCTGGCACCAACACCTACGAACATTTCCACGAAATCAGAACCACTAAGACTGAAGAAAGGCACCTGTGCCTCCCCTGCCATTGCTTTAGCAAGTAATGTTTTACCGGTTCCCGGAGGACCTACCAATAATGCCCCTTTGGGTATCTTACCGCCTAATGCTGTATATTTTTTCGGGCTTCTTAAAAAATCAACGATCTCCATTACCTCTACCTTGGCTTCATCCAGTCCGGCTACATCAGCAAATGTGATGTTTACTTTGGTTCCTTTATCAAATAAGGTAGCTTTTGATTTTCCGATGTTGAAAATGCCGCCGGGACCACCTCCACCACCTGCACCACCGCCCATTTTTCTCATCAGCAAAATCCAGAGGCCGATGAAAAGAAGAATAGGCAACAAGAATGATAAAGACTTGCTGATCCAATCGCTTTCGGGGTCCACGGTATAAGGTACTTCAGCAGTAGGATTGGCTTTAAAAAAGTCATCCATTTCCTTCTGAAACGTTTCAGCGCCGGTGATCTTAAAAGACATGTGAGGGCCTTCTTCATTATACTTTCCGCTGATACCTTTGTTGAGTTGTTCCTTGTATTTAGCCAAGCTTGCTTTTTTCAGGTAAACTTTTACTGTTTTCCGGTTGTCCACAATGACGTACTTATCAATATCTCCGTCAGACAGCATTTTCTTAAAAGCAAGTGTGTTGGTCTGGGCCGTATTAGGTGAGAAAGGTCCAAATAACTGGAACCCGATCAGCACGGCAAAAATGATAGCATATATCCAGTATATACTGAACCGGGGGCCTTTTTTGGGAGGTTGGTTAGGGTCATCCTCTTTGCGGCCGCTAAACCTGGGTAAATTGTTCTTTTCGTTTTTATTATATGGCTCTTGTGACATATTATTTCGGTGTTCCTGCTATTTAATAATTATTATGAGAAAATGTTGCGGGTTGTACAATATTTAACATTATTCGCTATGATCTTCAGCAGCTGCATCGCTCCACATATCTTCCAGTTTATAAAACTTACGTGTCTCCGGCGTCATTACATGTACCACCACATTTACATAATCGATCAGCACCCATTGAAGCCCGCTGAAACCTTCATGATGATAGGGGTTCTCTCCGCATTTTTCCTTAACAAGCCTTTCCACATTTTCCGCTATGGCTCTTATCTGTGGCTGGTTACCGGCCTCACAGATGATAAAAAAATCTGCTACGGCTTCATTGATCTTTCGCAGGTTCAGGGAAATGATATTCTCCCCTTTTTTATCCTGGATAGCGGCAATTATGGTTTTGATGATCTTTGAGCTCTTCGTTAACCGGGCTGCACTTTTCCTTTTCCGGTTGGTCAGTAAAGTAAGTTGTTCCAAATAGTTATTCAGTTTATGGTTTATAGTCTGCAGTTTATGGCGGGAGGTTTACCAGGCGGGATCACTAACAAAAAACCATCACCCATAAACACGAAACTCATTATTTTGCCAAAAATAGCAATTAATTGCCATACCCCCCCTCTCCATCACCGACAGGCAGCCCATTTATTGAGCTACAGACAGTTGACAGTACCAATAATTATGCCCTGACACAGATTCATGCTGGTTTGGCGGAACATGGTATGGCCATATTCGCTCATGAACAGGTGGCTGGCAAAGGTCAGAGGGGTAAGACATGGGCCTCTTCAAAAGGAGATAATATTGCCCTGAGTATTATTATAAAACCTGTGCTATTGCAGGTTTCACAACAATTTCAGCTTAGTGCCTGCGCAGCTATTTCCGTTGCTGAATGGTTCAGCAAATATGCCGGCGAAGACACCAGGATCAAGTGGCCAAACGACCTTTACTGGAAAGACAGAAAGGCAGGCGGCATCTTAATAGAATCTATCATCAGGAGCCAGAAAACAGGAACAAGCAGCTGGGAATGGGCGGTGATAGGAATAGGTATCAATATCAACGAGACGAGTTTTCCGGGTGATCTGTTGAACCCGGTTTCGCTGAAACAAATTACCGGGAAGAATTTTGAACCCGTTATTCTCGCAAAAGAACTTTGCCTTACGTTCAACCACTGCTACCATGAACTAATTACAAAAGAGTTCAATATAGTTTTTGCAGAATATCTATCCCACCTTTATAAAAGAAATGAAAAAGTAAAACTAAAAAAAGATACCCGGGTTTTTGAAGCGATCATTAAAGGGGTAACTGCGGAAGGCAGGCTGATCGTTCAGCATACCATTGAAGAGCAGTTTGATCATGGAGAAATTCAATGGGTGATCTGAGTATTTTCCGCTTCCCTTGCTTCTATTTCATATTTATTATTTCGGTATCCTTTCCTCAAGGATTCCCACAGGTATAAAACAATGAACCAGGTAAACCCATAGTGCTGAAATTGCTCAATATGTTTAAGTTCATGCCGCAACCACCGTTGGTTTTCCAGAAACTCTTCCTTTGTTGCTCCGCATAAATGAATGGTATGACCAAATACGATAGCAGCTCTCCGGCTTTTTAACTTTCGGGCTGCTATTCTTGCAAAAAAAGAATTCTCCTTAATACGATACTTCAATATTGATCACTTTTTAGGCCGCCATATTACAAATTTCCTGGCGATAGTGAAACCCCACCGGAACTTTCCTTTTGACCATGAACTTGTGGTACGCGGAATGAACCTGTTTTCAAGTATGTCGGCAGCATTGGTAAAATTCAGATTGAAAATATGCCCTGCTGTTAATATCTCAAAGCTGATGCCGAGAGGGTCATAAAATTTTATAACCGATGGATTGTACACTACATCTGCCGGAGGGTTATACGTTGCATCTATTGTCTTAAAGAAATCCTTACTTGATTTTGAACGGAAAGGATGAAAATAATCAACAACAATGTTCAGGTTTCGTGTCACCGGTATGCGGGCAGCGCCTCCAATAGCAAACATATTTTCATCATCATTTAATATGGTATAATTAGTATTGACAAAGGTTGGGTTCAATTGTAAACTTACTTTACCAAATTTGCGGGCTACTATCAACTGAACTGTCTGGCTCATTCTGTCAGAAAAACTCCGGAAGCTATTCTCAAAATTCGGGAAAGCAGAGGCTTTGGCTGAAGAGACAGCGGCATTGACAAACAAAGCAACAGACAATGGGTGTTTCGTGTCATTTTCCAATTGCTGTATCAGCAAATATTTAACCGCCAGTTCGTATAACTTACCAACTGAACCAGCCCCTTTTATTCTCGCTACATTTACATCCAGCCGGTCAGAAAGCCCGATGTGAAAACCGATACGGACATCCCTCGCATTATCCAAACCAAGAAAACGGCCGAAGATACCACCCCGGCCATCGATATCATCAAAATTGTGGGTGATCCTGAAATCCATTTTCCCTTTGCCCGTCATTTCAGTAGTATTCGCATTGATCGCTTTTACTCCATTGAATATGTGAACAGGTCTTTTCCCTTCCTTCCCTTCATTGTCCATATCCTTCATCAGGCTATTCAGGGTACTATCCTGTGCCAAACCTGTCAACGGCAGGAAAAAACAGATCAGCAATACAGAATGTCTCATCTTTTGCATATTTAAGTATCCTATACTATCGTTTGCAAAAGGAAACTGGTTGCTTAATGATATTGCACTGGTAAGGGAGATTCCGAGCATTCGTCAGGCAGACATAACAGAAAGTATCTCCTCAGCATGGGCTTTATTCCTCGGCTTTGTAAATATTTTTTTTATTACACTTTTTTCATCAATGATAAAGGTCGTTCTCAGCACACCCATATACTCCCGGCCAAACATTTTTTTCCGGTCCCACACTCCATACTCTTCAACTATCACATGAGTGGTATCAGCAATCAGCGGGAACTGCAGTTTATATTTGATCGCAAATTTCTTCTGCGCCGCCTCGTCATCGGGGCTTACACCCACCACTTCAAAACCTTTCTTTTTCAATAAACTGAAATTATCCCTGAGGTTGCACGATTCAATGGTGCAGGTAGGCGATCCTGCTTCTGAGTAAAAATACAGTACCAGTTTCTTCCCTTTATAATCAGCTAATGAAACCTTCCTCCCGTCCTGGTCAGTTCCTGCGAACATCGGAGCTTTGTCTCCTTCTTTCAGTGTCACCATTACTATTTCTTTTTGGTCGTCGTTTTCTTTTTTGCAACAGTTTTCTTAGAAGTTCCTTTTTTCTTCACTGCCTTTTTCTTTGGCGGTGGCGTATAAGGATATTTTTTGAACCACCATGATCGGGTAGTAACATTTCCCACTATATCTTCCACAGTTACCTTTAATTCATGGACTCCATACGGACAGCGTTCATCAAAGCTATATATAAAATTCCTGCCTTTATCGTTGGTAAACCGCAGCCATTTCCCATCCAATTCTGCCCTGAAATTTTTTAACCCAAAATTATCCGCTGGCGTAAATACAATACGGCTCACCGGGCTGAGATTGATGGTATCCCCTTTGCCTGGGTCATTTATTACCGGAGGGTCTTCATCAATAAATGCCTGGAAAAAGCCAAAGTCCCTGAACTTAGCGGACATCCATTCTCCTTCCCATATTGCTTTTCTTACATCAGTACTGTTCCGGTAAGTTCTTTGAATGACTATTCTGTCTTTTATTTCTGCACCGATTGCTCTGTCAGGTTTTATACGAACTGTCAGATCACTATGCACAGGCACTGATGCTTCATTTACCTGGTGGATCGCCGATACAGCACCTTCAGGAAAGGAATTATTACGGTAATAAAATGAATGCACTGAATCATACAGGCAGGTTTCGGGCAGATAAACCTCAAAACCGGGCTTTTCCAGCAGGTTTACATAATCCGGAACAAACTGCTGCGACTGCATTGGTGTAATTGCTTTAGCAAGACTTTCGTCATACCGGACCAGGAATCTTAACTGTGATGTATTTGCATTGACATCTTTTACTTCCACACGAACAGAATGGACAGCCGAATCAGTAAGCCTGATCACACCATCACCATTCTCCTTGTGATAAACCCCGCAATGATCTCCGGGTAATTGAAACAGATTTTGAAAATACGGCCCGCCATTATACCGGTATTTATAATCAATATGTGCATTCAGGTACCTTGTTTCGGCATAACTGATACGTTCCATCGTAAAATCTATGACCGGTTGTTCATCAAAAAACAATTTGGCTGAATAAATACCATTCTCATTGTTAGAGCCGCTTATTTTATCAATAGCCTGCAGGCCGAAACTTAATTTACTGAGTCCGGTTTTCAATACCGGTATTTTAGAAATGACATACCCGCTGTCGGTATTTCTCAATGGAAAGATCTGTGCCGACTGTTCATATATGCTCCGGCTGCGATCATATAAGGCCAGTTTTAATAAAGAGGGCTTCACATTATCCGGCAACGGCATGCCGAATAACATAGGGTTAATACACTCCTCTGTTTTGGTATCCCTGATCTCGAAATGCACATGCGGTCCAGCCGATCCGCCGGTATTGCCGCTATAGGCAATGAACTGTCCTTTAGCTACAGGAAACTTCTCTTTTGGAAAGTCAAGTTCGATCGCCCATGTTTCCTGTTTGTATTGCTGTTCCGTCACATATTGCTCCAATGCCGGAAAAAAATTATTGAGATGAGCATATAATGTAGTGTAGCCGTTAGGATGAGTGATCCAGATACAGCGACCGAAACCAAACCTTTCGATGCGGATCTTTGAAATATACCCCCCGGCTGCTGCATACACCAGCAGGTTCTCTTTCTGGTTGGTGCGGATATCCAGCCCCATATGCCAGTGATTGGCACGAAGTTCACCGAGATTGGCTACTATCTCCGGCTTAATATTCAGCGGCCAGCGAAAATAATTCTGCGGGTAGTTAGTTGGCGGCTGCGCCAATACATTTTCCGGCAAACAGGAGGGTATTGCAAAAAAAGAAAAAAAGAATACGGCGATGTGAAGATTTGATCGTTTCAATAGCGCAAATTTAATGGTGGTGTCTTGTAACAGCGTTAAAGATATTACAGCCCGTAAAAAAATTGCCTGTGAAAAATCCACAGGCAATCATAGTCCCTTCAGACGGGACGAAGGTTAAGGGCTATGAATATATATTAAAGGATCAGTATCAATACGAGTATGATGATGATGATAGCACCTACTGAAAGATATACTCCGCCCTGCATAGTTCTGGCTTCCTTCTTCATCCCCCTGAGTTCCCTTTTCAGTTCTTTCCTCTCAGCTCTAGTCAGTTCCGATTTATCCATGGCTTTAATCTCATTTACACGTACCCTGATCTCTTCTAATCTTGCCGCTTTCTGTGCCTCGGTCATTTCAGCAGGCGTCTCTTTCTTCGGGCTTCCATCGGTGATGACAATTGCATGAGCATTCGTAGCAGTAATGGTTAACAATAATGCCAGGATGGCTGTGGAGATTCTTGGTTTCATTGTATTGATTTTTAAATGATGAAGATATATAACAAAAATGCGTCCATTTTCGCCGGGTCATTAAAAAAATTTTCCTCTTTACTGTATAACTATGGACATGTGTATGTTTACCTATGAAAATCTACGACAGTGCCGGCAGCAGGCTGATAAAAATGACACCGGATGGTCTGCTTTTTTCAACTACCTTGAAGCCCCATTTATTCTTGCCATGAATATTGACACCCAAAAAGATCAACTGGCCGCCCATCGCAGATATTTCGACAGCGGCATGACAAGATCATATGCCTTCCGGCTTGAACAGCTAAAAAAATTGAAAAGATCCATTTTAGATCATGAACAGGAAATATATGACGCACTGCATGCCGATCTCAGGAAAAGCCCGGAAGAAACCTGGGTAACGGAGACCGGGCTGCTGCTACAGGAGATCAATCATACCATTAAACATCTGAAACAATGGATGCAGCCTGAAAAGGTTGGCACTAATTTACTTAACCTCCCGTCCTCATCTTATTTATATCCTTCACCCCTTGGCGTTGTATTGATCATTGGCCCCTGGAATTTTCCTTTACAACTATTGCTGATACCTGTTGTAGGCGCCATTGCCGCCGGCAACTGTATTGTAATTAAACCGAGCGAATTTGCTCCGGCTACCGCAACCCTGATCGAAAAGATGATTTCGGAAAGTTTCCCACCGGAGCTGGCGACAGTAATGCAGGGCGACGGGGCAGCAGTGATACCGGCGATGATAAATACTTTTCGTTTTGATCACGTATTCTATACAGGCAGTATCCCCGTTGGAAAAGCCATTTACCAATTAGCCGCAAAAGACCTGGTTCCGGTCACCCTGGAGCTTGGGGGCAAAGATCCCTGCATTGTAGAAAAAGATGCTGACCTGAAAGTTGCAGCTCGTCGTATTACAGTTGCCAAATTTGCCAATGCAGGCCAAATGTGTGTGTCTCCGGATTATCTTATTGTTCACGAGGATGTAAAAGGCAAGCTGCTGGAGCTGATCAAAAAGTCAATCGTAAAGTTTTATGGTAGCAATCCCGCAGAATCGGGCGGTTATTGTAAAATAATTAATGAAAAAAGGTTTGATAAACTGATCAGTTACCTATCGCAGGGAAAAATAGTTTATGGGGGGCGATACAACAGGCAAAGCCTTTTTATTGAACCTACACTACTGGATGAAGTTTATCCTGATGCACCGGTGATGAGTGAAGAGATATTCGGGCCGGTCCTACCCATATTCACTTTTCGTGAACAGCAGGAAGCAATAGATATTATTAAACGTAACCCGAACCCTCTTTCATTTTATGTTTTCACCGGCAGTAGTAAAAAACAAAAAGAATGGATCGAAAAAGTGCAATTCGGCAACGGATGTGTGAATAATGCTGCCTGGCAATTCACTAATCACCATCTTCCTTTTGGCGGCATTGGGCAAAGCGGTATCGGTAGCTATCATGGTAAAAGAAGTTTTGATGTATTCACACATAGAAAAGCGGTAATGAAGACACCGGCATGGTTCGACCCGGACATCAAATACCCGCCGATGAAAGGAAAACTGAAACTTTTGAAGTTTTTTCTGAAATAAAATACAATGAGAAAACTTAAGCGTTTTATTATTGTTCTTTTAGTTTTACTGGTAATCTTTGCAGTTTACGTGGAGATCATCAACCGTAATTCCAGGAATATGACCTACCGGCAAAAAGTATTGAAAGCTGTTTATCCCGCCTGGATGTGGTTCGCCAGGCTCACTGGAAAGAATACCAAAGAACTTTCCGGCAATAAACAGCCTGCTGTGTCTTTTTATTCATTAAAAGCTATATTGAACAACGGTGATACCCTGGACTTTGCTACACTGAAGGGCAAAAAAGTTTTACTGGTGAATACAGCCAGTAACTGCGGCTATACCGATCAATATGATGATTTGCAGAAATTATCTGACCGGTATAAAGATAAATTAACGGTCATCGGATTTCCTGCCAACGATTTTAAAGAGCAGGAAAAAGGAACCGATGAAGAGATCGCCCAGTTCTGCAAGGTCAATTACGGCATCACATTCCCGTTGGTGAAAAAAAATACGGTCATCAGATCTGCCGATCAGCACCCCGTTTTTCAATGGTTGACCGATTCGTCTAAAAATGGCTGGAACAACGAACCTCCTTCCTGGAATTTTACCAAATATCTCGTCAATGAAGAAGGGAAATTGACCAATTATTTCGGGCCCTCTGTTTCTCCTGTCAGCAAAGACATATTGGAAGCGATCAGAAAGTAAGACAGCAGGCAAATCCGTATTCATCAACTACCTTTCCAAAAATTCCGGCTATGCACTACAATGATATTATCGGCACCATTGGCGTCGGCCTGATCTTGCTAGCCTTCTTCCTGAGTACAGCAAGATGGATGGACAGCAACGGCAAATCGTATTATGTGCTGAATGTGACCGGAGCTGCACTGGCCTGTTATGCCTCATTGCTCATCAATTACTGGCCCTTTGTAATACTGGAAGGCACCTGGACCCTTGTTTCTATTTATGGACTAATGAAAACAATGAAGATCAAACTCAGTTAGGGTCATTCGATAATACCCATTCTCTTCATCAGGAAAGACGCATTCAGTTTACTGCAGACTCCTTCTTTTAGCTTGTAATCAAAGATCAGTTCGTCATTTGCTATGACAGACTCGAAACATTTGTTGCCCATATAGCCAGGATATGCTGCAGACATATCAGCAATGGTCAGGTCATGTGTCGCAATAATGCCGCAGCATTCATAGGCTGCCAGCTTCCGGATAAGACCGATAGTTCCGTTATGTTTGTCATTACTGTTAGTACCTCGTAATATCTCGTCAAGTATAACAAAGGTCTTGCGGTCAGACTTAAGGTGTTCAATGATAGCCTGCAGTCTTTTAAGTTCTGCATAAAAAAAAGACTCACTGTCCTGTAGTGAATCGGTAATGCGCATGCTGACATGCAGCTCGTAGGGGTATAAAGCAAAATTTTTAGCACAAACCACGGAACCAGTTCTTGCCAGCACAAGGTTGATACCTAATGTCCGGAGAAAGGTGCTTTTCCCAGACATATTGGAACCAGTGAGCACAATAAATTTTTCCTGCTGAAATGAAACATCATTACAGATCCTTTTCTCCCTCCGGATCAATGGATGGCCCATGCCGGTCGCTGATAGTCCTTCTTCATTTGATAATTGAGGAAAACAAAAATCCTTATTATTAAAAGCGAGATTAGCAAAACAATGAAGCGCTTCAAACTCCCCGATCACATGCAGCCAGTCCATTATTTTCCCTGCATGTTTCTTTTTCCACTGGTCCAGCGCAAAAAGGATATGTACATGAAAAAGGAAAAGGCCATTAAGAAAAGTACTTACGACAAGGTTCAGGACAAAATCGAGATACCTGAACAAAGAAGCCAGTTGCTGGATGAACTGCGAAGCATTGAAAGTATCCTGTTTTAACCTGCTTTGCAATTGCTGCAATAGAGATGAACGAAAAGATTGTTTCTCCACTTCTTTTAATTGTTCTGCAAACTGCTGAAGCACTTTTGTGATTACCGATGAAACAGACATTTGCTTCATCATAGTCCGGATAAAAGAAAAGGTAATGAACAGGTTAAGCACAAAAAGGCCGAAGAATACATTCAACAGCCTGTCGCTTCCTGAAAAGAAATAAGAACATAATACAGCAAGTGTAGCGAAGGGAAATACCAGCAATATATAATAAGAACCAGCACTTTTAAATGCCGGCGCTGATTTGATCCAGCTCTTCAGTTTATCCAGGTCAGCGGCCTCTGTGACATAAATACTGCCTGATGCCTGTATATGTTGCCGGGAACCGACCTTGCCGGAAAGTTCTTTTATGGCTTCCTGTCTTTGCGCAATAACTGTGACATCCGGATGAAGCAGCGACCCGGCAAGGGTTTCTTTACCAAATGCTGTTGTGGCCCGGTTGAGATGTTTATATAATGAACCTTCGCCAAAAAGGTCGAGGTCGTAAGAATAAGGATGATGCGGGTCGATAAACTCTTTACCATTTGCGTAAACTGAAACGCCTTCTTTCAGGAAACTGATCTCGCTGCTATTGATGTCAATAAGCGCTTTTGTAAAATCAGCTTTCTCCTTTATCTGATCATATAGACGGATACAGTAGAGAAACACCGCTAAAAGCAACAGGCAGGTCACTATCCAATACCCGCTGTCATTCACCAGATAATAATAACCACATACAATAGCCCCCGTAAAAAGCAATAAGCGTAAAAAGCTCAGCCAGCCAAGCTTTTTATTGAGTAAGCTGTGTTCTGCAGTGTATTGGGAAAAAAGTTGCTGGTAGGTAACTAAAGACATTGATGAAAGATTTGAAACGCACCGCTACTCCACCGGGCATTTCTCATGATAATTGACCAGTTGGATAGTCGTTTTTTCAAATTCAAATCCTGAATAGGTTGTCCCGATCTCATTCAGCACTTCATCAATTTCCTCCACTGTTTTTAGCGTAACAAGTTTATTCCGGTACTCTTTAATATTCGGCAATCCTTTCAGGTAATTGGCATAGTGACGGCGCATTTCATTCACACCTACTACAGGGTTCTTCCATTCCACCGATTTATGTAAATGCTTGCGGCAAACCGCTACCCTGTCTTCAATAGTGGGTGATGGAAGATGTTCGCCTGTTTGCATGAAATGTTTGATCTCGTTAAATACCCAGGGATAACCAATGGCTGCCCGGCCGATCATGATGCCGTCTATACCATAACGATTCTTATATTCCAGCGCTTTGTCCGGTGAGTCGATATCACCATTACCAAAGATGGGAATATGGATACGCGGATTATTTTTCACTTTCCCGATCAATGTCCAGTCGGCTTCCCCTTTATACATCTGCGTACGGGTACGTCCGTGTATAGCCAGCGCTTTGATGCCCACATCCTGTAAACGTTCTGCTACTTCTTCAATGTTCTTTGTATGATCATCCCACCCTAATCTTGTTTTAACCGTAACGGGCAATGAAGTTGATTTAACTACGGCTGATGTCAATCTCACCATCAGGTCGAGATCTTTTAATACTCCGGCCCCGGCGCCTTTTAGGGCCACTTTTTTAACCGGGCATCCAAAATTGATATCCAGCAGGTCGGGGCTGGTCACCTCTACGATCTTTGCCGCCAATGATAAACTTTCTTCATCGCCACCAAATATCTGGATGCCAACAGGGCGTTCATATTCGAAAATGTCGAGTTTCTTCCGGCTCTTGATCGCATCACGTATCAACCCTTCAGATGAAATGAATTCCGTGTACATCAGGTCAGCTCCGTTGTCTTTGCATACGGCACGGAACGGCGGATCGCTTACATCCTCCATAGGGGCCAGTAAGAGAGGGAAATCCGGTAATTGTATGTTTCCTATTTTAACCACAGTTGTCAGGTGTCGGTTGCCAGGTGATTGTTGTTACGTGTCAGATGGGCTATTTATTTTATTGTGACAGCTCACACATGACAACTGACGACTAAATTTGAGCCTACAAACTTACGATTTAATCGCCGAAAATGACGTATGACAGCCGCCCCAAAGGCCTTTCTTATTCCGCCGGATTTTTTATGCTGATTGCTTTTGCTATTGCCGGGATCATTTTTTCTGCTGAAATAGCCAAAATGGTCTGGATCTCAATGACCGGTAAAAATTTTGATCAATATATAAAAGGGATGGCCGACCCCGCTTATTCCACTGTTTATAAGATCATGCAACTGGTATCCATGCTTGGCTTTTTTATTCCTGCCATTGTTGTAGCATGGCTGATCAACCGGCAACCATTTACACTGTTAGGTTTTTCATCACATGCAACACTGAAGCAAGCGGGACTTGTTTGCCTCATCACTGCAGCCGCCATTTTTGTCGGTGGTGCATTGAGCTATGTCAACCATCTCATTCCTGTACCTGCAGACTGGAGAGTAACATTTGATAAAGCGGAAAATGATTACAACCGGCAGGTATATGCCATTCTCGGTTTGAAGAGTATGACTGATTATGTTCTTGCGCTGGTCATCATGGCCTTCCTGCCAGCGCTTTGTGAAGAAACTTTATTCCGGGGAGGTTTACAGAATTTTCTTACAAGGTCAACAGGTAAACCCTGGCTGGCCATTATTATTGTAAGTACCATCTTCAGCCTGGCGCATTTCTCCTTTTATGGTTTCCTGTTCAGGTTTTTACTGGGTATAGTACTTGGATGGCTTTATTATTATTCCGGCAGGTTATGGCTTAGCATACTTGCCCATTTTATCAATAATGCGCTGGCAATAACGGTATTTTATTATTATACCCGGCAGGGCAAAGCATTGGATGTAATTAAAGAAGATACCGGTTCTTCAGCATGGGGCTTTTTGGCAGTACCGGCGCTGATCGGTTTATTTATGCTATTCAGAAAAGAATCCGCAGAGGTAAAAGCAATATACTAACACAACAATTAATTCCATGGCATTCAACTGGCAAACATTCAGGACAAGGGCATTTACAGCGATAGTATTTGTCGCAGTGATGCTGACCGGTTTGTTATGGAATCACTGGAGTTTTCTCGTTTTATTTTCTATTATCCATTTTGGTTGCTGGTGGGAGTATTTAAAACTGACTGAGAAAATACAGCAAACGATCTTTCACCCCTATACAAAACTGGGGTTTATGGTAATGGGCTATGGTTTGCTACTATGGTTTTGCAGGTCGGCTTATAAGCTCAGTGGTTACGGACTGAAAGAGAGCTTTTCATTTTCGGTTTCAGCAGCGGGGTTTGCCTTACTATTGCTGGGAATTTTTCAAAAACAACCAGTAAAACTAAAAGCTTTTGGCACTGCAGCATTGGGATTCCTCTATATTTCACTGAGCTGGGGATTGATGATGAATTTAAGAACCTCTGACCTTATTGTAATCAACACAGAAGGTGGAGAATATTTTGGAAGAGATAAGGGTTTTTATATCCCTTTACTTATAATTCTATCAATATGGATAAACGATACAATGGCTTACATAGTCGGCTCCTTGATTGGAAAAACTCCATTGTCAAAGATATCACCTAAGAAAACCTGGGAAGGGACAATTGGAGGTATAACTCTTAGTGTTGCAGTTATTAGTTTTTTTCTTCAGCCTCTTTTATTTTGGAAATATTTGATAGGCATTTCATTGATTGCATCCATCGCCGGCACCTTTGGCGACCTTCTCGAATCCAAGCTCAAACGTATGGCCGGTGTAAAAGACAGCGGCCACCTGATGCCGGGTCATGGCGGTTTCTTAGATCGTTTTGACTCGCTGCTTCTTGCTACTCCTTTTGTCTGGCTATATGTTCAATTTTTCATGTGAATGACCTCATTCTCCACTCACCCGTCACCCAGAGCGAAGCGAAGGGCACCACTCACCATTTCACTATATTTGCACCACAATCCAACTCAATGACCATTCATAAGGAAGGCTATACTTCGATTGCAGTAGCAGCGATCATATTCGGCGTTATCAACCTGCTTTCGTTTTATTTTTTCAGCTTCGGGCAGCCTGTCGTTACCTGGATCATTTTTATCCTGACACTGGGGCTATTCTTTTTCATCATATCTTTTTTCCGCATTCCGAAAAGACAACTGACCATACAGGATAATGCTATCGTAGCGCCTGCTGACGGTAAAGTAGTGGCCATTGAAGAAGTACAGGCTGATGAATATTTTACCGACCGCCGCATTCAGGTATCCATCTTCATGAGCCCGCTGAATGTACATGTGAACCGAAATCCGGTCAGCGGGGAAGTTTCTTACAGCCAATACCACAAAGGGAAATACCTGGTGGCCTGGCACCCTAAATCATCTACTGAAAACGAAAGGCATACGGTAGTTTATCGCAAAGAAGGCAAAGAGATATTGGTAAAACAGATCGCCGGGGCATTGGCCAAACGAATCATCAATTATCTTCAGGCCGGCCAGCAGGTGAAGCAAACCGATGAAATGGGCTTTATCAAATTCGGTTCACGGGTTGACCTGCTGCTGCCATTAGATGCAAAGATCCTTGCTAAGATTGGCGACAAACCTCAGGGTGGTGTGACGGTGATCGCTACCTGGTAGGGCGATTGGATAATGAACCGATTTGAAGATTAGATGATCGGTCATCAAAAGACAGACCCAATAACTCAGACAATCAGCTTAACGGCTAAAAAATTTCCTTTAATTCTTTCAGTGAATAAACAGTATAAGTAGGCAGTGTTTTGTCCATAACCGGCACCGGTTCTTTTGTAAGATGGTTTACATGCACCTGGTCAATCCCGGCATTGATGGCGCCGAGTATATCCACATCGATCGTATCCCCGATCATAATGCTCTGTTCCGGCTTTGCTCCTGTTTTCTGAAACGCAAATTCAAATATCTCTTTCTGTGGCTTCAGGCTGTTGGAGCCTTCAGAGGTGATCACTTCTTTAAAATAAATATCAAGCCCGGAGTATTTCAGTTTGCTGTGCTGTGTTTTTTCAAAACCATTGGTGATAAGATGCAACTGGTAATATTTACCGGACAGGTAGTCCAATATCTCTTTGGCATAAGGGAAAAGCAGGTTCCGGGTCGGCAGCATATCCAGAAACCGGTCACTCATTTCTTTTGACAGCTTATCATCGGCTATTTTAAAATCCAGCAGTGACAGCCACATTCTTTTCACCCGCAATTCTTCCTGCTTTACGTACCCGTTTCGATACCTTTCCCATAGTTTATCATTATGGGCCAGGTAATTCCGGTAAAAAAGCTCAAAATCATAAACCCCTCTTTCTTTCAATGACAGGGAATCATACAATTCTGCAAGGGTAGCACGGGCATTGGCCTCAAAATCCCATAGGGTATGATCAAGATCGAAGAAAAGGTGACGGTATTTCATTTCCAATTGCAGATGGCAGATTTTAGATTTGCATTACGGGTTCGCAATCTACACTGTAAAATCTGAAAATATGAATGTTGTTATTACGGGAGCTTCCAGAGGAATAGGAAAAGCCGTAGCAGAGATATTTGCTGCACAGGAATATGATCTGTTCCTGAGTTCACGAAACGGAGTAGCCTTGTATAAGGCCACCGAAGAGCTTATGACGAAATACCCGGGTGCAACCATTAGGGCAAAACCTTTTGACCTGAGCAAAAAAGAAGAAGCAATGGCGTTAGGCAACTGGTGTCTTGATTTTGCGGTACCAGACATTCTGGTAAACAATGCCGGCCTCTTTGAACCCGGAAGTGTGTACAACGAACCGGAAGGGACCCTCGAAAACCAGATAGCAACTAACCTGTATAGCGCTTACCACCTGACACGAACGCTGCTGCCTGAAATGATGAAACGCCCTTCGACAGAACCTGGACGTCATATCTTCAATATATGTTCAGTTGCTTCCTTACATGCGTATGAAAATGGAGGGGCCTATAGCATCAGCAAATTTGCATTGTATGGCTTCAGCAAGAACCTGCGTGAGGAAATGAAATCTTATGGCATTAAAGTAACTTCTGTTCATCCGGGTGCGGTCATGACGGATTCGTGGGGTAATTTTGACAACTCTTCCAAACGAATCATGGAAGCGGAGGACATTGCCAAAATGATCTATGCAGCTTCACAGCTTTCACCACAGGCCTGTGTGGAAGATATTATCATCAGGCCGCAATTAGGCGACCTGTAGCCATACAAAAGGGTATTATCCCGGCCGCATATTATTAATAGCGGCTTTTGGAAACCCTGTTTTACTTTAGTTGCTCCGATGCGGACTATTCTTTTCTCCATATTACTCTTTTTCTGTCTTCTTCCGGCTTTGGATGCACAGGTGGTATTTAAAACAATAGTGCAGCCCACAGTGGAAACAGGCAGATCTTTTCCGGTAGAATACGTCATTGAAAGTACAGCTGACAATGATGCTTTTTACAACCCTCTTTTTGAAGGGCTCCGGCTGATCAATGGCCCAAGTATTTATCATGGGAAAACGCCGAATGGCGCCATACCAGTAAAGAATTATGTGTTTACACTCATAGCTGAAAAACCGGGCCGCTATCGCATTCCCGGCGCCATAGCAAAGATGAATGGCAAATTCATTCAAAGTGACGACCAGTTTATAGACGTATTTGACAGTAACCGGGAAGTTGAAAACAATTCCGAATACTTTCTTCATCCCGGCGAAGACCCTTATGAAAAGATCCGCCGCAACCTTTTCGTGAAAGTCATGGTGACTAAAAAGAATTGCTATATCGGCGAACCAGTAGTAGCTACTTTCAAACTGTACTCAAGGCTACAGTCAAAATCCGATATTGTCAAAAACCCGGGCTTTTACGGCTTTTCCGTACAGGATATCGTAAACATAGATGATAAGGTGTCGAACACGGAGAGCATAGGTGGAAAAGCATTTATTGTACATACTATCCGGACAGTTCAATTATACCCGCTGCAATCCGGGATGTTTACGATAGATGCCATGGAAGTGTTGAACAAAGTAGAGTTTTCCCGGAGCGGGGTCAATAAAAGGACGGAACAGGAGATAGTGGAAGGAGTTTTTGAAAACAGGGAAGAAAAGAACGGAGATAATACCACAGTAACTTACGAGAGCAGCATCAGTACTGACAGAGTAGCCATTACGGTCAAACCTTATCCTGAAAAGAACAAGCCACCCTTATTTTCCGGCGCTACCGGTACGTTCAATATCAGCGCCTATTTAAAGAAAAATGAACTGGCCCGTAATGAAGAAGGTGAACTGGTGATAGTCATTTCGGGTAAAGGCAATTTCATACAACTAACAGGCCCGGTCATACAGTGGCCCGTAGGAGTAGAAGGTTTTGAAGCCGTAATAACGGATACGTTGGACAAAACACATGTTCCGCTGATGGGCGAAAAAGCTTTCCGTTTTCCCTTTGTTGCGCCCAGGTCCGGCAGTTATACTATTCCCCCTGTTTCGTTTACATTCTTTGATACTGACAGCAATAAGTACCGCACCGTATCCACTAAGCCGGTTGAAATAAAAATCAACGAAAAAGAAAAAGAAACGGTAACAATTGCACAAGCTGAAGACGATAAAAAAAACAAACAAGGAATACTATGGTGGGCTGCCGGTGGTTTAATACTATCTGTTTTGACAATCCTCTGGCGTGTCAAAAAAAGGACTACTATGTCCGTAAAGCGGCCGGTTGAAGAAAAGGGATCAACTATTGACGATGCCCTGCAACCTGCCTATATAGCCCTGAAAGAGAACGGGAGCCGGTTCTATATTATAGTACAAAAGATAATCTGGGATCAGTTGAGCAGCACACTTCATCTTTCGGGAACCCGCATAAATAAAGAGGAGATACTGCGGTCAAAACAAATTTCGCCTGATCGGGCACAGGAGATCATTGCCATACTGGAGCAATGTGAAGCAGCTGCTTTTACAATGGCCGAGTTCATTCATGATAAGCAGGAACTATTGGTAGGGGTAAAAAAAGTGCTGGAGCAAATAAAGGCTGGTCAATAATACTACTCAGAATACTTATAACCCACCCCTCTGACGGAATGAAAGTATTTGGGATTCCGGCTGTCTTCTTCAAAGTATTTGCGGAAGTTAAGTATAAAATTATCGATGGTGCGGGTAGTAGGATAAACATTATACCCCCATACCGCCTGCAATATCTTTTCTCTCGGCACCACTTCATTTTTGTTTTCAATAAGCAATTTCAGCAGCATTGTTTCTTTTTTGCTCAGCTGGACCTTCTGGCCGGCTTTGGTGGTAGCTTCCTGTGCTTTGAAGTCAATGATATTATCCCCGAAAGAATAGCTATTGCCGAGTGAGGTCTTATCCTGTATCTTTTTATTCTTGTCGATAAGCTTATGCACTCTCAATAAAAGTTCTTCCAGGTTAAATGGTTTGGTGAGATAATCATCAGCTCCTTTCTTTAAACCCAATACCCTGTCGGCGCTGGTATTTTTAGCACTGAGAATAAGAATCGGCACTTCATTATTGCTGATGCGTACCGTTTCTGCCACACTGATGCCATCCATCTCCGGCAGCATCACATCCAGTATGATCAGATCAAAGTATTCCCCATTCACTGCCTTAAGGGCAGCCGCCCCGTCATAAGCTGATGTAACGGTATATCCTTCGAGTTCAAGATTCAATTTCAGCGCTTCGTGAAGGTTCTCTTCATCTTCCACCAGGAGAATAGATATGCTTTTGTCTGTGCTCATAAACTAAACGTAACAACAAAGTTACTGCCGTGTGGTATATTGTTTGTCACCGAAATGTCGGCATTATGATCATAGGCTATCTTACTGCAAAGATAGAGTCCCAGACCGGTTCCCTGTGTTTTCCGGGTAGCTTCATTACCGATCCGGTAAAATTTTGTGAACACTTTTTTCTTTTCTTCATCAACAATACCCTGGCCTTCATCAACGATCTGCAGCTTTACGTCACTCTTCTCCTTTTTCAAAAGTGCCGTTACCGGCGTTTCTTTCGGTGAATACTTAACAGCGTTTTCCAGCAGGTTATTGATCAGCATCTGGAGCAATAAAGCATCCCCTTTTATATCCACATCAGGTTCGATCTGCGACCTGAATTCCCTTTCCGGAAAACGGGTCCTGAAATCCTGAATGCAATCTTTAAGCAGGTCAGAGAGGTCAAGCTCCTCATCCGAGAACTTATATCCTCCACCTTCCAGCTGGGATGCAACAAGTATATTATTGGTCAGAAAATTCAACCTTGATGTCTCTTTCAGCATCACCGCCAGAAGTTTCTTTTGTTTTTCCGCGTCCAGCGAATATTTCTGAATAGTTTCAAGGTTCAGTTTAATTACTGAAATAGGAGTCTTTAACTCATGTGTAACAGCCATCAGGAAGTTCTGCTGCTGCAATTGTATATAGAACTGGCGCCTGACAGAACGATAGACAAAAGAAGCACCAACCAGTATAAGGATAAAAAAAACGACCCCTTCACCGGCATACTTGGCCTTGTTCCTTTTGTGCTCATTATTTATCCTTACCATTTCTGCAGCATACTCAACAGTATCCGCATTCCTGTCAATGCGGGTATCCAACTGCAAAACCTGGAGGCGTTTCATTTCATTATTCTGTTTTTCGAGTGTAATGAACCACCACACAAGAGCGGCGACAATATAGATCAGGAGTGTCCAATAAAGGATCGTGGCGCGGCGTAACTTTTTCTTTACTGCATCATTGATGGGCATGTCATGGTTTCTTTTCGACGCGGATACCTACATCAAATATATTAGGGAGGGGGTTATCCCGCATGATCTGTTCGAGAGTGAATGTGTATTTACCTGCCTTTAATGTCTGAGCCTCGCCAAGTGGCACCCGGTGTTCATATATATCATCTGTGCCTGTAGCCAACCAGCCCTTTTCACTGGTAGCCAGCGTAAGATCACGCTGAATGATCAATGCACTGTCCTGGCCCGGGGCTTGTATATAAAGGTTGACGTAAATATTGGTGTAAGGATATTTCTCATTATGCCGGAGCACCATGTAAAGCTGGTAAGGTGAGGCCGTATCCTTTATCATAAAATCAAAAGAAGGCCGGAAACTGTTTTGCCAGGCATGCCCGGGAACCGGGACTGTTTTTTCATACAGGTCAACGGTGGTACAGGAGGAAACCACAAGCAGATAGCTGATAGATCCGATCAGGTAAACACGGGTTTTTGCTATAAATCTCAAAGGAATTTTTTTTAAAAGTAATCAAGAAAAATAACCCTTGTACATCCATCTTATAATACATTCAATACCTGTTCCTTTGCTTTTTCCAGTTCATCTTTCATCAACACAACACACTTCTGGATGGTAGAGTCATAAGCTTTGGAGCCGGTAGTATTGATCTCCCGTCCTATTTCCTGAAGAATGAAAGAAAGCTTTTTTCCCTTTGACTCTTCCTTTTCCCCTAGTATGGAAATGAAATAGTCGCAATGGTTCTTCAGACGAACCTGCTCTTCACTGATGTCTATTTTCTCTATATAATAAATAAGTTCCTGTTCCAGCCGGTTGCCATCATAATTTTCCTTGCCCACATTCTCCTCCAGCAAACGTGTAATACCTTCTCTTATCTTTTGTTGGCGGAGTGGTTCCAGCCTGATCACCTCTTCCTGCTGTTTTAGTATATTATTGATGCGGACAACCAGGTCATCTTCGAGTACTTTGCCTTCATCGAGGCGATGAGCATTCAGGTCATCAACCGCCAGCAGCAGTACTTTCTGAAAATCCTCCCATTCTTTGTCGGAAAGCGTTTCACTGCTTGGGGTGATCACTTCAGGAAGTTTTACTAATGTGCTTAAAATATGAGAAGGGTCCAGGTTCAGCGCTTTTGACAGGTCGGCTAATGGCTGATAGTAGGCCCTGGCAAGATCAGTATTGATCGTAACAGGCCTGGCATTGCCGGTATCTTTCAGGCTTATGGTGCAATCCACACTGCCACGGGCCAGCTTCTCAGAAAGCAAGCGGCGTATATCAAATTCAAACGGTTTGAGTATGGAAGGAAGTTTCAGGGACAATTCAAATTGCTTTCCATTGAGTGATTTGATGTCAATCAGGAAGGTTTTACTGGTAACATTCTTTTCAGCCCTTCCAAAGCCGGTCATTGATTTCAGCATGAATACTCTTTTATTGAAGTAAAGGTATTTGAATTATTGAATTTCGATGCTCTTATTATAATACCATAAGTACTACTCTGCAGTAGCTTCGTCTGATTTGCCGGGCGTACGAGAGGTAAAGGCAAAAAAAATCCCTCCGAAGAATCGAAGGGAACATTTATATGGATGGGTTAGTAAGTACAGGAAATAAATTTCCTTCCACAATATTAAATATATTTTTGGCTATCCAAAAAATATTTTATAAAAATTTTATTCACATTTTGATTTTTACTGTGGATAGGAAAGCCGGGCTTAATAAGTTTTGTACTGCTTCTTCATGCCATTTACTTCATGTATCATTCTACGCCCGGTTTTTACATTCAATGAAACACCGGCCGGCAAAGGTTTCCATTATGTCATCAATCATACCTGATAAATGTATTTCAATACTATCTTCACTATTCATGGCATAACAAACATCATATACCAACAAAGCATAAGCGTTCTTTTCTTGCCGGGAAATATTTCAGTAAAAGATGTGTTTCATTCCTTCAAATGACCCTTTTAATATGCAGGAGCCATGTAACACCTTATTACCTTTGCCAAAACCCGTTAGTATGCGTTTTGAAAAACCTGTTCCCCTCCGGCAGATCGCTCAATTGATCAGGGCTGAACTTATCGGCAACAGCACTGCTTCAGCCACCGGTATTAATGAGATACATAAAGTAGAGGAAGGAGACCTTGCTTTTGTTGATCACCCGAAATACTATGATACCTGTATCAACTCAGCAGCCAGTTTTATTATCATCAATAAGAAAACGGAATTCCCGGAAGGCAAAGCATTGCTTGTAGTAGAAGAGCCTTTTGAAGCTTACCTGACAATAGTGGATCATTTCAGGCCTTTTCAACCATCTATGAAACCAGTAAGCGATACTGCGAAAGTGGGCGAAGGAACAGTGATCATGCCCAATGCCTATATCGGCAACTATGTGACCATTGGTAAAAACTGTCTCATCCATCCTAATGTGACGATCCTCGACTACACGGTCATAGGCGACAATGTTATTGTACAGGCAGGCACTGTTATCGGCAGTGATGCATTTTATTACAACAAAAAGACCAGCCGCGATGTACATTATAAAAAGATGACAAGCTGCGGCCGGGTGGTCATTGAAAATAGTGTGGAGATCGGGGCCGGATGCACCATTGACCGGGGCGTTACCGGTGATACTATTATCGGGACAGGCACCAAAATGGATAACCTTGTACATATCGGGCATGATACGACGGTAGGAAAAAATTGCCTGTTTGCCGGGCAGGTGGGTATAGCCGGGGCCACCACCATAGAAGACAATGTTATTCTGTGGGGACAGGTAGGCGTAAGTAAAACATTGACCATCGGTGAAGGCGCAGTGGTATATGCACAAAGCGGTGTCAAAGATTCTATTCCCGGCAAAAAAGTTTATTTCGGCTCTCCGGTTGAAGATGCCAGGGAAAAAATGAAAGAATTTGTATGGATCAAACGTATTCCCGAATTATGGGAAAAGGTAATGGGCAAAAAATGAGCCCAGAACAGATAGATAGTCAGAATGGTTTATGAGATCATCTAGATAATACCCTTTATGGTGCATAATCATAAGGCAATTGATCTGCCAGGTTTTTCCAACTCCAGTAACCCTGGTTGATCCAATCCTTCTGCTCATAATAATAGCCATTCTCTTTGATGGCTATACCGTCAATAAGTTCTATATAAGAGATCTGTATGGGTACGTTCTTCGGCAGATTATATTTTTTAAGGTATTCGGGTTCGGGCTTCTTTTTGGCATAGGTCACACTTATCTTTCTCGGAAACCATATCTCGATCTGGCCGGTGCTGTCAAGAGCACCGTAATATAAAGTATCATACACATCACTCACCCGGTTGAACTTAGTGGCATTATTCTCATCCAGCAGGTCAATTGAAAAACCTTCTTCGGCTACAGTACTGTCATAATAACTGCGCATGAAATGGAGTTTGGACCCAGAATAGGCATTCCTCCGGTTGACATACCATGCCCTTTTAAGACTGTCATTACCTTCCATTTCTGAATAGAGACAATAACCCCTATATAAATTGATATCATTATTATAATAATAGATAAAAGAATCTAACTGGTACCGCATATTATAGCCAAGCGCTTTGTTCTCTATCTGCAGGGCATCCGTCGCCAGCACCCTGAGTTTGTTACTTTTCTTCAGGAAATAGAACTTCAATACTTCCGGGTTCATCAATGTGCATTTGGCAGCGTTAGGGGTAGCCCCGATAAAATGCTCCAGGAAAAAGCTACCATATTTCTCCCATCCATCTTTTACTTCGTTACTGCTTTTGATCACCACTTCCCCAAGACTTTTATCTTCTTTTATCATTTCAATATCAGGTATCCTGCCGTCAGAATGATTGATCTTTATCTGTTTGGTCTGGTAACCTGTATAGGAAATGATCAGTTCATACCCCCCCGATTTCAGGGAAAGGGAAAACTCACCCTGCTTATTGGTAGCCGTACCGATCGTTGTATTCTGGCAAAAGACAGATGCACCACCCATTGGCTCTTTGGTAGCCGAGTCAACGATCCTGCCGTACACAGTGTATTGCGCATAAGAGATAACAGATGATACCAGTAAAAGAAAAACAAAGACGTGACGTAGTTTTTGCATAGTCTGGAATTGATAGCTAAAGATACTGTTCAACAGGCGATGGCGATATAGTATTTATGCCTGAAAAATCACTTTTAAGGACCTCTTTACATTTCATAATTCCCTGAGCTAAAGCTGTGCCATATATTTCGAACAAGCGTTCTGTATCGTTTGGTCCAGTGGTGTAAAGGAAAACTGCGGGAAAGCCGCAAGGAATTTTGCATTGTCAAAATAAGTTTTACTGACGGCCACCTTAGCGCTTTCCTTTGTCAGCAGTGGTTTTTTGCCGGTAAAAAAAGATTTCAGTTTTTCCATCCGCCACGCAATATTCAATAAAAGTGGTGTGGCTTGTCTCGATGGTCTTTTCCTCTTGAAATTCTCAGCCATGGTATCCATCAGTCTTCGAAAAGGCCAGTGATCCCCGTTAATGATAAAACGCTGTTCATTGATCTTGCTTTCCATCAACAGTACCGCTGCCGTCGCCACATCCTCGACATCCACAAACCCATTCAGTCCTGACGTGTACCATTTGAATTCATTATATACCGTTTTAAAAATAGCTGAGCTACCGCCGTTCCAGTCGCCATAGCCAAGAATAGTGCTTGGGTTCATGATGACAGCATTCAACCCTTCTCCCATTCCCCTCCATACTTCTAATTCCGACCGGTATTTACTTTTAGCGTAATGGGTATTCACCTTGCTCTCTTCCCATTTCTTTTCTTCATTTACATGGCCACCGTCTTCTCTTCTGCCAATAGCAGCAATAGAGCTGATATGCACAAAGCGTTTTACGTTTTTCTCCAGGGCCATATTCACTACGTTGGCCGTTCCTTCCACATTTACCTGGTACATCCTGGCTTTGTCTCTATTGCCAAACGACACTATCGCAGCGGCATGGATAACCGTATCTGCCCCTTCCATCGCCTCTTCCAAAGAAATCACATCCAGCACATCTCCATCCAGCCACTCCACTTTATCGAATATCTCTTTAGAAATAAAGACCGGCAATTTACTACTGCGACGGATAGCCTTTACCTCATAGTTCTTTTCGACAAGGGCTTTTATAATGTAAGCTCCTAAAAATCCTGTGCCTCCGGTTACCAAAACCATTTACTATGTCTGATTGAAGATTTAATATTTATAGTACCCTTCTCCTGATTTTTTTCCAAGCTTTCCCTCTTTCACTTTTTGTTCCTGGATAAAAGAAGGCATTAGCCGTTCCGGTTTATTTAGCTGTTCATACACCGAGCAACTCACCGCATAGTTCACATCATTACCGATCAGGTCCATTAGTTTGAAAGGGCCCATCCTGAAACCAGTTGCTTCAAGCAACCCGTCCATTTGCCCAAAACCTGTCAGCCCCTCTTCCACCAATCTTAATGATTCAATATAATAGGGTCTCGCTACCCGGTTCACAATAAAACCCGGCGAATCCTTGCACACAACAGGTGTTTTTCCCATTTGTTTCGTCAGTTCAATGACCTGCTCCCTTACTTTTCGGGATGTATGTATAGTTGTCACAATTTCTACCAGTTTCATAACAGGTGCCGGGTTAAAAAAATGCATCCCAATCACCCGTTCCGGGTTTTTGACGTGCCGGGCAATAGCTGTAATGGACAAAGAAGAAGTATTGCTGGCAAATACACATTCGCTTCGGTTCAATTCAGCAAGCTGATCGAATAAAGCGATCTTGGCTTCAGGCTTTTCAATGATTGCTTCGATGAATACATCAGCGAGGCAATCCCGGATATTCCCGGTGAATTGAATTTGCTCAATGATCCTAGCCCTGTCAGCCGCCGTTATTTTTCCTTTTTCAACTAAATACCCCAGGTTCTTTTCGATAGAAAATTTTGCTCTTTCGAGTACATCCGTATTCAACTCGTACAATATGGTAGTAAACCCCGATTGCGCAGCGGCCTGTGCAATACCGCTGCCCATTGTTCCTGCACCGCAAACACAAATTTTATTGA
Source organism: Chitinophagaceae bacterium (assembly GCA_016787135.1). Lineage (GTDB taxonomy): Bacteria > Bacteroidota > Bacteroidia > Chitinophagales > Chitinophagaceae > VBAT01. The sequence continues at coordinate 27,708 of JAEUVK010000221.1, read as the reverse complement.
TCATTTCCTGGTGTAATTACGGGTAAAGATAACATCTCCTTTTTTGCAAAGATTAATTTACCTTAAAGCAAAATTACCGGTATGAGTGAAACACAAACCCCTGCTTCTTATTCTCCGCCTTATCAGTCCGCACCAACGGGTGTATTCGGAACAAAGATCCCATCCACAGTCACCTTTGCTGTTGGAGTGCTTTTGTTTCTTTTACCCTTTGCAGAACTGAAATGCAAAGCGCCGGAAGAAAAACAGAACAGCCTGTTCAATCTTGGTCAGCTCAGCATGTCGTTCACCAATACAGGTATTGGATTAGCGATGGGTAGCGACTGGAAGGCCAATATGCCTTCGATCGGAGGGGCACTGGGAAATGAAAGAAGAGAAGAGAACTGGAAAAAAGATATGAAGCCACAGGAACCCAACAGCTATGCTATCGTTGCACTGGCGCTGGCAGTAGCAGGTTTGGCGCTTTCTTTTACTTCCGGCAAAGCCTGGGCGGCTGTAAGTATAGGTGCAGGTGTTTTATCGGCAGGCGCTTTGATCGGTCTGATGCTCGACCTGCAAAAGAAATCAAAAGATCTTATTTCCGGAACACAGGAAGCAGGTGACCGTTTTGCGATGACCGAAGGCAGTGGGTTTACGCTCAGCTTCACGGCCTGGTTCTATGTAGCAGTGATCGCTTTGCTGGTTGCTGCATTCTTCAGTTATAAACGAATGCAGTTGATGAAAAAATAGTCATGCCCATCCGAACTTTAATAAGAGCATTCATCATCTCTATTCTTTGCCTATTTAGCATCAGTGGCGTAGCACAGACACCGGAATGGTGGGTACAAACAGTGAAATGGGATGGCGTCACCCACTGGACAAGGTATCTCATTACCCAGCCAGCTTATCTTGGCCCCAACGCATTACCGGTTCCCCGTACCGGTAATGGCAGCCCTGATAGCACAGCTTACATTGGCATAACCGGTAATTTTCATTTCTCAAAAGGTGATAATACACAGAACCTGGTGGTGTACGCCAACTATCCCCTGGTGAAAAACGTGATCTCTTTTGATGCCATGTGGGTGCCTTATGAACATTTTACAATGAGTCATGTCACAAAAACAGAGAGACATGTTTTCTACCTGAAATATTATGACCGTCATGCTGCAGGCGATATTCACCTGAACACGAATATCCGGTTGCTGAAAAAATGGGAAGAGCATATTCACCTGGCATTACGGATCGGCTATCGTTTTCCGGCAGGCGGCGGGCTGGGAACAGCCCGTTACACAGATGGGCCGGGATATTATTTTGATATCTCGTATGGTAAGCCGCTCAAAAATCCCTCACTCAAATGGATCGGTATGGCAGGATTTTATACCTGGCAAATGATCTCTGATAAGCACCGGCAGAACGATGCTTTTTTATTTGGCAACGGGCTGGAATGGAATAAAAATTCTCTGCGCATACAAACCTATATCGCCGGCTATTTAGGATATCTGGAGAACAGTGGCGACAAGCCAATCGTGTTCCGTACTACATTGGAGAAAAGGTTAAAACGATCCAGCTTGTTGTTAGGATTTCAGCAAGGGTTACATGATTTTAAATATAGCAGCGGAGAAGTCGGAATAAAATATCACTTCAATCGATAACTTTCGTTATCTATATCGCACTCGTAAACTGTCTCAAGAACCGTACATCATTCTCGCTGAACAGGCGCAGATCGTTGACACCGTATTTCAGCATGGCAGGTCGTTCGATGCCCATTCCAAAGGCAAAACCGGTGTATTTATTGGGGTCAATATTGCAGTTGGATAATACGTTGGGGTGTACCATACCGCAACCGAGTATCTCTACCCAGCCGGTTTTTTTGCAGATATTACAACCCGTGCCACCGCAGATAAAGCAAGTAACGTCCATCTCGGCGCTGGGCTCGGTAAAAGGGAAATAAGAAGGCCGGAAACGGACCTTGACATCCTTTCCGTACATTTCTTTTACAAAAAAGTATAACGTTTGCTTCAGGTCGGCGAAAGAAACATTCTCGTCTATATACAAGCCCTCTACCTGGTGAAAAAAACAATGGCTTCTGGCACTCACCGTTTCATTGCGATATACACGGCCGGGCATCAGCATACGGATCGGCAGTTTGCCTTTATCCATTTCCCGTATCTGCACACTGCTGGTATGCGTACGCAATACCCAATCGGGATTTTGCTGTATATAAAAAGTATCCTGCATGTCGCGGGCAGGATGATGGGGCGGCAGGTTGAGAGCGCCGAAATTATGCCAGTCATCTTCTATCTCCGGGCCTTCGGCTACTGCAAAACCCAGGCGCTGAAAAATGGAAACAATGCGGTTCCTCATCAGGGTGATGGGATGACGGGAACCCAAAGGCATTGGATCGCCGGGAAGCGACAGGTCAATAGCACTGGCGGAAGAAAGCTGGCCATTACCAGTTGCTTCTTTCAGGCTTTCATATTTGCTCTCGGTAAAAAGTTTGAACTCATTCAGCACCTGCCCGAACTCTTTCTTTTTATCAGCAGGCACATTCTTCATCTCGCCCATTACCTCTTTGATGATGCCTTTTGTACCCAGCCATTTGATGCGGAACTCTTCCACCCCTTTAGCATCAGACGCCTCCGAACCGGCGATCTCAGTTTTATACTTTTCTATCTTACTAATCAGTTCTTCCATATTGCAAAGATAAGGGTTGGAAAGAGGAGAAAGGAGAGTGGAAAATGGGGCTAATGACCTACCTTTTGGAAAACCTTTACTATGCTACAACTTGCACACAAAAAACTGGAAGTTTATAAAATTTCGCTTGATCTTGTAGAAGAGGTATATCGGCTTACTAAAGCCTTTCCTAAAGAAGAACAGTTTGTCCTCGTAACTCAGTTGAGACGTGCGGCTATATCTGTTTGCAGTAATCTCGCTGAAGGCGCTGCCAGGCATTCAAAGCCTGAAAAGAAACGTTTTTATGAGATATCCCGTAGTTCATTGGTTGAAGTAGATACCCAAATTGAACTATCAATGGCCCTGGAGTATTTGAAAAAGAACGAAATTGAAAAACTGGAATCTTTTCCGGGATCTGTATTCCGGATGCTCAGTAAAATGATCGGCAATCTGATAAGTGAGCACAACCCCCATATTCCACTTTCCATTTTCCACTATCTTGCATATTATGTCAGACCACCTCAACATCTCCGATTTTTTGTCCCCGTTGAATGTTCACCGCATATCGCTGGATGAAGGGTACAAAGATGGTCAGTTCGGAAAGAGCATTGCCGTATATGAAGATGAGTTCCCTGACCTTGATGACGTACAGATCGTACTCGTAGGTTGCGGTGAGCAGCGTGGCAGCGGCGTTGTCCATATTGAGAGCAATGCGCCGGATGTGATACGTCACCAGCTATACTCTTTGTTCTATTGGCATACCGACATTAAGATCGCCGACATCGGCAATATCCGAACCGGTTCATTGTACACCGACACTTACGCTGCCCTGAAAACAGTGGTACAGGAACTGATCGGCGATGGCAAAACCGTCATTATCCTTGGCGGCAGCCATGACCTGACGCTTTCTCAATACTATGCCTATTCAGAAAATAAAAAGCCGATCGAAGCGACCTGCATTGATGCGCTGATTGACCTGAATATTGATTCGCCGTTCCATCACGAGAATTTCCTGATGGAAATGCTGACCGGTGAGCCCAATTATATCCGTCATTACAATCATATCGGGTTCCAGAGCTATTATGTACATCCCCGGATGCTGGAAACAATGGACAAGCTCCGCTTTGACTGTTATCGTGTCGGCCATGTCAAAGAAAGCATTGATGAGATGGAACCGGTGATACGCAACAGCAACCTGGTAAGTTTTGACATTTCCGCCATCGCTAATGCCTTTGCACCTGCCAGTTCAGTTTCACCTAATGGTTTTACCGGCGAAGAAGCCTGTGCATTATTACGATACGCCGGGATGAGTCCGAATGTGAATACGATCGGCATATATGGCTACAACCCCGAGCATGATAAAGACGACCTGACCGCCAAGCAGATCAGCCATATGATCTGGTACATACTGGACGGCCGCAGCCGTGGTAAGCGGGAAGCCAAATTAGACGAAAGGGATTCATTCAATGAATACCACATGGCATTTGCGGAAGTAGAGACGATGTTCCTGCAAAGCAAAAAAACGGGCAGATGGTGGATGCAACTGCCCAATAAGAGCTTTATTGCCTGCAGTTATAAAGATTACATGCTTGCCAGCAGTAATGAAATACCGGAGAGATGGTTGAGGGCACAGGAAAGGAGTTAAATAAAAAATATAAAATGAGAAATAAGGAATGAGAAAGTTGGGGATATTGTAACTTTCTCATTTCTTATTTTTAGTTCCTTATTTCTGATTATATGAATACGATCAAGACCGGCATCTGTTCCTACGGCATGAGTGGCAAATTATTTCATGCCCCCTTTATTGAAGCACACCCGGGATTTGAATTATCGGCTATTGTTGAAAGAAATAACAATGATTCAAGAGAAAGATATCCCGGATCGAAACTATACCGTTCGGTAGAAGAATTGTGCGCCGACAAAGAATTACAGCTCATCATTGTCAATACACCCACCCATCTCCATTTTGAACAGGTAAAGATGGCCCTGCTGGCAGGGAAGAATGTGTTAGTTGAAAAGCCTTTTACCATTAAAGTAAAGGATGCCGAAGAACTGACAGAACTTGCCAAAAAACAAAAAGTACAGTTAAGCATTTTCCAGAATCGCCGCTATGATGGCGATTACCGGGCCGTAAAAAAAGTAGTGGAAGAAAAATTACTGGGCGAGCTGCGGGAAGTAGAAATAAGGTATGACCGCTACCGGCCAAAATACAGTGGTAAACCGCACAAAGAAGGCGAGCTGCCTGGCGCCGGTATCATTTATGACCTCAGCCCGCACCTGGTGGACCAGGCACTACAATTGTTTGGCTGGCCAAAAGCATTATTTGCCGATGTATGGAAGATGCGGGAAGATGTACAGGCGAGGGATTATTTTGAAATACTTTTTTATTACGATAAGATGAGGGTTCGGCTGAAGGCTACCTGTATAGCAAAGGAAACGGTGCCGGCTTACATACTACATGGTATGAAAGGAAGTTTCCTGCAGCAACGCTCAGACATGCAGGAGCAGCAGTTGCTGGCAGGAGATATTCCCTCCCTGGAAAGCTGGTGCGATGCGCCTTCTCACCCGGATGGATTATTGCATACAGAGATCAATGGTGAGATCCTCCGCAAACAGCAAACCTCTGCTCCGGGTAATTACATGGGTTATTTTGATGATCTCTGCAAGTCACTGACCGGGCAAGGGTCCAATCCTGTGCCTGCTGAAGATGGCATTAAAACGATAAAGATCATTGAAGCGGCGCTGGAGAGTGCGGAAAAGGGAAAAGTTGTTTCATTATAGTTTAGAATGATGAGTTATGAATGATGAGTTAAAAATGTACCGTCACCGGAAAAGCCTGATCAGGTTCATCATTCTTAATTCATCATTCATCATTTTTCTCTCCTCGTGTTCTGTTCAAAAGCAAATAGCCCATTCTGCCAAAGAAAACATATTGTCTGCCCCAGCCCTGCAAACGGCGCATACCGGTATCAGCATCTATGAACCGGCTACCAACAAATACTGGTTCAATTACCAGGGCGATAAATATTTTGTACCCGCCAGCAATACCAAGATACCGACCTGTTATGCTGCGATGAAGTACCTGGGGGATAGTTTGACCGTAGCTTTGATTCTTGAAAAGGATACGGCAATTCTTGCTGTTCCTGCCGGCGATCCCACATTACTGCATCCGGATTTTAAGATACATCGACTGATTGATCACCTCAGGAAAGAAACAAGAAGCATTTATATAGCCGATAATAACTGGAAAGATGAACCGTTAGGTTCGGGATGGGCCTGGAATGATTATAATGAATATTATATGGCTGAAAGAAGCCCCTTACCGGTTTATGGTAATGTTATTAAATGGATACAGGAAAAAGAAGACGAAGAAGAACAACCCGTTATTTATTCCATCCCGGAAATAACCTGGGAAGTGAATTTCAACATAGATGAAAAAAATAAAAATTTCAATGTTAAGAGAGCCGTGGGAATAAATTCCTTTTTGTTGAGCGAAGGAACTGAAAAGAAAAAGGAACAGCTTGTCCCATTTGTGACAGCTGGTATTCAATCAGCATTGGATCTATTAAAGGATACTCTGAAAAAAAAAGTCAGCATAGGGTCTTCTGCTCAAATGCGGGGCTTTAGGCATAGTATCAGAAATGATCTTAAGCGTATCCACTCCCAACCCACCGACTCCCTCCTCAAACCTATGATGCACCGTAGCGATAATTTTTTTGCGGAGCAAAGCTTACTGATGGTGAGTAATGAACTGCTGGGCTATATGAGTGATGAGAAGATCATTGACAGTTTATTAAAAACAGACTTCAAAGACCTGCCGCAAAAACCCCGCTGGGCGGATGGCTCCGGGCTCAGCCGTTACAATTTATTTACCCCGCAGGATTTTGTTTCCATCCTCACCAGGATGAAGAATGAATTCGGGATGGAACGGATAAAGACCATCTTTCCTACCGGCGGCGAAGGCACATTAAGTAGCTATTATAAACCCGAAGGCGGGTATATCTATGCCAAGACCGGCACCCTCAGCGGCGTCGTGTCACTCAGCGGATTCCTGTACACTAAAAAGAAGAAACTATTAATCTTCTCTATTCTTGTCAATAATCACAATAACTCCGCCACCGATGTCAGAAGGGCCGTAGAGAAGTTTGTGCAGGGGCTTCGGGAAAAATATTAGTCCTTAAGCTACTGACAAAGAAAGTTTTAGTTTACTTCTATAAAAAATCTTCCGGTTTTACCAACCTTTCCTTCTCCTCCCCCGTATAACTTATCATATCCAGCTTCCTTAGAAACACCTGATCCAATCCTTAGAATAAACCGCTGATCATCCTTCGAAAGACCAACGATCCATCCGAAAGAAAGACCTGATCCAATTGATGAAAGCCGCAATGAACAGATGCTTATCACTTTTTAATACCCGTTTTTACCCGTCCCCTGTGATAATGCAACAACCGTCATTGAGCCCGAAATCCGCTTATCCGCTGAAAACCATCACCCAAAAATCAAGAACATGAAAAAATGTTTACACTGATCATTTTAAGATCTCTTATCCGGAAAAACCACAGGAACCTTATCGCTATTTGTTTATGTTCTCTATAAAAAACTCTATAACGGGAGTTCGTGTCTGCGGCCAGATGAATGGCTGGCTGCGGACCTTTTTAGAGAGCGATTTCTGTGAAGTAAAATTTATCCGGTGAAAATGTGCTCTTTGAATGCCGTAAGTAATTCTACTATTGCATTCATGGTAATTCGACTTTACTTTAGCAGAAATTACTGTTCGTAAATAACAGTTTTTGATTGTCCGAATCCCTGCGAAGAATGTCTGTACCTGGAAATGCCATAGCTGAACAGCAGCTGATCCAAGGCTGCGCTGCCAACGACCGAAAGTCGCAGGAGCAGTTATACAAACGGTATTATCAACCGATGCTGGCATTGTGTTTCCGTTATACAAAGAACCAGGAAGATGCCATCGAAGTGTTACATGAAGGTTTACTGAAAGTGTTCCAGAGCATCAAAGAGTATGATGCGTCCAAAGCCGGTCTGTACACCTGGATACACACCATCATGGTCAGAACTGCAATCGATTTCCTGCGGAAAAGAAAACTCAAGGTGGTCAATATAGAATGGAGAAGCCACAATGAACCATCCATACAGCCGGAAACACTGATCGATAAATCGGCAGAAGAGATCTTATATTTCCTGAGGCAATTACCTGAAATGTCGGCAGCAGTATTCAACCTGTATGTCATAGAGGGATATAAACACAAAGAGATCGCACAATTGCTCCAGATAAACGAAGGCACCAGTAAATGGCACCTGAGTGAAGCGAAAAGACAACTAACTAACTGTTTTGAAAAAAGAACGATATTTTAAATGGAACGGAACTATAACACCTACGGAGATCTGATCAACAACAAATTCAGCGAACTTTTGTCTGCCGACATGGATACAACATGGAAAGAGATGAAAGGAAAGCTGGATAAGGAAATGCCCGAAAGCAAGAGAAAGAAATGGTTGCTTTGGTTCGGCAGCAAGACCGGGATTCTTGCCATTGTATTATTTACCTTATTTGCTTCTGCCACCGGCACTTATATCGGGTTCAGGCAAAAAGATAAGACTGACCGCAATTCAAATAACAAAAAAGAATTACAACCGGCAAAGACATACAATACTGCCGGAGAGCCGGTCAGTGATGATCACACCGAAATGTCAAACACTTCGTTTGTCACTCATCAGTACGACATCAATGAAACAATTACGATAAGTACTCCTGCTATACATAAAGACAAAACAAAGGATACTCCCCAAACGATCATATCTAAAAAGGCCCCTGTGCAGAGGAAAGAAGCCGTAGCCGTTTTACAGAAAACTATTACTTTACCCGTAAAGGACACGGTTGTTGTTTCTGCTATGGCGCCGCAGACAGAAGTAGTACAAGCTATGAGGGCCTTCTGACCGGATTACTTATCTGCCAAACATTTTATCCAACTGATCCTTTTTAAATTCGAGGTAGGTGGGATTACCTTCCGGTGTGATGTTGGGCTGTTCACAATTAAAAAGGTCATTTACCAATTGCTTCATTTCTCTTTCTGTCAACCTCATTCCGGCTTTTACAGCCTGTTGTTTGGCCAGCGAACGAACCAATTTTTCCCGTTTGGAAAACTTTACTTCGCTGCTGAAATGCTTATACTGCTCCAGTAAATTATCTATGATATTCTTTTCATTACCTTGTTCCAGGTCGGCAGGCGTACCCTGGATGACAAAACTATTTTTTCCGAATGGTTCGATCATGTAGCCCAGCTCCAGCAGGTCACTGATCAATTCATGAAGCAATACGGCATCAGCAAGAGCCAGCTCTAATGTAACCGGGAACATGCTGCGCTGTGTAGCAACCGGTTTGCCCTGACCTGTTGTTTTCAATTGTTCATACAATACTCTTTCATGCGCCGATTGCTGGTGAATGAGGACAAAGCCGTTTACTGAAGGAGCGACAATGTATGTGTTGAGTAGTTGAGTGAATTCTGTATCCGGGTGAGTGGTAAGTGGTAAGTGGTGAGTTATAAACCTGGATTCATCTTCTTCCTTCTTCTGTTCATTATTCCGTGTTCCTTGTTCGTTACTCTCATAAAAATCCTTCCAGTGCTTTAACTCTGTTTTCTGGGAAGATTCGATAAAATGAGCCTGGTGTTTCTGTGTAAATCCTTTGAAGATAGATGTAGAGGTTACAGCCGTTTGCTTTTCTTGGGTGAAAGGTTGTTGTATTGCCGGCAATTGCTGGATGGATGCATCGAGATCAAAATCAAGTGTGGGTGTAACGCTGAATTGTGCCAGTGCATGTTTCACCGCGGCCTGTACAAAGGCATACACAATCTTCTCATCCTCGAACTTGATCTCCTGCTTGGTGGGATGTACATTCACATCCACCTGTTCAGGGTTCAGGTCAATGAACAATACATACATCGGAAAACTATCGGAAGCGATCATTTCCTGGTAGGCATTCATTACCGCATGGTTCAGGTAAGGGCTTTTGATATACCGGTTATTGACAAAAAAATATTGATCCCCCCTTGTCTTCTTTGCTGTATCCGGTTTACCCGCAAAGCCATAGATATTCATATAATCAGTCTCTTCCCTCACCGTTACTAATTTTGCATTGTAGTTATTGCCTAATAACTGAACGATACGTTGCTTCAGGCTGCCAGCTTCGAGATGAAACAATTGCTGCCCGTTTGCAGTAAGGGAAAAGAATATGTGCGGAAACGATAAAGCTACTCTTGTAAATTCATCTACGATGTGCCGCATCTCGGCAGCATTGCTTTTCAAAAAATTTCTCCGCGCCGGAACATTGAAGAATAAATTCTTCATGGCAATACTGGTGCCCGTAGGTGCTGCAACAGGCTCCTGTTTTTTTACTACACTATTCTCTACTTCAATATAAACACCGGTTTCGTCGCTTTCTCTTTTAGTTTTTAACTCCACCTGTGACACCGCGGCTATCGAAGCCAGCGCTTCACCACGGAAACCCATCGTCTTTATATGAAAAAGATCTTCTATATTTTTGATCTTCGAAGTAGCATGACGTTCAAAACACATCCGGGCATCGGTCTCACTCATGCCTCCGCCGTTGTCTATCACCTGTATCAGTGATTTTCCGGCATCCTGTATAATGAGTCTGATATCCGTTGCACCGGCATCCACCGCATTCTCCAATAACTCCTTTACAGCACTGGCCGGTCGCTGAATGACCTCGCCGGCTGCTATCTGGTTGGCAATATTATCGGGTAATAAAAGAATTTTATCGGGCACAATACTTCTCCTTCGGCGCCAAAATTAGGGATTTGAACTTTAAGGCTCTCTTCGCAGCGCATTAGGCTCAAAAGGGCTAATTTTAACTTCCTTTCCACCAAAGTATTAGTAGCCGGTATGAACTACAGTTTCAAAAGACTTATTGTCGTTTTATCTTTTATTCCCGCTTATTCCTTTTCCTTTGCACAATATAAAAGCAATCTGAACCAACAGCAATGGGTGGACAGCGTTTTCAATTCGCTTAGCGAGGATGAGAAAATATCCCAGTTGATGGTGATACGGGCACATTCCAATCTTGGGCCTGACCATGTAGCCAAAGTAGCAGATGACATAAAAAAATACAATGTAGGTGCATTGTGTTTTTTCCAGGGAGGACCGGTCAGACAGGCTAATCTTACCAACTATTATCAAAATATTGCCAAAACCCCGCTGATGGTAACGATCGATGGTGAATGGGGCCTGGGTATGCGGCTGGATAGTGTTACTAAATTCCCTTACCAGCTTACATTAGGATCGCTGAATAATGATGAGCTGATCTATAAAATGGGCCTGGCCGTAGGCGAACAGTGCAAGCGCATTGGCGTGCATGTCAACTATGCCCCGGTCATTGATATCAATAATAATCCTAACAACCCGGTCATTGGTTACCGCTCATTTGGAGAAGACAAAAATAAAGTTGCGCAATTTGGTGTCGCTTACACAAAGGGTATGCAGGATGCCGGCATTATGGCCTGTGCCAAGCATTTTCCTGGTCATGGTGATGTGGATGTGGACTCGCATTTTGATCTCCCTGTCATCAATAAATCTGTTGAGCAGATGGATTCGCTGGAACTGCTGCCGTTCAGGGCAGCTTTCAAAGCAGGTATTGGCAGCGTAATGATCGCCCACCTGTATATACCTGCTATTGACAATACAGCTAATAAGGCTACCTCTATTTCAAAGAACAATGTCACTGATCTTTTAAAAAACAAGATGGGTTACAATGGGCTGACATTCACCGATGCTTTGGAAATGAAAGGCGTTGCCAAATATTTTCCGGATGGCACCATTGCAGTAGAAGCATTGGTAGCCGGCAATGATATGTTATGCCTGCCTGCCAGTGTGCCCGAGACTATTGAAGCGGTGAAAAAAGCGATCAAAGAAAAAAAACTAAGCTGGCAGGATATTGATGAAAAGGTAAGAAAGGTACTCAACTCGAAATACCAGCTTGGTCTGAACGAAGTAAAACCTATTGAGCTGAATAACCTGTTGAATGACCTGAATGCCAAAACCAATGAGATCAGGTATGAAGCGGCCAGACAAACGATCACGGTTTTACGCAATGAACAAAACGGGCTGTTGCCGCTTGCCGATAAAAAAGTTGCCTATGTGGGCGTTGGTACATCTAAAAAGCTGAACGAGTTTGGCAAAAGAATGGTGGAGGATCTAAATGCTGACACGCTTTTCTACTCCTACAGAGACAGTATGAATGAAACGGAAGCTATTCTTGAGAAACTGAAGAATGGGAATTATGATGTGATCATTGCTGGTATTCATGATTTTAATCTGCGACCGGCAAATAATTACGGCATCAGTCAATCTTCCATTGACCTGGTAAAACAACTACAGGCTTTTAATACCATTACGTTTGTTTTTGGTAATGTATTAGCCGCTTCCGGTTTTTGTGACGCTAAGAATTTAGTAGCCTGTTACCAGGATGATGATATCACCCGCCATGTAGCTGCTGACCTGCTGGAAGGAAAGTTCAAAGCAAAGGGAACATTACCTGTAACCGTTTGCAATTTTACATACGGAACGGGGATCATTAAAGAAGATAATCTGCCGGTAAAAACAGTATTGAAGACAAGCAGGCTGGTTGTTATTGATTCCATAGCCAATGATGCCATTGCCAAAAAAGCATTCCCCGGTTGCGTGGTACTCGCTGTGCAGGGTGGCAATATCATTTATCACAAGGCATTTGGCAATTATAAATATGAGTCATCACCAGCAATGAACCTGGAAAGTATTTTTGATCTCGCCTCCGTGACAAAAATTTCTGCTACCACGGTTTCCGTCATGAAGCTGTATGAACAAGGTAAATTGGATCTGAATAAAAAGCTGGGCGATTATCTCCCATGGGTAAGAGGCACAGATAAAGCCAGCCTGAATATTGATGACATCCTGTTACACCAGGCGGGATTGGTTCCTTTTATTCCCTTTTATAAAGAAACGATCGACTCTGCGACCGGTATCCCCAATCCCGCTATTTACAGCGATAAACCAAAGCCGGGCTTTACTGTACGGGTAGCAGAGAATATATACCTGCGCAATGACTGGCAGGATACGATCTACAGCCGTATACTGAAAAGCCCGCTGGGCCCAAGGAATAAATATGTGTACAGCGACAATGATTTTATTTTTCTGGGTAAGATCGTAGAACAGTTATCCGGGATGACACTGGATGAGTATGTACAGAAAACTTTCTACAAAAAAATAGCGATGGGCAGCACGGGTTTTAAACCAAGGGAACGTTTTGCTGTGGGACAAATGGTGCCGACCGAAACAGAGAAACATTTCCGCCGGCAGACCACGCAGGGCGATGTACACGATGAAGGCGCCTCATTGTTTGGCGGAGTGGCAGGCCATGCAGGTTTGTTCTCCAATGCGTATGATCTCGCTATGTTGTACCAGATGCTGCTGAATGGCGGCACATTTAATGGTGAAAGGTATTTGAAAGCAGAAACGATCAAATACTTCACCGCCTATCACAGCAAAGTAAGCAGAAGAGGATTAGGCTTTGATAAGCCGGAGAAAGATAATGCTACCAGAAAAGAACCTTATCCATCGGAGAAAGTATCATCGCTGGCATTTGGCCATACCGGCTTCACCGGCACCTGTGTATGGGTGGACCCGAAATATGACCTTGTTTATATCTTCTTATCGAATCGTGTTTACCCGACAAGAGATAATCCCAAACTTTCTCAAATGATGATCAGGGGAAAGATACAGGATGCGATCTATAACGCATTAAAAGATTAGAAGAAACAATGTAAAGGATTACCCGTTTATTCGCCAGCTTCTACGCAGGTTATCTGAATAATCATTTATTCCCTTCCGGTTTTGGTGGCCGTTGCTGGTTTTGCTGATTAGGGTTTGGCTGGTTTCCCGGGCGGTTAGGTCTTTGTCCTCTTTGGGGGTTAGGCTGCTGTCCTTTTTGTTGCTGTCCGCCTTGCTGTTGGTTTCTCTGCTGTGGCCGTTGTTGTTGCCCGCCTTGTTGTTGTCCGCCAGCTTGCCGTTGCTGTGGCCGTTGCCCCTGTCCTCTCTGTTGCTGCTGTTGCTGGCGGCGTTTTTTATCGCTCTTTTCCAGGCTGCGCAGGCTGATCTGTCCTACTACATCCACAAACTCTGGCTCTACTTCTTTGGGTTTGCTGGATGTTACCTCCACTGTTTCTAATGCTTCCGGTATGATGCCCTGCTGGTTCTGCGATTTTATTTTACGGACACCTTCAATGGTCACAGGGTACTGTTTGGTGCTATCAGGCAAGGTGTACCACATCAGGTTCTTGAAAATATCCTTCTTGATCAGGTAAGCATTGCCTTTGGCTACCTGCAGCACATCACAATTATCCGGGAAATGCTGCAAGGCATCTAAATACGTATCGAGTTCGTAATTCAGACAGCATTTCAAACGGCCACACTGCCCGCTTAATTTCGACTGATTAATAGAAAGATTCTGGTAACGGGCCGCCGCTGTATTCACTGATTTGAAATCAGTCAGCCAGCTGCTGCAACATAATTCACGACCGCAACTGCCCACACCACCCACTTTACCTGCCTCCTGCCGGGCGCCTATCTGGCGCATTTCTACTTTTACCTTGAACTCGGAAGCATATACTTTGATCAGTTCACGAAAGTCCACACGACCATCAGCTATATAAAAAAAGGTAGCTTTTCTTCCGTCTGCCTGCATCTCCACCTGGCTTATTTTCATATCCAGTTTCAACTGCTTCGCAATGGCGCGGCTGCGTATCACTGCTTCCGGCTCCCTCGCTTTGTTCTGCCGCATGATATCCAGATCGCGGTCAGTAGCCGGTCGCAGTATCTTTTTCATCTCCGGGTTATCTTCCTTTGCCCCTCTTTTTTTCATCTGTAGTCGTACGATCTCACCGGTCAGCGACACTTCGCCTACATCAAAACCACTCACCCCTTCTACAGAGACCATATCGCCTTTGTCAAAATGCTGGAGTGTGGTATTGCGGAAAAAATCTTTACGGGAGCCTTTGTTGAAACTTACCTCGATCACGTTGCAGGCCATATCCACTCCGGGAATGGGGAGGTTCCGCAGCCAATCGTATGTATTCATACGATTACAGCCGCCGGTACTGCATCCGCCGTTGCTCTTACACCCGTTTGGTTTACCGCCAGTAGTGGTTCCACAATTACTGCAACCCATTGTTACAAATTCAAACTACGTTTAAGACAGAGAAAACGATGGCTCCCGGCTGAAGAATTATTATTAAGCTTTCGTTGCGTCGCACACTTCAACGTTCTGTTCGCTGGTCAGCATGTAAAACTGAACACTGGAAGGAATATATGTAGTAACGAATAACACAATAAGCTTTTACAAATAATTCCTGGTTTTCCCAGGCTCACACATCCCATTCACGACTCATCTTTCTCTCAATCCGCCAAAAATACAATTTTGTCCCGAATGATATGGTATAACTTAATCGTGAGGGCATGGAACAGGATCTTCGCATTAGCATTCCTTTCTATATAATAGGCAGCCTTGTCCAATTCTTCTATTATAGCCTGCTGCTGCTCTATTCCGGCTATCTTGTTCAGTCTTTCCGCAAAATCCCTTTCTTTCTCAGGAATATTCGACTCACCACCAATCACCCGGAGCCTGACAGCCAATTCCAGCAGGTGATTAAAGTAGCGAAGGAACTGTTTCTGCTTTTCCCTGCCATGTTTACTGATTTCTTCCACCCACCTTGTTTGTGCAATCGGGCCGGTCTTCAGCATGGCATTCAACCACTCCCGTAATAAACTTTGCCAGTCTTCATCGGCATGTTGTACCATTTGCAGTGCCTCACGGTAATTACCTTCACTTACACTGGCTACCTGTCTTGCCGTTTCCGGCACAGTTTTATTCCGGCTGATCAGGGCTTCTTCTACTTCTTTTATTTCCAGCGCTGGTATCTTGATCAGCTGGCAACGGCTTAAGATTGTTGGCAGAATTAATGATTCGTTTTCTGCTACCAGTATGAATAATGTATCCGGCGGCGGTTCTTCTATAAGCTTTAAAAGTTTATTCCCCTCATTACCTAAGTATTCCGGCATCCAGAGAATTAAAACCTTGTATTCGCTTTCAAAGCTTTTCAGACTCAGCTTGCGGATGATATCATTGCATTCATTCGCTGTGATATTTCCTTGTTTATTTTCTGCACCGATAAACTGCAACCAGTCATATATATTCCCATATGGGTAACCTTTGATGAACTCTCTCCATTCAGTAATATAATCAGTACTGACCGGCGGTGTCCCAGGCTTTTTTGTTACAACCGGGTAGCTGAAATGAATATCAGGATGAACGAATTGCTGTGATTTCGTACAGGCAGGGCAGGATCCGCAACTGTCAGTTGCCGGTTGCGGATTACTTATTACCTGTGGGGGGTCGTCTGCAAATAGTGAAGGTCCTTTATTGACCATTGACCACTGACCACTCACTTTTTCACATACTACATACTGCGCAAAGGATAATGCCATAGGCAATACGCCGCTTCCTTCTTTGCCCAGAAAGAGCAAAGCATGACTGAGCCGGTTATGCTGTACCAACTCGATCAGATTGCGCTTAACATCGGCCTGTCCTATGATGTCTTTGAATTGCATGATCTCTTTTTCCGTAAGGCCTGCAAAATAACATGAAAAAAGCGATTCAAAGTTTTGAATCGCTTTGCCGATAATCTTGTTAATCCATTTCCATCCCGGATCGGGCTTATTAGTTCAGGTATTTTAATACTTCTTCGCTCATCGGTCCCACTTTGTTATGAAATACTGCGACAAGGTTTCCTTTTTCATCCAGCAGGAATTTGGTGAAATTCCAGATAACGGGGTCCTGCAGGAAACGTTTCCATACCAGGTCTTTTGAATTGTCTGAAGGAATATTTTTGGCCAGCTCTTTTGACTGGTCCACCAGCCATTTGAAAAGTGGATGAATATCCTCCCCTCTTACAGAAACCTTATCCGCCATAGGAAAAGTGACGCCATAATTCTTCTTACAGAACTCAGCTATTTCATCTTTGGTGCCGGGCTCCTGCTGGTTGAAATTATTAGCAGGAAAACCGACGATCACCAGCTTGTCCTTGTATTTCTCATACAGTTTCTCCAGGTCAGCGTATTGCGGAGTATTTCCGCATTTCGAGGCTGTATTGACAACCATGATCTTTTTGCCTTTGAATTTTGAAAAATCAATATCGTTTCCATCCAGCCCCGCCACTTTGAAATCATAGATCGAAGAGCCGGTTAGAGTCACCGAAAGGATCAATGACAATAATAAAATTTTCATACTGTATTTTTTAAATGATGATTGGTTATAAAAAAGAAGAATGACAAAGATACGCCAGCCGGGTTCTTATATCGGTCAATAATTTTTAGCCCTTGCCTATGGCTGTATCTCAAAACATCCAAGGTCAGGCAGGCCAACCGGCCGGGTTTTCCCGTCAAGGTCAATGATGACAGGTGTAGCCACGCCTTTATTTTTTGCCGGCGAATCATCCTTCAGGCGAAAATTGTAGAACTGCCTGGACACATCGATCGTATCAAACAGAGGCTTCTGATCATTAATGATCTGGTTAGAAGTAATATTGGAGGGAGCTGTCCGTACTTTCCACAGGTTATGATCAAAATTGACCGAGAATATTGTAGCTCCTGCTTTATTGACCACTACTTCATCATCCACGATCCCATTCTCGCCCCAGAAGATGCAGTTACGAAAAACAGCGTTCAGATCGGCAGTGGCATTGCTGCCATCAAAATTTCTCACTTGCAAAACAGGGTCACGATGCTGTATATAGCCATTGGAATAGCTGGCTACCGTACAATGGGTGAAACTATAATTTCCCCCCTTGATGATGGCTATATTCTTCCCGCAGTTACTGATCAGGCAATTTCTCGCAGCAATACTTGAATTCGAGGCGATGATCCCTGCATCATACGAATTATCGATCACACATTCATTCAATGTAACTTTCGGATTAGCGTTCGGCGATGGGTCCTGTACGGCAATTGATTGATAAGAATTTTTTATAGCGGCATAATTGAGAACATTATCCTTGCTGCCTGCACTGAAATAAATACCCGGCCATGAAGCCGGGTAGTTTTTATATGGCTCATCTAACCTGTCACCTGTGAAATAAACACGATCAGCCGTATCCTTAAGCCCATTCACCTGTAAGGTACCATCTACAATAATAGGTGCATCGGCATGAACATAGATACGGCAACCTTTATCAATGGTCAGCTTACTGTTTGCGTTTACCCGCAGATATCCCAGTATCACATAAGGCAGATCGTTCGCCCATGTTTCATCCGCAGAGATCTCTTTATCACGGAAAAAATGGGCATTTTGCCCCCAGGCTTCTAATTGCACCAGCCTGTTATTACCGTTATAGCTTACCTGTATGCTGTCGCGGATAACAAATGGCAGGTTAGCAGTATTCTGATTTACGTTTACCTGTACAAAAACATATATACTGTCGTTAGCTTCAATCTCTATATTGTTTACCTCAGAACTGGTAAAACCATCCACATTTATTTTAAAAGCAGAAGAAGGCCCCGCCATGAGCTTTACAGAAGAAAGGCGAAGCTTCTGATCATTGTCATTGATGATCTTGAAGAGTTGTGTGACAGAGCCTGTGGTGGGGAAAACAGTATCGTATTTCAAAGTATCGGCAGTAATAATAACCCTTGCATCGCCAGAAGTGATAAAAGAATCTTTTCTGCAGGCGATCAACAGCGCCGCAGCGGACAGGGTGATCAGGGTAATGGCTTTCATTGCGATAAAAGTAATAACAAAGAGGCGAAAGAGGAAATGTGGAAAGGAGGGCAAAAACTAATGAGCTGCGAAACAAAGAGTAGCCACACTGAGTTTTGTATTGACAGCTTTCAGCAATTCGGCGCCACAAGCTTCAAGAGTAGCACCGGTAGTTACTACATCATCCACCAGCAGCAGGTGTTTGCCAGCAACAATATCGGGCTTCACCAATACAAACTTTCCTTCCATATTCTGCCAACGTTCTACCCTTCCTTTTTTGGTTTGGGTATCCGTATGCTGCGAACGCATGACTGCATCTTTCCAGACAGGGACATCCAGTACCTCAGCAATACCTTCACATAAAATAAGTGACTGATTAAAACCACGTCTTTTTTCTTTCGATGCAAAAAGCGGCAGCGGGATCAGCGCATCTATATTGAAACGATCAGATCGTTTCAGACTAATGCCCATCATTCTTCCTAATTGTAAACCAAGCTCTTTATTTCCCCGGTATTTAAACTGGTGCATCAGGTGCTGCATCAGTGACTCACGGGTGAAGTAGTACTGTGCTGTTCCTGATCGCAGGGATAATCTTCCCCAGAATTTTTTTTCCACTGGATTACCAGGATGTAATTCGAAACCGGTTTCAGGCATAGCGTCCATGCATTTCAGACAAAGAGAAGCATTTGCATTGAGCAGGTCACTGCCACATCCTGCACATATATGCGGAAACAGCAGATGTAGCAATGATTCTTTTATCTCCTTTACACTGATCATCAAAATAGGTATTGATACACTTCTTCCACCCGGCCCATCATAATTATTTCTATCGCAAACTTATTTCGGGATAGCCCTTTCTGATTGTATTTGGAAAGAATGATCTTTTCAAAACCCAGCTTCTCAGCTTCAGCAATTCGCTGCTCAATTCTGTTAACAGCTCTGATTTCGCCACTAAGCCCTATCTCGCCGGCAAAACAAATATGTTGTGGCAAAGGAACATCTTCATAAGATGAGAGTAAGGCACATAAAACAGCCAGGTCAATTGATGGGTCTTCTACCTTTAAACCGCCGGCTATATTCAGAAAAACGTCTTTTACGCCAAAATGGAAACCTCCTCTTTTTTCTAATACTGCCAATAGTAACTGCAAGCGCCTGAGATCAAACCCGCTAACTGTTCTCTGAGGCGTTCCATATACAGACTGAGTAACTAATGCCTGAACTTCTATAAGTAATGGCCGCATGCCTTCGATGGTCGCCGCAATGGCAATGCCACTAAGCTGATCCTCTTTCTGCGTTATCAATATTTCACTGGGATTAGCAACACCTCTCATACCTTCATCGGTCATTTCATAGATACCCAACTCTGCAGTACTACCAAAACGATTCTTTAATGTGCGCAGTATCCGGTAAGCATAATGACGATCGCCCTCAAACTGCAAAACTGTATCTACCATATGTTCCAGGATCTTTGGACCGGCGATACTGCCATCTTTGGTGATATGGCCTATCAGGAAGACAGGAGTATTTGTTTCTTTGGCAAAACGCTGAAATTCGGCGGCACATTCCCTTATCTGCGATACACTGCCGGGTGACGAATCTATAAAGGGGGTCTGCAATGTCTGAACAGAATCAACAATCACCAGATCAGGTTTTAGTTTTTTAATTTCCTGAAAGATCGTTTGGGTTGATGTTTCTGTCAGCAGGTAAAAATTATCATTCTCCAACTTCAATCTGTCAGCCCGCATTTTTATCTGCTGCTCACTTTCTTCCCCGCTTATATATAAAACAACAGCGTCTTTTAACCACAATCCATTTTGTAAAAACAGTGTTGATTTGCCAATACCCGGTTCGCCTGCCACTAAAACTATACTTCCGGGAACTATGCCGCCACCTAACACACGGTTCAGTTCTGCGTCACTTGTTATCAATCTTTTTTCTTCACTGCTTTTTATTTCACCAAGTGAAATTGTTTTGTTTATTCTTTTATCCTCATTGTATTCTTTCCATCCATTACCGCTTTTTATTGTTTCCTTTTGAATCAACTCTTCAACAAAGGTGTTCCATTGTCCGCATGAAGGACATTGACCTATCCATTTCACGCTTTCATAACCGCAGTTTTGACAGAAGAATGCAGTTTTAACTTTACTCATAAGTTAAAGGTAACTGATCACAATTGTTGATTAAAAAAGATGAGCAAAGGCTGAAGAAACTTATTGATTATTAACTAATTCGATGAATGTAAAAAGGGCCAATCTTGCGATTGACCCCTTTACTTACTAACCCATTAAATTCTATTGCTAAGTTACAATTCTACCCAACATTTCAAAATAATTTTTTGCTGCTGTGAATAACTTTGAGACACAAGAAACAGTAAAAATTCATTCTAAGCTGGTCAATATACATTCCCATAAAACTATGATAATAATTGACTTATAATATTAATTGGGGTATTAAAATTCAAGGCAGGTATTTTATGATGGGAGTCGCTAAGATGACAAAACGGCTGAAAAACAAGCTCTAATCCAATTGGTAATAGATTTGTTATAATAGCAGAAAAACAAATAATTTTTAAAAATGACACCGTCAATTATGATCGTTTCGCTGGTCTTTTTAGGAATCAGTATGCTGGTTTCCCTGGTACTGAAAAGCAAGTTTACAAAATATAGCAAAGTGCCTCTTTCTCACGGACTTACAGGCCGGGAAATAGCTGAAAAAATGTTGAGAGAGAACGGAATATATGATGTCAAGGTAACCTCATCCGACGGATTTTTATCCGATCACTACAACCCTGTTAATAAGACAGTGAACCTGAGCCCGGATGTATATAATGGTATAAGCGTTTCTGCCGCCGCCGTCGCTGCCCACGAGTGTGGCCATGCTGTACAACATGCCTCAGCCTATGCTCCGCTTACTATGCGCAGTAAGTTGGTTCCGGTTGTACAGTTTAGTTCTAATATTGTAAACCTGGTTTTGCTTGTTGGGGTTATTATGGCTTACTCTGGTAATCCTACAGTTTTGTTGATAGGTATTATATTAATGGCAATAACAGTTCTGTTCTCACTGATCACACTTCCTGTTGAGTTTGATGCCAGTAAAAAAGCTTTGGCCTGGTTAGACCGGACAAATGTGACCAACAGTTCTGAATATCCGATGGCAAAAGACGCTTTGAAGTGGGCTGCCACTACTTATGTGGTTGCCGCTCTAGCCGCTGTTGTTACATTAGTACAATATATCATGTTATACCTTGGTAGTAGGGACAGAGGTTGATAGAATAAGAAACCCTGAAACGAATATGCCTCCTCAACCGGAGGCATATTCGTTTCAGGACCTCCTGCCAATTTCTCAGTTTTCTTATCCCTTTTTTACGTACTTCGTAAAAACTTTTGCATGACCAAGAAATTGTTGCCTTTAGTAGCGTTACTATTCTTTAACCTTATAAGTATTGCACAGATAAAATCACCGGAAGAATTTTTAGGCTACAAGATCGGTACCCGCTATACACCGCACTGGAAAATAGTCAGCTACTTTCAGTATGTGGCTCAAAATAGCCCATTGATGGTAAAACTTCAGCAATACGGTGAAACCAATGAACACCGTCCACTATACCTCACGTTCATTTCATCACCCGATAATATCAGCAATCTTGAAAGCATCCGAACGAACAACCTAAGATTAGCCAGTCTGTTGAAAGATAAAATGGCACTTTCTGAAAGCACTCCCGCTATTGTCTGGCTGAGCTATAATGTACATGGTAATGAGACTTCTTCTTCCGAAGCAGCTATGCTTACATTATATGCATTGATTGATCCAAAAAATTCTCAAACAAAAGAATGGTTAAAGAATACAGTAGTGGTCATAGATCCGTGTATCAATCCCGATGGAAGGGACCGCTATGTGAACTGGTTCAACTCCATTGCCGGAACCAATTACAATCCACGTTTGGATGCAAGAGAACATAGAGAACCGTGGCCTGGCGGCAGAACCAACCACTACAATTTTGATCTTAACCGTGACTGGGCCTGGCAAACACAGGTAGAAAGTCAACAAAGAATTGCCCAATATAATCAATGGATGCCGCAGGTGCATGTTGATTATCACGAACAAGGCATCAACCAGCCCTACTATTTCGCCCCGGCTGCACAACCTTATCATGAAGCGGTCACACAGTGGCAACGGGATTTCCAGGTAACGATCGGAAAGAACCATGCAAAGTATTTTGACAAGAATGGATGGCTGTATTTTACCAAAGAGATATTTGATCTATTCTATCCTTCTTATGGTGATACTTATCCAGTTTATAACGGCGCTATCGGCATGACCTATGAGCAAGGTGGCGGTGGTGCCGGTGGATTAGGTGCAGATACAGATGAAGGAGATACGCTGACACTATACGATCGTGTCATTCATCATTACACAACATCCCTAAGCACTATTGAGATCTCTTCACTGAATACCCCGGCACTTATCAAGGAATTTAGAAATTTCTTTGCTAATGCTGCCAGCGGATCAATAGGAGAATATAAAAGCTATGTCATAAAGAACAATCCGGCGGATGCTGAAAGGATCAGCTCTTTTTTAAAACTGCTTGATAAAAATGCCATAGAATACGGGTCTGGTAGCGGAAACGGTAAAGGATTTAACTACCATACCGGGAAAGAAGATGCTTTTACTGTTACTCCGGGAGACATTATCGTCAATTCTGCACAATCCAAGGCTACGATGGTCAAAGTTTTATTTGAGCCGCAGTCTAAACTGGTTGATTCATTAACTTATGATATTACATCCTGGTCACTTCCTTATGCATATGGACTTACTGCTTATGCAAGCAAGCAGGCCATCGCCATAAGCAGCGGTAAGGCAAAACCAGATCCTGTACAAAATACCGCAGCAGATCCCTATGGCTACGTGATTCGCTGGCAAGGTGTGTTTTCGGCCAAGACAGCAGGACAATTACTGAAACAGGGTATCAAACTCCGTTTCGCTGAAATGCCCTTTGAAGTGAATGGCCAGTCTTTTGCCCGGGGCTCAGTGATCATCATTAAAAAAGGAAATGAAAAGTTCGGCAACAATCTCTGGTCTTTGGTAAGCAAAGCCTGTAATGAGAATAATATCAAGATGAATGCCATTACAACCGGCATGGTGGATAAGGGCTATGATTTTGGTAGTTCGAAAGTACATCCGATGAAAGCCTTGAAAATAGCGCTAATGACAGGTGAGGGTGTTGGACCCAATGCCGCCGGCGAAGTATGGCATTTCTTTGAAAAAGAATTAGAGTACCCTGTTACGCTTATCAATGCTAATGATTTCAGCCGTGTCAAGTGGAGTGATGTTGATGTGCTGGTCCTGCCAGATGGGAATTATCGTTTCTTAAGCGACAAATCATCTTCTGATCAGTTTGCCCAATGGATCAGGAATGGCGGCCGTGTAGTAGCATTAGAGACCGCCGTTTTACAATTAGCCAGACAGGATTGGAGTTCAGTTAAGCTAAGAAAAGATGAAGAAAAAGACACTATCGGCAAAAAAGACCCTTACTTACTATTGAAATCATTTGAGAACAGGGAAAAAGATGAAGTCCCTGGCACCACTCCCGGCTCAGTTTTCAAAGTAGATATTGACAATACTCATCCCCTGATGTACGGGTATCCCAGCTACTACTATACACTTAAAATGGATAATACTATCTATGATTTTATCAAAGAAAATGGATGGAACACAGGCGTGATCAAAAAGGATAACCAGGTTGCAGGCTTTGTCGGATTCAAACTGAAAAAGAAACTGAAAGATGGATTGGTATTCGGCGTACAGGAAATGGGCAGGGGTACGATAACTTATCTTTCCGACAATGTATTGTTCAGGAATTTCTGGGAGAATGGAAAACTCATGTTTTGCAATGCTGTATTTATGGTAGGCCAATAGTACAAGTGAGGGGACAGGAGTACTGTAACAAAAGCCTTCAAATAGTTTGAAGGCTTTTTGATATGATTAGTTTTTAGAGCTTTATTTCTTCATCATTTTCATCAAAGAATTTGTATTCGGTAAGATGATAGTTCGTGTCCTGCTGCAGTTTTGTCTTTTGTTTGAATTTTTTATTCCATTTAGCGATCCTGGTTGACCATGGCCATCCTTTGGTAAGATAAGCATACATAATCGGGTTGACCACCAGTTTCAGGCTGCCATGTTTGTGGGTGATCAGGTAATTCAGGTTCTTCTCAATATCATCCTCTAATAATATAGTAGAAGATATTTTGCCCGTTCCGTTACAGCTCGGACATACTTCCTGTGTATTAATATTCATCTCCGGCTTCATACGCTGCCGGGTGATCTGCATCAGCCCGAACTTGGAAATAGGAAGTACAGCGTGCTTGGCTCTATCAGGGGCCATGAATTCTTCCATTTTCTCTACCAGCTTCCGTTTATTTTCCGGCAGTTTCATATCGATAAAGTCAGCTACAATTATACCACCGAGGTCACGGAGGCGTAACTGGCGGGCTATTTCTTCCGCTGCTTCCAGGTTCGTTTCAAGGGCATTTTGCTCTTGATTATTGCTGACGCTTTTATAGCCGCTGTTCACATCTATCACATGCAGCGCTTCTGTATGCTCAATAATGAGATAGGCACCGCTATTCAGGTTCACTGTTTTACCAAAAGAAGATTTAACCTGTTTGGTAATGCCGAATGAATCGAAAATGGGTGAACCATTCTGATAGAAAGAAACAATATCAGCTTTTTCAGGAGCAATACGCTGTATATAATTCTTGGTATCGGTATAAATGTTCCGGTCGTTCACCACGATCTTATTAAAATCAGCATTCAACAAGTCCCTGAGAATACTGTTTGTTTTTGTTTGTTCGCTCAGGATCTTGGCCGGGGCGACTGCGCCTTTCAGATTTTTCTGTATCGTCTTCCACATCTCCACCAGTGCTGAAAGGTCTTCATGCAGTTCTGCCGTGTTCTTTCCTTCTGCTGCAGTACGAACGATAACACCAAAGTTCTTTGGTTTGATCGCTTCGACTATCTTCTGCAACCTCTTCCTTTCTTCGGAAGAATGTATCTTTCTTGAAACGGCAACAATATTGTTGAACGGGGTAATGACAACAAAACGTCCCGGCAAAGAAATTTCGCAACTAAGTCTTGGACCTTTTGCAGCAATAGGTTCTTTCAAAATCTGAACGAGAATATTCGGCTTACCTCCCAATACTTCATTGATCTTCCCCGTCTTAATAATCTCGGGTTCATTTTCAAATTTCCCGAAATCAAGCCCGGCTTCACTTTTATCGTTCATGCTCAGGGCGGTAAATTTCAGCAAGGAGCGGGCATACGGACTCAGGTCAGTATAGTGCAGAAAAGCATCCTTTTCAAAACCTACATCCACAAAAGCGGCATTCAGTCCCGGAATCAGTTTTTTCACTTTCCCGAGATAAAGATCCCCCACGGCAAAACGGGCATCGCTTTTTTCGCTATGCAGTTCTACCAGCTTCTTATCTTCCAGCAAGGCGATCTCAACACCCTGCGGTGCTGCATTAATAATAAGTTCTTTGTTCATTACAGCCTGTACAATAAATGAATCTGACCTTATTGCTGTAAATACCGGGTGACAGTAAAACCGTACGTGAATGCGGAGGGATAAAGTTGCAGCAGAGGTGGGGGTGCAAACTTGTACGGCAGACAACCGGTTGACTGAAGAAAGCTCAACAGGCTCCGGAAATTCAACAAATTTCAAAAGCTAAAAACTTCTGGAACTTATGGAACTTCCGAAACTTATTAAACCTACTTGTTTCTTTTCTTGTGACGATTCTTTCTCAGTCTTTTTTTACGTTTGTGCGTCGCAATCTTATGACGCTTCCTTTTCTTACCACAAGGCATACTCAAATAATTTTTTAAATCTTGTTTATAATAATAAGTTGAAGGTTGCAGGGATGGACATCAGCTGCTTCCCAAACTTTTTGATACTTTACTTTTTCAATTCAGCTATCCTTTTTTCGATTTCTGCTCTTGCATCCTGTCTTTGGACAATCTCAAGGCTCACATTATACCACTTTACCGCTCCGTTCTTATCACCTGTTCTTTCCAATACATCCGCCAGCATCAAAATGGCCTCAAGATTATGTCTCTCCAGCCTGATGATCGTTTCCAAACGGCTGATAGCTTTATCGTATTGCCCGGATAACATTGACCCCTTCGCCAGCATCATGTGGGCATACACATTCGTGCTGTCTTTTTGAATCACCTCCCTGATCTTTCCTAATCCTTCCATTGGCATGTCAGAAATATTTCCGAACAGGTAGCAGGCGCCAAGTCCTACTTTGGCAGAATCATTTTCCGGGTTTATGGTCAAAGATCTTTCAAACAAATCTTTGGCTTGCAACGCCTCCCATCTTCTGAATTTTGGGTTTTGCTCGCCTTGCAGGTTATCCAAAAATAAGCGGGCAGCAAAGGTGAGGGAATTTTCTGAATTTTCCAATCTGGCAGCTTCAGCTTCATACCAGGCATACGGCATAAAAAGACCGGCCGTATCACCCCAGAAATGGGCCAATTGATGATATACCTTTAACTGCTGATCCTTTACAGCCCCGCGGGAAATAGAGTTTTCTAATGTAGTGATCCTCATCACCTGCTCAGGGCTTATCTGCCCTTTAGCCATGTTCAGTATAGTATCAGTAAAATTACCTGTATCTGTTGAATGCGAATGATTATTGGACGCCTGAACAGGCTGTTTATTAGGTGTGGTCCTTCCAAAAAAATAAATAACAGACACCAGACATACAGCAACTCCAATAGTAATAAACTGAGGTTTCTTCACTACGCATTATAATTTAGGAGAGCAAAGTTACCCCAAACAGATTGATAATCGGTAAATAGTATAGCAAGGATTAAACAAAGACTAAGCGTCTTCTCCCGGACCTTCATCGGGTTTGACTTCCTTTAACTTTTTTACTTCAGCCACAAATTCTTTGGCCGGCTTGAATGCAGGGATATAGTGCTCAGGGATATGAACAGCTATATTCTTTTTAATATTACGTCCGATCTTCGCAGCTCGCTTTTTAGTAATAAAGCTTCCGAAGCCACGGATATATATATTTTCCCCTGCAGAGAGGGTGTCTTTTACTTCTTTGAACATGGTTTCGAGGGTAACCAATACATCAACTTTGGGAATCCCCGTCTTTTCAGATATCTGGTTTACAAGATCGGCTTTTCTCATTATTGCAAGGGTTTAAGTGGTTTTGAAACACCAAATTATAACA
>JAEUVK010000059.1 GCA_016787135.1 Chitinophagaceae bacterium | reverse complement strand
CACTTTGCCTTCCTTCCAATCGTTCCTCGGTATCGGGGAACAAACAATCGGGATAGCCCCTTTATCTTTTGTTTCCCTGATATACCTTCTCATATACCACCCATACGTGTGTACTACTTCTTGTTTTTTCATAATGGGGTTGTATATCTCTTTTGATTCCTCCCCGGTACCCCTGATCGTTCCCCTGGCCCTGGCTGTATCATCGAGCGGCCCTGCATCATTATGACCAAACTGCATGATCACATAATCCCCTTTCTTCAGTTCCTTGAGTATCCTGTCCCACCTTCCTTCGGTGATGAATGTACGGCTGCTCCTGCCACCGATCGCATGATTACGGATGGCGATCCTGTTCGTATCAAAATGATCAGCCATAAAACTGCCCCAGCCCCATTGCTGGTTCTTGCCTGTGCCATCACCGTTCCGTACTGTAGAATCGCCAATGATATAGAACACGGGCTTTTCCTTTTTAACCATAGCAAAGGAACAGAGTATAAAAAGAAAGGATACAATTGTTATCCACTTTATCCTGTTGCGGGAGTTTGATCTGTTTTTCATATAAAACCGGTTATTGTCTGACAAGGTATTTATTCAACCCGATAGCCGGGTTCTGCTGTATTCCTTCCACCACGGAAGCTGCATTGACGGCCGCCCCCTCTTTGTTCGTATGCGTATGATCGCCCGGGAAAAACTGTTTTACTCTTTCCGGCCCCCACTGATCATACTTATCTGCAGTTATCGCATTCAGATCAATGAAAAAAGCCCCTTCCTGTTCTGCAACCTCTTTTGCCCATTTACCAAAATCATTACCGGCCCTTGGCACTTTGCCATCCTTCCAGATATTCCTCGGTATCATGGATAACACGATTGGTATGGCACTTTTTGCTTTTGCGTCGCGAACAAATTGCCGTATATACCAGCCATAAGTATGAACTGTTTCTTTTCTCCCGTCAGCAAATTCCAGTTCGATCGTCTCTTCACCCGTTCCCTTTAGTGTGCCACGGTTTCTTCTGCTTGTGTCAGGATAACTGCCATCATTATGCCCGAACTGCATCATTACATAATCGCCGGGTTTCAATAATGAATCTAGCCTGCCCCACCTGCCTTCATTGGTAAAGCTACGTGAACTTCTGCCGGCTATAGCATGGTTAGCCACTTTGATCTTAGTGCTGTCAAACAGGTCGCTGATCAATGTACCCCATCCCCATTGTTCCTTATTGGTATTTCGTACCGTAGAATCTCCGATAATGTACAATGTTGGCTTTTCCTCCTGCAATAAACTGAAAGAATAAATTATGCTGCTGATGATGAATACCATCAATAGCAGCCCGATCTTACTGGTCATTTTGTTTATCATAATTACCTTTGACGGTTTGAGAAATCCGGATAACTGGTTTTTTCGGCGCTTTCATTCCTTCGCCAAAATAGAAACCGGTATGCGGAGGCTGGTTATACGAAGTATTCTGCCATGCAATGCTTAGCCGGTATTGCGGATCCTGCATTAGCGTATAGAATCGTCTGGAAGAAAGAATGGTGCTGGTGTATATGCGTAATTCCTTATTGTCTTCCGATCTCCATATCACTTCCTCTCTCCAATCTCCAAACAGGTCAGCAGATAAGCAAGGAGTAGCTTTCGTACCATTATTAGCCACACATCCCTCTGCTGTTAAAAGGTTGATGGTTGTACTGGTGTTCCAATCCCATTTATCAATACGGTTCTTGTCCAGCAGCTCTCTTGTCAGATCATCGTCCCACCAGATCATAAAATTGGTGGACGAAGGTGTTTTGTCTATTATCGTTTTTCCTTTTGCATCACGCAAGCCACCAGGTCCGCCCCAGTTCTCATAACCGGGATAACGGGGATCAATATCGGCAGCGACGCCGCGACCTACATCTACGCCCGGCGCCAATGAAAAAAGCACTTTTCCGGTTCGTGCATCAAATTGTGCTACCCCCGGCGTATTTAATGCAATCGTCCTTTCTTCATTCTCATGAATACCGAATACTTCAAGGCCGGGATTTGATGGATCAAGATCACTCAAGTGTATGGCATCACCATGCCTGAGTCCCGTTGTGTATAACCCTTTTCCATTATCATCCACTGTCATGGCGCCAATACATATCTCGTCTTTACCATCATCATCCACATCAGCCACACTCAGATTGTGGTTGCCCATTCCCGAATAAGGATTGTCCTTATCTTTTGAATCAAACACCCATCTTGATGTCAGTTTCCCGTTCCGCCAGTCCCATGCAGCCAACACTGATCTTCCATACCATCCGCGGACAAAAACGGCACTGGGCAACTTACCGTCGAGATAGGCAACACAAGCCGTAAACCGATCAGAACGGCTGGCCGTATTATCATTCCCCCCATTGCCGCCAGTACCACCCCATCCATCCAATGGATAGCGATCCGGAATATAACCGGCTGTTGCCAACGCGGCTCCTGTTAAGCCATCGAATACAGTAATGTATTCAGGACCTTCCGCTACTTTTCCATACATATTGCCTTTGGGGTCACCATATTTCCTCCAATCCTTTGTACTGTCACCTATAATATGATCTTTGCCGTCTATGGTGCCATCCGCGGTTTTACACATCATTTCAGCTTTTCCATCACCATCAAAGTCATAGACCATAAATTGGGTGTAAGCGGCTCCGGAACGGATATTCTTACCGAGATTGATTCTCCAAAGTAACCTGCCATTCATTTTGTATGCATCAATAAGCTGGTTGCCCGTAAATCCAGTCTGCGGCGGATTCTTTGCATTGGATGGCTCCCATTTTAAAATGATCTCATACTCGCCATCACCATCAAGATCTCCCACACTTGCGTCATTGGCACTATACGAATAAGCAGTCCCCATCACTTCACCAGCAGCCGGAACCTGTAAAGGAACGGAAATATATTGCTGTGCCGGCATTCCAGCTGTAAGCGTAAAAGCTTTGCTTGCTGAAAGCTCACTGCCGTATAAAACCGACTTTACCATATAATGATTGACCTGTGACAGATCAGCTGTGGTATCCACGAAATTGGTGCTGCCGGTAACAAGCTGTCTATTTAGTTTCCTGGTATCCTTACCTGTCATACGATAAACATCAAAACCTGTAGCATCCGGATCAGACACCAGCAAGCGCCAGCCAATATATACTTTTCCCTCTCCCGCATTCATTGCTATCAGCCCGCGATCAAGGTTTTCCATGACCCGTTGTGCCGGAGCAATGCACGGCAACCATGTAAACAGGAAAAATATGGCTATGGTTCTCATCGGCTATTTAATCGCCGTTTCGCCGGCTACGGCTTTAGCTTTTATTATCACAATATCCGGTTTCGGCGGTTTTTTCATCCCTTCTCCGAAATAAAAACTGGTATGCGGAGGCTGGTTATACGCCACGTTCTGCCAGGCAATGCTCAGGCGATATTGCGGGTCCTGCATGAGTGTATAGAATTTATGTTCAGTCGGAATAGAAGTGGTGAATATCTTCAGTTCATTGTTATCTGCTGTGCGATAAATTACTTCTTCCCGCCAGTCGCCAAGTATATCTGCTGATAATACAGGATTTGCTTTTGTACCATTATTGCGAACACAATTATATTGAGAAGCTTCAAGCAGCTTTATGGTTTTTTCATTGGTGTAATCCCATTTCTCTACAGAAGTACCATTCAATATTTCACTTAACACATCCCCATCCCATAAAATGCCCATATTACAGGCAGGCGTTTTTTCTGCTATCTTATT
>JAEUVK010000056.1 GCA_016787135.1 Chitinophagaceae bacterium | reverse complement strand
GCTTCTTTACGCAGGCGGTAACCCTTGCAATCAGGACAAGATGTTCTTCCCCGGTAGCGGCTTAGTAAAACACGGTACTGCACTTTATAAAGGTTCTGCTCCACTTCTTTGAAAAAGTCATTGATGCCATGGGCATGCTCATTTCCTTCCCATAAAGTTTCATATTGTTTGGTGGTAAGATCGGCAATGGCTTTATGTACCGGGAAATTGAATTTCTTCGCCCCTTTGATGAATTGTTCTCTCCACCAACCCAGCTTTTCACCTTTCCAGGGTGCAATAGCACCATCATATACACTTAACCGCCTGTCAGGAATCACCAATTCACTGTCTATTCCCAGCACCTGGCTAAAGCCTTCACAGGTGGGGCAGGCGCCGAACGGGTTATTAAAAGAAAAAAGATTCGGTACAGGCTCTTCGAATTGCATCCCGTCAGCTTCAAAGCGGTTATTAAAGTGAAGAAGCTTCTTGCCGGCATCAGACTGAACTTCTATATACACATCTCCTTCGCCTTCATAAAAGGCCGTTCCAATTGAATCAGCGAGACGATGCTTATCGTCATCATCAAATTCTTTTACTACTATCCGGTCAATAAGAATATTTGCTTTCGATAATGACTTTAACTCTTTATCACTTCTGTCAGCCAGCTCTTCGATCCTGAATATCTCACCGGACTTCTGGTCATACATTCTTGAAAAACCCTTTTGTGCCAGTATATTCAATTCTTCTTTAATATCCCGGTTCTTTTGCTGTTTGAATGTGGCAAGGATATATACTTTATCCCCTTCCTGTAAAGCAATAATGGCGTTCACCACATCGGTCACATCATCCTTCTTTACTTCTTTCCCGGAAATGGGTGAAATGGTTTTCCCGATCCTTGCAAAAAGGAGCCTGAGGTAGTCATAGATCTCTGTCATGCTTCCTACCGTGCTGCGGGGAGTTCTTGTGATCACTTTTTGTTCAATAGCGATCGCAGGACATAACCCTTTGATATAATCCACATCGGGTTTGTTCATCCGGTTCAGGAACTGACGGGCATAAGCACTGAGGCTTTCCGCATAACGCCGCTGTCCTTCAGCATATAAAGTATCAATAGTAAGAGAAGATTTACCAGAACCCGAAACACCGGTAACCACTACCAGTTTATTTCTCGGAATACTTACCGTTATGTTCTTCAGGTTATGTACCCTCGCTCCCTTAATCAGTATATTATCTGCGGAATTTACGGTCGCTGCTTTAGCGGAATTTTTCCCTTTTATTAATTTTTCCATTTTGCGTCTGGCAAATGTAAAGCCTTATCTGCCTTAAATTTCAGCCCGGATGATTAACATTTTCTTGACACCCTATAAAACAATTTCGTTGACAAAACGTTTGGCGGTTTCCTGAAAAGTTCTATTTTTAATCACCAATATCCGAAACAATGAAATACCAAAAACTGATCACGCCTATAGTACATACTTCTACACTGATTTAACCGAACATTTTTCTAAGCCAAAGCCACATTTGACCACACCTAAACCTGTAGGAGTATGAAAACTTATAGTAAGAAAACCGACCACGACCTTATCCGTCTGTTCACTGACGGCGACCTCGATGCACTAGAGACCCTGGTGCTCCGTCACAAAGACAAATTGTACACTTCCATCTTATTCCTGGTAAAAGACAAATACCTGGCAGAAGATATTTTCCAGGATGTTTTCATACGCATTATCGACACTATGCGCAGCGGCCGTTATACAGAAGAAGGCAAGTTCCTTCCCTGGGCCATGCGTATTGCCCACAACTTATGTGTGGATCATTTCCGTAAAGTAAAACGTACACCCACCATCCGCAATGGTGAGGATAAAGATATTTTTGAAGTACTCAATTTTGCTGATGACAGTGCTGAGACCACGATGATGAAAAGGCAAAGTCATGACCGTGTCCGCGAAATGCTGGAACGGCTGCCGGAAGATCAGCGTGAAGTGATCATACTCCGTCATTATGCTGATATGAGCTTTAAAGAGATCGCCTCAGTGACCAATTGCAGCATTAATACTGCACTTGGCCGTATGCGTTATGGTTTGATCAACCTGCGCAAACTGATGGTGCAAAAACAAATTGCTTTGTAGTTCTTGGATGTTAGTGTTTTCTGCATATATCTTTGCAGAAGTTTTGAAAAAGATATTGTCATTCTGTATCTCCGACCGGAGATGAAGAATTCGATATAAAGAATTTTTCGGTTTGCTTGCCAATTCCATTATTGGAATCCAACCTGGGAAGGCTGGTACAGAATGACACCAAATTGAACCGTCCCGCATATTGCGGGACGGTTTTTCTTTTGCCTTATTACCTTTTGAAGGGTAACCCGTTACTTACTACTTGTTTTCTGAAAAGCTTCTAATCCGCACTGCAACCACGCAGCAAACTCATCTGCATCAGGTGTGTAAAACTTTGTTTTGGTCAGTGCTTTTTCGTCTGGTGTAAGGATCGCATATTGCGGCTGCGAGGTGGCTCCGAAGTTCTCCGTCTGGAAGGTGGCCCATTTATCACCGACTGTTACAATTGACTTTTCTCCATTTGAGGTCGTGACAACAGTTTGTTCCGTTAAAGGAAGTTTTCTTCTCTCATCTACATATAAAGAAACTACGACAAACTGGTGTCTCATCAGGCTATCCACCAGTTTGTCCGGCCAAACCTTTTCTTCCATGCGCCTGCAGTTGACACAAGCCCATCCTGTAAAATCTATCAGCACAGGTTTATTTTCTTTTTTGGCGAGGGCCAATGCCGCTTTGTAATCATTTTGTATAGGCTCAAAAATATTCTTATTGCCATGAGAAGAACTGTAAAGACTATAAGTTGCCCTTGGTGGCGGGAAGCCGCTGATCAGTTTCAAATCAGCCCACCTGGTATTGGTCAACCCCGGTATCAGGTAGATCGTGATCGCACTGAAAAGAACAATAAAAGCAATCCTTGTCACAGAAAACCTTTTGACGGGTGTACTGTTCTTAACTCTCAAAATTCCTGCGAGGTATAAAACGGTCAGTAATCCAAATAATATCCAAAATCCGATAAAGATCTCTCTCTTCAGCAGTCCCCATTGTTTTACCAGGTCGGCATTCGATAGAAATTTTACAGCTAATGCCAGTTCCAAAAATCCAAGAACCACTTTCACATCTGTCATCCATCCGCCGGACTTTGGTAATGATTGCAGCCAATGCGGGAACATGGCGAATAATGCAAAAGGTAATCCTAACGCCAGGCCAAACCCGGCAGCTCCGGCAGTAAGCGGCCATGCACCCTGCTCTGCAACTCCGACCAGCAGTGTTCCAAGAATAGGGCCAGTACAGGAAAATGAAACGATCGCCAATGTAGCTGCCATAAAAAAGATCCCGCCGATATTTCCCAGGCCTGAACGGGAGTCTGCTCTGTTTGCAAGCCCGGAAGGAAGACCAATCTCGAAAAGTCCAAAGAATGACAGTGCAAAGAAGATAAAAATGGCAAAAAAGATGAGATTCAGCCAGACGTTGGTAGAAATATTATTGAATATCTCGGGGCTGATTGCCTTGTCTGCAACATGAAAAGGAACTGTGATCAATATGTAGATAAGAAAAATAAAAAGACCGTACAAGACGGCATTGGTAATACCTTTCCCTTTGTGCTGCGCTTTTTTGGTAAAGAATGTTACGGTCACCGGTATCATCGGAAATACACAAGGTGTCAATAGTGCGATCAAACCACCCAGGAATCCAAGCAGGAAGATCGTGAAGATACTCTTGTTGTTCGCCCCCTCATCACCACAGTTATTTACAGGGTTATTGATATCGATGGAAGCAACTTTGGTCATTGTATCTGATAGTACGCCTCCTTCCATTACTACGGAGAAGGGGAATTCAGATGAAGGATAAAAAGAAGTGTCAGCTGACCTGCCATACGTGTACAGGAATTTGCCCTGCAGCATAGCAGGCACGCTATCTTTATCACTGAATGTAATGATGGCTGTCCACTCAACAGGAGATTGATAAGCCCGTAACGCACCCTCTTCAAACAAAGGATGTTTGATCTCTTTTACCTCGCCCTTCTCTGAAAATTTTCCCTCCTGTGTAATGGATGAATCGTTAAACTGTAATTCTGTAGTAGCCAGGTCAATTTTTTGTATGGGCGAATATAATTCCCATGGGCCTGCAGGAGATACGGAAAAAACCAGTTCATACTTCCCTTCACCGATCTTTTTACTGGAAACTTTCCACGGAAAAAAAGGGTTACTCTCCTGTGCAAAAACTGAAAAACTAAATATAGTCAGTGAAAGAATAAAGCTAATGATCTTATGTAAGTTTAGCATCGTTTGCTCTTTAAAAAAGAACGAGTTCTCCAGGAACCCGTTCGTATAAAATCTTTCTTTACTAATAATATCAGATCGCCACATTGAATGTCACCGTTTTGGGCGGCAAACATCTTTGATCATTACATGTCTGGAACCTGACACTGCCGCTCACATTGGTTTTGGCTTTTGCTTTCAGCTTCACCACCTGCACGAATTTTACAGTCTTTGAATACTGATTAGCCGATACCTCCAGTTTGGCATCATGAAACTTCTCCAGCTTTCCCTCCTCTTTTACCTTTCCGTCAAGTGTCAGCAAAGGGTTTTTATTAAAAGCAACCAGGGTTGGCTCGGCAATGGCATCTTCCGGCTGAGACTGAGAATATAGGTGCCAGCCAGATTGAATCGTGGCTTCTATATGCACCTCGTAGGTTTTATCGTTTATCTTTTTGGAAGAAAATGTCCAGCTAACAGGATTCAACTGTGCCTGCGCTGCAGCCACTACTGCAAAAACTGATAAAAAGAGAAAAGCTTTTTTCATCATTCCGATTATATACAACAAAAATATATACCCCGGATCTGTGATTTTGTAACTAAAGTGACAAAAGGGGCTTAAATAATGTTAAAAGACCTGTTTACAGGCTTACCAGTTGCTCGGCCATGAGCAAATTCTTGATGATAGCCCGGCCATCGGTATTACCCAGCACCGCAGAGCAGGCCCTTTCCGGGTGAGGCATCATACCAAATACGTTCCTGTTCTTATTACAGATGCCTGCAATATTGCGGATGGCCCCGTTAGGATTTGCTTCAGCAGTGACCTTACCATTGTCATCACAATACCGGAAGATCACCTGGTTATTGGCCTCCAGTTCGCCTAATGTCCTTTCATCAGCATAGTAACGGCCTTCTCCATGTGCAACCGGTATCTTAAAAATATTCTCTTCCGGGTCTTTGATAAAAACATTCTTACAGACAAATTGTTGATTGGCATTTCGTAACAATGCGCCCGGCAACAGGTGTGACTCACATAATACCTGGAAGCCATTGCACACACCAAACACCTTACCCCCGGCATTGGCAAATTCGATCACACTCTGCATCATTGGGCTGAACCGGGCAATGGCACCGCAACGTAAGTAATCGCCAAAAGAAAAACCACCCGGTAAAACGATACAGTCTTCTGTATTGAACCGACCCAGATCCTTATCCTTATGCCAGAGCATCACCACCTCCTGGTTCAGATCATCTGCCAGTGCATCCTGCATGTCCCTGTCACAGTTGGAGCCGGGAAAAACGACTACGCCAAATTTCATAAAAGTGTGGTTGAGTAGTGAAAAGCAAAGATAAGCTTTTGAGAGAAAGCCGGGAGCTGCCAAAGTATAGATAGCAGGGAGACAGAAAATACTCCATCTTCTACTCAAGGCCCGTAACTTGTGACCCACCCGGGTCCGGCATACTGATACGCCAGTACAAAAGCTGTCGTGATCCAGAATAATATAAGTGGAAAAGCACGCCAGGCAGAATAAAAGTATGCACAGGCATGAAAAGCTGCCATTGGCACCATCGCCATTACCCAGTTCTCAAAAGTATCACTGGTATTGACAAAAGGAAGCAGCAATCCTACCAGCAGGTATAAAAGCAAAAGACTCCATCCTTTTCGTACATTGATCAGCATTCTCCGCAAATTGTCCTGTACGTAATACCCGCCCACCAGGAAAGGGACCATGATCAGAAAGACACTGCCGGCCAGCCAGGCAGATTGCTGCAGGGAAGGTACACCGATACTGATATGCGGCAGAAACGCATCCCAGCTCCATTTATCAGTAATAAAAATATAAATGGCATAAAAGTAAAAAGGGGTGGTGATACCGAGGATACAAAGAAGCCATTCATTCAAACGAAAAGGACGCATAACGGCCAGCGCCAGCAATATCCAGACAACAAATGTCAGCGATGATACAAAAAGAAAACCGGCAAGACCCAGCGCAAGGCCTATATTGAAAATGGTCCCTTTTGCATTGGGCTGATTATATATACTGAACAAGCCTGACAATATCAATAGAAGAATACTATTGATCAATAAAGGGGCCGAGAAAAAGTTCCATTCCGGCAACAGGGAGGTGATCAGCATATAGGCCATCCCCGGCAGGTAATTGGGTTTATTTATCATCCGCTGTGTGATGACAAACCTTGTCAGTATGATCGCCTGCACAAACAACAGCGTAAAAGCCAGTAATGGGTATAATGATGGAAAAGACTTACCTGTAGGCTGGAGAAATCTCAGGATAGCACCAAAAAAAGCCCCTTCTGCAGGTTTGCTTTCAGGTACATGCGGGTGCGTGAACATTGGCAGCTTGATCAGTATTCCAAATACAAGCAGCAGAATGATGTTAGCAGGGTTTTTCTGTTTAAATACTCCGGTCAAAGGATAATGGGAATTATCAGGGTTTAATTATACTCGATTTTGGCAAAGCAAATATAATTCCTGTACAGACATGGAACTATTATTTGCCTGGCGCTTACCTGCTTGGCGAATTTAGGCATGAACTCATACCCTTTGTCCAGGTTTTTAAGGGTAGGGCTCCTGTTTATTTTGCCATCAGGGGTAATGCTGAAATCATTTAACAGTAGCGTTCTTCGTTCCATATTATTAAAAAGAATATGCAATTGCCCGCCTGTATTCACCAGCTGGTAAGAGATCAGGTCGTCTGTCTGATCGTCAAATTGTTCTTTGGAAATAACATTTGCCCATTCCCGCTGGCCATTCTTATCGAAGGAAAGAACAGTTATATTGTCAGCCTGGTAACGCACATTCCCTGAACTATTATTCCATCGTGAATTCCACCAATAGCTGCTGTAATAGGGCGAATAATAATAATAGTCGGACATACGCATAAAAGGAGAACCATACATGTAATTCCATCGGTTGAACGCACTGCCTCTCGAAGTGGTATAATAGGACTCGCTGCTGATAATGAACCCGCCATCCCTGCGCACAATGATGTTACGGATAAAGTAGTCATTAAAAGCCATCCTGGTACTGGCATTACCCCTCGCTTCACGTCTGAGTTCATCACTGAAAACGATAGTATCTTCCTTAATCAGACTGCCTGATTGTTTGTCCCATAAGTAGAAATAATAGCCTTCGGTGTTCCCCCTTCGCTGTTTTGTGTAAAATGAGGTGATGAAATATCTTTTGTTGGTGTTATCTGGTTTGATATGCAATTCATCAAGATAGATCTTGTCTGTATTCAGCTGAGACATGGCAAATGAATCTGCCTGTGCATGCTTAATAACGAAAAACGCCTTCCCGATATTCTCATTATTGACCCTGTCAAACTTGGTAAAAACAAGATCGCCGTCATTATCGAGCTGAAATTCATCCAGGTAATCATCACGGTCTTCCATCTCCATGCTCAGTCTGCTTTTCTTAAGAAGGGAAAGCTGATTATCATACAGCATTGTTGTCACAAGGTAGTTTTTTCGGTTCTTGCTGTTGATCTTAAAAACGATCAGTTTGCTTTTATCCTCGCTGGCAA
This sequence comes from Chitinophagaceae bacterium, assembly GCA_016787135.1. GTDB lineage: Bacteria > Bacteroidota > Bacteroidia > Chitinophagales > Chitinophagaceae > VBAT01. The sequence goes on along the minus strand of JAEUVK010000056.1, from coordinate 36,704 downwards.
TAACAGAATATATTTTATTATTAGCCGCAAAACCGATCTGTGTAGTATCTAACTGCATCACTTCCCCGATCTTTTTTCCGCTGCCGTCAATTTTGGCAGCCATACAATGAACGATGCTTCTTTTCTGATACTGGTAGATCATGTAACAAAAGTCCGGGAAAGAGAAAAAATCAACATTGATCATGCGGTCATTGTCGGGCACATAATCCTGCTCTACTTTAGCGATCTCCTTCATGTCATTGTCTAGTACCGATACCCAGCTGGTATTCCGGACATTTTTATAGATCAGAAAATTTCCCCCGATCTTACCTGCGATCTCAAAATTCATGCGCCGGGTATCGTCTTTGTCGTATTCCGAATAAACGATCTTCTGGGCGGATAGAGAAAGGCCTGTGACCGAAAATACCAAAGCAAGCATCCATTTTCCACGGATCATAATATTGTGATTTTTTGCTGATTAAAGTTACTGGTTGCCTGTCAAACACAACAAGTTTTGTTTCAAAACTGATGCCTGAAAGTGACTTATTACATGAACAACGGTAAAAAAACGGAAAAAGTTGCATCCGCGATTCCGGCAACGTCTGCGGAGAACAGAATCAGAATAGTTTTAACAAGGTATTCTTTATAATTGTTTTTTGCCTATACCTTTGCAGGCGTTTCCCACACAGCTCTGATCTGTACCGGAACAACCATCAACTACAGCAAGTGAAAATTTCGACCAACAAGGCAACCGCAGCAGGACTCCTTATCGCTCTTGGAATTATTTATGGTGATATCGGGACATCTCCTTTATATGTCTTTAATGCTATCATCAACGGAAGAATCGTAAGTGAAGACCTGATCCTGGGTTCTCTGTCTTGTATTATCTGGACGCTGACGCTGCAAACAACAATTAAATATGTCATCCTTATTCTGAGAGCCGATAACAGGGGCGAAGGCGGCACATTTGCCCTGTACGCATTGGTACGACGAAGAAAAAAATGGCTGGTGATCCCTGCCATGCTTGGAGGAGCTGCTTTGCTGGCCGACGGAATTATCACACCTCCGATCTCGATCACCTCTGCTGTTGAAGGACTTGACAAGCTTCCTATCCTGCGAGGCATGCCGACCGATACCATTGTTATCATCGTATTAATCATCTTGTCGCTATTCTTTTTCCTGCAGCAATTCGGCACAGCTTCCATTGGAAAACTTTTCGGCCCCGTAATGCTGATCTGGTTTACTATGCTTGCAGTATTGGGTGCTGTCCATGTGTTTGATGACCTCGCTATTTTCAAAGCTTTGAGTCCTCATTACGCTGTCGAATTCCTGAGAACCTACCCTAAAGGTTTCTGGCTGCTTGGTGCAGTATTTCTTTGTACCACGGGAGCTGAGGCGTTATACAGTGACCTGGGACATTGCGGCCGTAGCAATATCAGAATATCCTGGATATATGTAAAAACATGCCTGCTTATAAACTATTTTGGCCAGGGCGCTTACCTGTTGTCGCATCGTAGCGGCCTTCGGATAACAGAAGATGTGAAGCAATCGATGGGTATAAATGCCTTTTACGACCTCATGCCCCCCTGGTTCATTATTCCGGGGGTATTGATTGCAACAACGGCGGCCATTATTGCCAGTCAGGCGATGGTGTCTGGAGCGTTTACGTTGATCAGTGAGGCTATGCGCCTGAATCTGTGGCCCAAGGTCAAGATAAGATATCCGTCTGAAGAAAAAGGACAGCTTTTTATCCCTGCGATCAATTTGCTGATGTTCGCCGGCTGTATTGGCGTTGTACTTTATTTCCGTAAATCTTCCAATATGGAGGCGGCCTACGGGCTGGCCATCATCATGACCATGTTGATGACCACTATCCTGTTTGCCAACTATCTTGTGCTGCATCGTGTGAAGTCAGCATGGATTTATATTTTCCTGATGGGTTATTTTATAGTAGAGGTTGGCTATCTACTTGCATTGATGGACAAATTCATTCATGGAGGGTATATAACCCTTATCGTAGGGGGCTTCATGTTCCTGGTGATGTATGTATGGTACAGGGCCCGCAAGATCAAAAACCGTTACGTAGAGTTTGTGCGGCTGGAGCATTACATTCCCAAAATACAGGAATTGAGTAATGATAAAGCAGTGCCTAAATATGCTACGCACCTTGTTTACCTGACCAGTGCCAATAACCCCAAGGAAATTGAGCATAAGATCATCTATTCTATACTAAATAAGAAACCCAAACGGGCCGACATTTACTGGTTCGTGCATGTGGACACGCTGGATGACCCATATACCTGCGAATACAAAGTGGAGCATATCATTCCCAACGATATTATCCGGGTAGATTTCAGGCTTGGTTTCCGCATGGAGCCACGCATCAACCTGATGTTCCGAAAAGTCGTGGAAGATCTTGTCGCCAATAAAGAAGTAAATATCATCAGCCGTTATGAAAGCCTTGCCAGCAGCAATACGGTGGGCGACTTCCAGTTCATGGTCATGGAAAAATACCTGAGCCAGGATAATGAATTACCGTTTATGGAGCGGGTGATCATGAAACTCCATTTCTGGCTGAAAGAACATAGTCTGTCGGAGGAAAGAGGCTTTGGACTGGATGTGGCAAATGTAACGGTTGAAAAATTCCCGCTCATCGTGGCGCCGGTGACCAACCTCAAACTAAGAAGAGTGGAAGACTGATCGTGTGTCTTTGGTGATATTTTAATAAGTTGTGTCTATCTTAACCTCACCAAAACTAAAAACTTGCCTTCTTTCATCTGGTATATCCTTGGCAGCATTGCGTTGTTATCTGTTCTTGCTTATTTCCTGCAGGAAAAATTCATTTTCAAACCGGAGAAGCTCAAACAGGATTTCCAGTTCAAATATGATATCCCGTTCAGAGAATATTTTTTTGATGTAGAGCCCGGTGTCCGTATCAATGGTCTTCATTTTTTCCGGGAATACCCTGCCGGCCTGATACTCTATTTTCACGGTAATTCAAGAAGCATAAAAGGATGGGCCAAATATGCCCGGGATTTTTACCGGTATAACTATGATGTGGTACTGGTTGACTACAGGGGCTTTGGCAAAAGTACCGGCAAGCGAAGTGAAAAGGATATGCTCAATGACATGCAGTTTGTGTATAAAGAACTCACCAGAACATATCCCGAGCAACATATCATTGTTTATGGGCGCAGTATTGGCAGCGGCTTTGCAACGAAAGTTGCTTCAGACAATAAGCCTCGTTACCTGATCCTGGATGCCCCGTATTACAGCTTCTTAAAAGTGGCCGAACGTTTTCTTCCTATACTGCCTGTGCGATATGTGCTGCGTTTTCACCTGCGGGCAGACAAATGGATACGGCAGGTCAGTTGCCATACTTACATTATTCACGGCACCAAAGACTGGCTTATACCTATCAAACACAGCGAAAGGCTGCAAAAGATCAACCCCGGCAAGATAACGCTGATCCGCATTCATAAAGGCGGCCACAATAACCTTCCTTCATTTGACGAATACCACAACTTTATCAGGGATATTCTCAAATATTAGGCTTCTCTTAAACTGTTAAGGATGTTCTAATTCATGTCACGGCATTGTAACCGGACTGTTATTTGAACGTCTGACAGAAAACGGAGGTGTTTATGAAATCGAAATTTTACTCTTTCTTTCTTATTGCAATCGCTACTTTGTTCTTTTCCTGCAGAACGGCAAAGAAGATGTATGAAAAAGGCAACTATGATGAAGCGGTTGAACTGGCTGCCAAAAAGCTGCAGAAAAAACCAAATGATGCCGCTACGCTTGAGATACTTCAAAATGCTTATCGTTATGCAGTAGAAGATCATGAGGCAAGGATCCGGAATAATGCCTCCAGCAATAATGACCTGAGATGGGAATGTACCTACAACGAGTACCTTGACCTGCAGCGTTTATATGAAGCTATACGCAGCGTGCCTTCCGTATTTGAGGCAGTTCGTCCTACTGATTACTCCTCCTATGTGATCACGTATAAAGAAGAAGCCGGCAATGCGAGGTATGAAAGAGGATTGGAACTGATGTCGCTGAATACAAGAAATGGATACAAGCAGGCATACTTTGAATTCCAAAAGGCGCTTTCTTTGATGTCCGGCGATATTTCTACCAAACAAAAAATGGACGAAGCCTATACCAACGCAGTGATCAACGTAGTAGTGCTGCCTGTCGTGCAGTCAGGATTTCAATACAGTTCTTATAATTACGGCATTGTCAATTTTGACAACAATATGCTGCGTTACCTGAACAACAACAGGAATTTCTTTGTACGCTATTATTCACCTGCCGAGGCGAGTAGTTTCAATATCCGTACGGACCAGGTAGTAGAAATGCGTTTCAGTGATATAGATATTGACCGTTACCGTGACCAGAAAACAGTGAGGGAAGTATCCAAAAAGGTAGTCATAAAAGAAACTGTGATAAGACCTGACTCTGTGGTAAAGGAATATGCTACTGTAAAAGCAAAGATCACCACTACCCGCAGAACGATGGTAGCAGACGGCATGCTGCAGGTGACAGCGAGAGACTTTAACAACCAATGGTTGTGGAACGACACTTACCGTGGTGATTATAACTGGAGCACTGAGTTCTCCACCTGGACAGGCGATGCAAGAGCTTTGAGTGAAGAAGATAAAAAAATGTGCGACGGACGGGAACAATTTCCTCCTTCAGAAAGCGAGATCATCCGGGTGATCATGACTGAAGCGCAAGGTAAAGCCGAATGCGGCATTAAAGATTATTTCAACCGCTTCTGAGTCTCACTATCCTCCGCATACAAAGGGCATGATTCGTTCATGTCCTTTTTTATTTTCATCTTTGCAGCCATGCAAAAAAAAATTGTCAGAAGAATCCTGAAATGGGTAAAGATAGCGGTGGTCATTTATATCATTTGCGGCTTTGCCTTATACTTTTTGCAGGAAAAATTCCTATTTCATCCGAAAGCGCTTCCACCTGACCATAAATTCAACTTTAGTATCCCATTTAAAGAAATTGATCTTGCGATCAGCAATGAGAGGAACCTGAGTATTGTTCAGTTCACCATACCGGACTCTATAAAAAAAGGGATCGTCCTCTATTTTCATGGTAACAGGGAGAACATTGAACGCTATGCTCCCTACGCAATCAATTTCACCAAAAACAACTATGAAGTATGGATGCTTGATTATCCCGGCTTTGGTAAAACCACCGGCGAAAGAAATGAGCAGGTGATGTATGCTGATGCAGAACAGTTGTATAAAATGGCAAGGGCCGGTATCTCAAAGGACAGTATCATCATTTACGGAAAATCTATCGGAACCGGCGTGGCTTCGTGGCTGGCATCGGTCAAAGACTGCAAAAGACTGATACTCGAAACACCTTATTACAGCATTGAAGCTTTATTCAGTCATTACGCCTTCATGTATCCTGTCAACTGGATGGCCAACTATCATTTTCCCATTTACCAGTACTTCGAAAAAATTGAAGCTCCTGTAACCATTTTTCACGGGACAAATGACGAGACGATCCCCTATTCACAATCTGAAATGCTGATGCAGCCCTGGAACGAAATGCCCGCTCTGAAAAGAGAACTGGTCGCCATCGAAAAAGGCAAACACAATAACCTTAATGATTTTCCTGGTTTTCACCGGAAACTAGACTCTCTGTTGCAATGAAGCCGATTACACAGGCAATACATTCGAATTCCTGTTCTTTTTGATCTTTTCCGGCACTGCGGCGGTAATTTCTTTCTTTAATATTTCTATCAGCCTTTTTTTGACAAAGTCGCGGTGGACCACCAGGCTGACTTCACGCATCGGGGCAGGACGCTTAAATAATCTCAGCTGTTGCTGTTGCTTTGCATTAAGGTCCATAGTAGCCAGCTCCGGCAGAATAGTGATCCCATCGGTCAATTCAACCATTCTTCGTAATGTCTCGATACTCCCCGCTTCATATTCAAAAGAATGCCCTTCTTTGCTTGCCTTTTGCAACTCACAAAGATTCATGATCTGCGAACGGAAACAGTGGCCTTCCTCAAGCAGCCATAACTTATTGGGGTCGATATCCTGCGCCAACACATAATTCTTCCGGAAATTGTCATTGTTCTTAGAAACATATACCATTAACTCCTCATAAAATAAAACATCTTCCTTGATACCATGTTCCTGAAGCGGGGTTACCAGGATCCCTGCATGGATCGTTCCCTCCCGTAGCCGGTTAATTATAAGGTCCGTCATCATTTCATTGATAATAAGCTTGACATTGGGGTATTTATCGGTAAAGCGGTGAACAAAAAGCGGAAGAAGATAAGGCGCCAGTGTAGGAATGATCCCTACCCGCAGTTCTCCGCTGATCACTCCTTTTTTTGTATGGATCATTTCATGCAACTGATCCCTCTCTGCAATAATCTTTTTCGCATGTTCAATGACTTCAGCGCCGGCTTCCGTAGGGATCACTGGTTGTTTGCTACGGTCAAATATCTTTATACCCAACTCCTCTTCCAGCTTATGGATCTGCATGCTCAGCGTAGGCTGTGTAACAAAGCAATTAGCAGCAGCACTGGCAAAATGCCGGTACCTGTCCAGGGCGACAACATACTCCAATTGAACAAAGGTCATTACATATAGATTTTATCTATCAGTTTATAAAATTAATCAATTAGGTTGATAATAATAATTGCCACAGTTTTGTAGCCCTGCTTTATTCAGGATAAAACTTATTATAAAATGGGAAATAACTCTAACGACATCGGCAAATGCCCTTTTCACAACGGAACGCTTAAGAAGCCCGTTGGCGGTGGCGGAACAAAAAACCGCGATTGGTGGCCAAATCAATTAAAATTAAACATCCTGCGCCAGCACTCTTCCTTATCTGATCCGATGGGCAAGGATTTTAATTATGCCAAAGAATTCAAAAGTCTTGACCTGGATGCTTTGAAAAAAGACCTTCACAAACTAATGACGGACTCACAAGATTGGTGGCCGGCAGACTTTGGTCACTATGGTCCTTTGTTCATCCGCATGGCATGGCACAGTGCAGGCACATACCGCACTGGCGATGGTCGCGGTGGTGCAGGAGCAGGACAACAACGCTTTGCTCCTCTCAATAGCTGGCCCGACAACGTAAGTCTTGATAAAGCCCGCAGATTACTGTGGCCAATCAAACAAAAATATGGACGCAAAATATCCTGGGCCGATCTTATGATCCTTGCCGGTAATGTTGCATTGGAATCAATGGGATTCAAAACTTTTGGTTTTGCCGGTGGTCGTGAAGATGTATGGGAGCCGGAAGAAGATGTTTACTGGGGTTCTGAAACAAAATGGCTAGATGACAACCGCTATTCTGGTGAACGTGATCTGGATAATCCGCTTGCAGCTGTACAAATGGGTTTGATCTATGTAAACCCGGAAGGCCCCAATGGCAATCCCGATCCGATCGCAGCAGCCCGTGATATCCGGGAAACTTTCAAACGTATGGCCATGAACGATGAGGAAACTGTTGCCCTGATTGCAGGTGGTCACACTTTCGGCAAAACCCATGGCGCAGCCGATCCGGGCAAATATGTTGGCCCGGACCCTGAAGCAGCAGATATAGAAGAGCAGGGTTTCGGCTGGAAGAACAGTTTTGGTTCCGGCAAAGGAGGTGACACCATTACCAGCGGACTGGAGGTTACCTGGACCAGCACACCCACCAAATGGAGTAATAATTTCTTCTGGAACCTGTTCGGCTATGAATGGGAATTGACAAAGAGCCCCGCAGGCGCTCATCAATGGATAGCAAAGAATGGTGCCGGTGCAAACACCATCCCGGATGCTCACGATAAATCAAAACGTCATGCACCAACAATGCTAACCACAGATCTTTCCCTGAGATTTGACCCGGTCTATGAAAAAATTTCAAGGCGTTTCTACGAAAACCCGGATGAATTTGCAGATGCTTTTGCCCGTGCATGGTTTAAATTGACCCACCGGGATATGGGCCCTCTTGCCCGCTACTTAGGCCCGGATGTACCAAAAGAAGAACTGATATGGCAGGATCCGGTACCAGCAGTTGACCATAAACTGATTGATGAAAAAGACATTGCAGCACTGAAAGCCAAAATACTTGATTCGGGTTTGACAGTGTCTCAGCTGGTATCAACAGCCTGGGCTTCGGCCTCTACATTCCGTGGTTCGGATAAACGTGGCGGCGCCAATGGTGCCCGAATTCGCCTGGCTCCTCAAAAATACTGGGCAGTAAACAATCCCTCTCAACTTGCAAAAGTTTTGGGAACACTTGAAAGTATCCAGAAAGAATTTCAATCTGGTGGCAAAAGGGTTTCTTTGGCAGACCTGATTGTATTAGCAGGTTGTACAGGTGTTGAAAAAGCAGCGAAGAATGCTGGCCACAATGTGACTGTTCCTTTCATTCCGGGAAGAACCGATGCTTCACAGGAACAAACAGATGTGGAATCATTCGCCGTGCTGGAGCCTGTTGCCGATGGTTTCCGTAATTACCTGAAAACAAAATATACAGTATCAACAGAAGAATTGCTGATCGATAAAGCCCAATTACTGACACTGACCGCCCCTGAATTGACGGTTCTTATCGGTGGTATGCGTGTATTGAACACCAACTATGACGGCTCTAAACATGGTGTTTTCACAAAAAATCCGGAATCACTTACCAACGATTTCTTTGTGAATCTGCTCGACATGAGTACGGTCTGGAAAGCAACCGATGAACAAAAGGAATTGTTTGAAGGGAGTGATCGTACAACAGGGAAACTCAAATGGACAGGAACCCGTGCAGATCTTGTCTTTGGTTCAAATGCTGAGTTAAGGGCCCTTGCCGAAGTTTACGGGAGCGGAGATGCACAGGAAAAGTTTGTAACAGACTTTGTGGCGGCATGGAACAAAGTAATGAACCTTGACCGCTTTGATCTTGCCTGATTTTCAGGTTAACTCATGGAACAGCCAGACATCCGAAAGCGAAAGAAACCGCAATACTTGCTATGATTTTTTTTGATTAAGGTTTAATGGTTAAGCCGTTCCTGCAGCAGGCAGGGCGGCTTTTTTATTCTTCCAGGATCACTTTACTTTTTCCCACTTTCAATTTATATCCCACCCCTACTTTTAATGCATAATTTTCCTTTTCATGGCTGACCGGGAAACCAAAGCAAGCCGGGTAGTCGTATTCTTTGATAATATCCCGGATGATCTCATACGCCGTTTGTCCGAAAGGCCGTTCCGTATCTTTCATGTCCGTAAAACCACCGATGATCAAACCGGCCAGTTTTGACAGTTTCCCGCTTCGCTTCAGCTGGTACATCATCCGGTCAATGCTATACGCATACTCGCCAATATCTTCAATAAATAATATCCGCCCCCTTGTCTTGATATCGGACTCTGTTCCTACAAGATGAGTCAGCAAGGCGAGATTACCTCCTACCAGTTCACCGATAGCTTCACCTTTCCGGTTGAACGCATGCGGGTCACAGTTATATTTTGCTTTTTTACCCTCCAGTGCCGCTCTTAAAGATTGCACGAAGCGGCTGATGTATCCTGCATCGTTAAAAGCCCCGGCCATGGGTGCATGCAATGAGGAAATATAATAATTGGAATAAAGATGGGAATGAAATACCGTGATATCACTATAACCGATCACCCACTTGGGGTTCTTCCTGAATTTTCTGAAATCGATCTTGTCAATGATACGTCCCATACCATACCCACCTCTTGCACATAGTACAGCTTTCACTTCATCATCATCGAGCATTTGCTGAAAGTCATTCAGTCTTTCTCCATCCGTTCCGGAAAAATAATTGAACTGGCTTCCGATGGTCTTGCCAACTTTGGTACGAAAACCCCATTCTTCATTCAGCACACGGATACATTCGGATATTTTTTCGACAGGCATATACCCGGCAGGGCAAACTATACCGATACAATCACCGGGTTGTAAATAGGGTGGTGTTTTGATCATCAGCAAAAATTGTACAAACAAAATAAAGCCTTTTGCAGGATTCTTTTCCTAATTTTCAAACATGGAACTGCTGCGCCATGCGATCACTGCCATCTCTCCGCTTTCTTCCGAAAGTATGAATGCTTACTTGTCTGCCTGGAAGCACTGGTCAGCACCCAAAGATCATTTCCTGTTGCGTGAACAGGCTGTTTCTGATTATATCTACTTTATCGAAAAAGGAGTGGCCCGCATCTTTTATTATAAAAACGATAAAGAGATCACGGAATGGATCGCCATGGATGAACAGTTCTTTCTGTCCATCACCAGTTTTTTCAACCGTACCCCAAGCCATCTTATTATTCATACCATAGAACCTTCAGAGGTTTACGGCATCCATCATAATGATTTCATGCGACTGGCCGATCAGTATCACGATGTAGAAAAGCTTTTAAGAAAAATGGTCACAGGTTCATTAATCCTGTCGCAAATACGAATGGATTCTATCCAGTTTGAAACGGCGCAGCAACGCTATGACCGTTTACTGAAGCACTCTCCCCAGATCATACAACGTGTCCCGGTATCATATATCGCATCCTTTCTGGGAGTGACCCTGGAAACACTCAGCCGGATACGATCAGCGAAATAAACGTTATTTGATATATATCAAATGTACCTGTTGCTTTCATCCGGAGCTTTACCTCCTTAAATGATTGCAATATGAAACCCCTTCTTGTTCCCTTTCTTTCCCTACTGGTCATCACACCCGCATTTGCTCAAACAGGCAAAGCAAAAGCATTGATATCAAAAATGACATTGGAGGAAAAAGTGAACCTGGTAGTAGGTATGGGTATGAATATGCCCGGTTTGAATACAGGCGCCCCTGTTGTGGGACAGACCATGGACAAAGTGCCGGGGGCCGCTGGCACCACCTATTCTATTGCCCGTCTCGGACTTCCTAATACCGTATTGGCAGATGGTCCGGCCGGACTTCGGATAGAACCCCGAAGAAAAGATGACCCGAATACATATTATGCTACTGCATGGCCGGTAGCAACACTGTTGGCCAGTACCTGGGATACTGCATTGGTGAAACAGGTAGGCGCTGCTATGGGTAATGAAGTAAAAGAATACGGCGTGGATATCCTGCTGGCCCCTGCCCTGAACATTCACCGTAATCCATTGGGCGGAAGGAATTTTGAGTATTATTCTGAAGATCCGCTGATATCGGGAAAATTTGCCGCTGCAATGGTAAATGGTATTGAATCGAACGGGGTCGGTACTTCGGTCAAACATTTTGCTGCCAATAACCAGGAGACCAACCGGAATACGATCAATACCATCGTCAGTGAAAGAGCATTGCGGGAGATATACCTGAAGGGGTTTGAAATTACGGTCAGGGAATCACAGCCGTGGACAGTCATGAGTTCTTATAATTATATCAACGGCACTTATACCTCCGAAAGTTATGACCTGCTCACCACCATTCTGAGAAAAGAATGGGGATTCAGAGGCCTGGTTATGACAGACTGGTTCGGCGGAAAAGATGCGGTGGCGCAAATGAAAGCCGGTAATGACCTGCTGATGCCCGGCACACCGGCACAAAAGAAAGACATCATTGACGCCGTGAATAACGGAGCATTGGACATACAAGTGTTGAATGAAAATGCCGAGCGTATCGTAAGCTATATCTTAGCATCGCCCGCCTACAAGAAATATGCCTTCAGCAATAAACCTAACCTCGCAGCACACGCAACGCTTGTCCGCACTGCAGCAGCGGAAGGAATGATATTATTGAAAAACCTGGATAAGACCTTACCTCTAAAAAACAACATGAAGCTGGCCGCATTTGGTAACACTTCTTACAACTTTATTGCCGGAGGTACCGGCAGTGGTGATGTGAATGAAGCTTACACCATATCACTGGTGCAGGGGCTATCGAATGCCGGTTATAGCCTGGATGAGGAGATGAAAAAAGCCTATCAACAATACCTTGACGTATACAATGCAAATAATCCTAAAAAGGAGTTCTTCAAGGAGATCATGAACCCTACCCCATCCGCACCTGAGATGGATATAAAAAAAGAAATACTGGAAAGGAAAGCAACAGAAACAGAAGCAGCATTGATCACGATCGGGAGAAATGCAGGCGAATTCCACGACAGGAAAAAGGAAAACGATTTCTATCTGTCTGACCCCGAAAAGCAACTGATCAGGGATGTGGCAGTTGCCTATCATGCCAAAGGGAAAAAAGTTATCGTGATCGTCAATGCCGGAGGCGTAATAGAAATGGCATCCTGGAGAGACGAGGTGGATGCGATACTGCTGGCGGGGCAGGGCGGGCAGGAGGCCGGTAATGCCGTCGCTGATATTCTCAGCGGGAAGATTAATCCATCCGGTAAACTGGCCACCACATTCCCGCTAAAATATGATGACGATCCTACCTCAAGGAATTTTCCTGGTAAAGAATTCCCTGAGAAAGCAACAATGGGAAGTTTCGGAATGAAACTGATCCCCGGTGAAGTGACCTACGAAGAAGGTATCTATGTAGGCTATCGTTATTACAATACGTTTAATGTCAAACCGGCTTATGAATTTGGCTATGGTCTTTCCTATACAAATTTTACCTACAGCAATATCTCCCTGAGCGGAAAATCATTGGACAAAAAGATCAAGGCTTCCGTTACAATTGCCAATACCGGTAAAGTAGCAGGCAAAGAAGTGGTACAACTGTATATCACTGCCCCTGCCGGTAAGCTGGGTAACCCTGCTATAGAATTGAAAGGTTTTGGCAAAACCAGATTACTGCGGCCAGGGCAATCTCAAAAAATTGAGTTCGCCATCACCGCCGACGATCTTGCTTCTTTTAGTACTGAAGCCACAGCATGGATCGCCGATGCAGGTATCTACACCGTGAAGATCGGCTCATCTTCAGCTGATATAAAACAGACAGCGACATTCTCGTTATCGAAAGATATAGTAACACAAAAATGCAATAAGGTATTGGCTCCGCAAGTGGAGATAACTGAGTTAAAGCAGTAGCAGATACACAGGCTGGTTTTGATCAGAGTCCCCTGCCGCAACAGGGGACTTTCCTGTAAGAAAGAACATTTACTTTTGCACTTCACTATAATTCTTGTCAAATGAAAAAAAACTTCGTTCTCAGTATTGCCTCACTTATTCTTTCTTTATTCATACAGGCACAGGAAAAAATAATTCAGTTATACGATGGCCCCGCGCCTGGTTCTGAATCGTGGAACTGGAGTGAAGGGGAGAACGAGAATAATATGTTCAAAGAAAAAGTGGTATTCAATGTAACCCGACCCACCCTCACCGCTTTTCTACCCGATCCTGCTGTAGCTAATGGTACCGCGGTTATCATTTGCCCCGGCGGGGCATTCCATACCTTATCTATCAACAACGAAGGTATGGATGCAGCAAGCTGGCTCGTGAAAAAAGGAGTTGCCTGTTTTGTATTAAAATACCGCCTTGCAAGGACCTATACCGCAGATCCGCTGGGTGAATGGTTTGCCAAGATCGGCAAAAAAGAATTTGAAGAAGCTACCATGCCGGTGATACCACTTGCCATTGCTGACGGAAAAGCGGCCATTGCCTATGTTCGTAAACATGCCACAGAATATGGCATCCTGCAAAACCGGATCGGCATCATGGGTTTTTCTGCCGGTGGCACCGTAGCTGGCGCCACAGCCTTTAACTATTCCAACGAGACTAAACCGAATTTTATAGCCCCGGTTTATGCCTATTTCCCTCCTGAAATGCAGGGTAAAGTATCTAACGATGCGCCTCCCCTTTTCATCGCTGCCGCCAGTGATGATCAGCTTGGATTGGCCCCGCACAGCGTAGAACTGTACAACCAATGGATCGCTGCCAAAAAAACGGCAGAACTGCACATGTATGCAAAAGGAGGACACGGCTTTGGCATGAAAAAACAAAACCTGCCAGTGGACAACTGGATAGAAAGTTTTAGCAACTGGCTTAACCTGCAGGGTTTGCTGAAAAGACCGGTCAGCAATCCTGCTTATGCTCCTTATGAAAAAAAGGAATTCGCTTTTGCCGATGGAAAAAGATTGCCCTACCGTATTCTCTATCCCGATAACTACGACAAGAATAAAAAATACCCATTGGTTCTTTTCCTGCATGGCGCCGGTGAAAGGGGGAACGACAATGAAAAGCAGCTCACACATGGCGCTAAGCTTTTCCTGAAAGAAGAGAACAGGAAAAATTTCCCTGCTATCATAGTCTTCCCGCAATGTCCGGAAGAGTCGTTCTGGGCTGTTACCAGGATTGACATGAGCCAGCAGCCATTCAAGATATCTTTTGATTACAATGCAGAACCCAACTGGCCACTTGCGGCAGCCAATGAGCTGGTGAAAAAATTGATAGGCGAAGAAGCAGTGGATAAATCAAAAGTATATATCACAGGCTTATCTATGGGAGGCATGGGCACTTTTGAATCGGTGCACCGTTACCCCGATCTATATGCAGCAGCCTTGCCTGTTTGCGGAGGCGGAGATGTACCCAGGTATGACAAGCGTATCAAAAAAACTGCTTTCTGGGTCTTTCATGGTGCTGCAGATGCCGTAGTGAATGTGGATCTGTCAAGGCAAATGGTGGACAAACTGAAAACCCTGAAAGCAGAAGTAAAGTATTCAGAGTATCCGGGTGTGAACCATAATAGCTGGGATAATGCATTTGCTGAAAAGGAATATGTAAGCTGGATGTTTTCACATAAGCTGAAAAAATAGCTCCCCATCACAAAAAAGACCCTGAACCTCTGCTTGCAGAGGTTTTTTTATGACGTTTGGGCAAAGGCGGCTATTCCGGTATTTTTGCGGACTACTAAAGACAGGAACAATACATGACCGATCCAAAAAGATATTTAGTTACTTCTGCCCTGCCTTATGCCAATGGATTAAAACATGTTGGCCACCTGGCAGGGGCTTATATACCAGCAGATATTTATGTTCGTTACCTGCGGGCGCAGAAAAGAGATGTGGTGTTTGTCTGCGGCAGTGATGAACATGGCACGGCCATTCCCATCCAGGCCACCAAAGAAGGCACAACACCAAGAGCCATTATCGACAAGTATCATCAGGCAATGAAACAGGATTTCGAAGACCTCAGCATGAGCTTCGATATCTATCACCGCACCAGTGAGCCGATACACCATGAAACGGCACAGGAATTTTTTACTTACCTGAATGATCGGAATGAACTGGAAATAAAAGAAAGCGAGCAGTATTATGATGAGGAAGCCAAAACATTTTTGGCGGACCGTTATATAAAAGGCACCTGCCCAAATTGCGGCAGCGACCGTGCTTATGGCGATCAGTGTGAGAACTGCGGAAGAACGTTAAGCCCTGATGAACTGATAAACCCGGTCAGTACATTAAGCGGTAAAGCACCGGTAAAGAAAAGAACATCGCATTGGTATCTCCCGCTGGGTAAGCATGAAGAGTTTTTACGTGAATGGATATTAAAAGAACATAAGGAAGATTGGAGGGCAACCGTTGTTGGTCAATGCAAAAGCTGGATTGAAGGAGGCCTTCAATCCAGGGCCGTAACCAGAGATCTCGACTGGGGGATCAAAGTACCTTTGAAAGACGCTGAAGGAAAAGTGTTATATGTTTGGTTTGATGCGCCCATTGGCTACGTAAGCGCCACCAAACAGTGGGCTATCAACAATAAAAAAGACTGGAAGCCTTACTGGTATGATAAGGATACGAAGCTGGTCCACTTTATCGGTAAAGACAATATTGTTTTCCACTGCATCATCTTCCCTATTATGCTGAAGCTGCATGGGAATATTTTGCCGGATAATGTACCCGCCAATGAATTTTTGAATCTCGAAGGCGATAAGATGAGCACCAGCCGCAACTGGAAACTCGACATGCGGGATTATATCAACGATTTTGTGAAGAAAGAGAATGGGGGCGGCCAATGTGTGGATATGCTCCGTTATTATCTAACTCAGATAGCGCCTGAAACCAAGGACAGCGAATTCACCTGGAAAGGTTTCCAGGATGCGGTGAACAGTGAGCTGGTCAGCATCTTTGGCAATTTTGTGAACAGAACATGGGTACTGATGCATAAACTATGCGGCGGTAAAGTGCCTATACTGCATACTGAAATACTGGATGAGAATGACAAAATACTGAATGCCGAAATAGAAGGTTCAAAAGCAAAAGTGGAGACCCTGTTAGAACAATATAAATTCAGGGAAGCATTGTACGAGGTCATTGATCTTTCCCGCAAGGGCAATCAATACATGCAGAAAAAAGAACCGTGGATAGCAGCCAAACAATTAGCGGCTAACCCGGATATGCAGAAGAATATTGATAATACTATGCACCTGTGCCTGCAGTTAACAGCTAACCTGGCCATTCTTATTAATCCGTTCCTGCCCAATACGGCTAAAAGTATGCTGAACATGATGAAAGTAGTGGATAAAATGCTGGATTGGGAAAATGCAGGTAAGCTGAAGCTATTGAGCATTGGTTATAGTTTGAGAGAACCGCAGTTGCTATTCAGAAAAATTGAAGATGCCGAGATAACAGAACAAATAGAAAAATTGAAAGCGGGGCTGATGAAATCAGAAGCCGGAGTTCAGAAACCGGCAGATGAACCTCCAACATCAAATCTCAAATCGCAGATCCAATATGACGACTTTGCCAAACTTGATCTGAAAGTGGCAACGATCACTGCTGCGGAAAAAGTTCCGAAAGCTGATAAATTGTTAAAACTGGAAGTGGACCTGGGGTTTGAGAAGAGAACGATCGTTTCAGGTATAGCTTTACATTTTAAACCGGAAGATATCATTGGCAAACAGGTAGTGATCGTGGCCAATCTTGCCCCAAGAAAAATGAAAGGGATCGAAAGCAATGGTATGATCCTGATGGCGGAAGAGAAAGACGGGCAATTGAAGTTCATTAATCCTGGCGAACCAACGACCAATGGCTCACCGGTGAGCTGATAGTAAATGATGACCGAATGACACCTCCGGAAAGAATCACACTTTACCTGCAACGCTTATGCACTGACATGGGTGTGGAGGAAAGAAATGTCTATAACGCCAATACCGGCGCCTGGTATTTTGTGCAAGGTTCATCTACCATAGAAGTTTTCCTCAGCACTCAAAAAAATCTTCTGCAGCAGCCTCAGACCTTCATACGCTGCATGGCAGGTCTTTGTGAAATACCTAAAGATGTAAAAAAACAATTCGAGCTTTACAAGACGGCTCTCGCCATCAATGGCTCCTATCTCGGGTACAAAATCAGCGCAGATGAACAACGTGGCATTGTTTGCATCATTGCTGAGAGAAATATATCAGGTATGGACTATGAAGAAATGGTTACCCTGATCAATGATCTCAGTCACTGGGCTGACAAACTGGATAATTTCATGCATGAGCAATTCAGGTAAGGTTGCAGCACACAGGTTGATTTACCCGTTCATATAAAGGAATTCTCCTTTTATTTTTACAATAACAGTCACCTGTTTATCTCCCTCGCCTTTTTTTGGTAAATTTCCACATTAATACTTCCGGACCTTGATAAAAAGTCATTGAAAAAAAAGATCCTGAAAATATCCGCTTATATCCTCGGCAGCATCCTTGTATTGCTGACAGCCTTTCATTTCTGGTTCATCAATCATGCGGAAAGACTTCTCGAAGAGTTAGTGGATGACCGGTCGAACGGGAAGATCCGGTTGCAAGTAAAAAAGTTCCGCTTTAACTGGTTCAGCACTGATATGCAACTGAGACAAGCGGTTTTTTATTCCACCGATACTTCTACAACAGCATACCGCTTCAGTGTGGAGAGAATGAATGTAAGTGTAAAGGAAGTATGGCCGCTTGTTTTTGAGAAAAGGGTCATCATTGATTCATTAACGCTGATCAATCCAGATATTCTGGTCACCAGGTTACGACCAGCAAAAGACGACAGCACAGACAATAAAAGCGCTTCGTTGCCGCAGGAAATGGGGCGTATCTATAAATCAATACAGGATGCACTGGAAGTTCTAAAAGTAAGCCAGTTCCATATTGACAATGGAAGGTTTACTCTCGTCAATAAAGTACGGCCGGAGGATCTCCCTGTGACCATTACCAACCTGCAATTGCACCTGGATAACCTGAAAGTGGATAGTACAGATGTCGCTAATAAACAAAAGATACTTTTCAGTGACAATATCTCCTTGCAAACACATAAACAGGACATTCTTTTTCCTGATGGCAGGCATAAGCTGAGCTTCAGCAAATTTGGTATCAATATTCAAAAGAGAATGGTGGAATTTGACAGTTGTACTGTTTCTGCCAGCAAGGGTGACAGTGCTAAAACATCTTTTCAGGTCTTTTTTGATAAGCTGAGGCTGACGAATATTGATTTTGATACGCTATACCAGAAAGAGGTGATCAAAGCAGATTCAGTTTATTGCATTAATCCCAGGTTCACGCTGAATACGGAACTGGAAAAAAAAGCCGGTTCACCCAAACCTCCCCCCAAACTCAACGAACTGGTACAGCAATTGACAGGGGATCTCCAAGTGGAATATGTCGTGGTGGAAAACGGGTCGTTCAATATCAATACTGTAAGGGAAGGAAGACCAAGCTCATTCACTTCCAGCCATAATAATTTTGAGATGCAGGGGCTCAGTATTGAAAAAAACTCACCAAATCCTCTTAAGGTAAAGAGTCTTGTGATGGCCATCCGTAATTATGAGAATTTTTTACGTGACAGTACCTATGCATTGACATTTGACAGCATCCTGCTGGTAAATAACAGTATTAACCTGAGCAATTTTACCCTGAAACAAATGCAGCAGGATAACGTGGTCAATAGTTTCAGCATGCCGCAATTCCAGCTCCGGAGTTTTTCCTGGGATGATATTGTATTTGATCAAAAACTGAGTGCAGGGCAGGCCACACTCAATCGGCCTGTTATCAATTATTCTTTTATCACGAACAAAGGCAAGGATAAGAATGTATTTGAAACACTGGCTGGTTTTGGCAGTATTATTCAATTAAATAAACTGGATGTCTTGAATGGCCAGATCAATCTCCACTTTACCAATGGTGCACAGTTAAAACTGGAAAATGCAAGCCTTTCCCTGGCAGGCAAGGAGTTTGTGCAGTCAAAACAGATCGTCAATCTTCAAAAATCTGTTAAGGGCCTTCATTTCAAAAAAGGAACATTGCGATCCGGCAACCTGACGATAGAATTAGAAAATGCTGACATCTCCGGCAAAGAAGGGAAATTACTAACGAAAAGAATGTTAGTAACAGATAAAGAAAAAAATATTACTCTCAACGCCTCAGATGTTTCCGTTAATGCTATGCAGATTGATGAAAAAGGGAATATCACAGAAATAAACGGGATACAATGGAAGGAAGCGGATATAGTATTTCCGGGAGGCTCCACAACAAAAACATTTACAGGCCAGCTTTTAATAACCAATATCCTGGGGAATAATACAAAATTTTCATCATCTGCCGGTGATCAGCAGCTATCGGCCTATTTTGAGATACTGTCCTCAGATGAACTTCTATTGCAACCTGGCAAACCTGTTCAGTTAAAAAACTTCCGCAGCAACGGTACGGAATTATCCTTCAAAAACAAAAGCATTGATTTTAAATCCGCCCGTTTCCGTTTATCAGATAATAAAGCATCGGAACTGGAAGAAATTTTATTCCGTAAGATCAGCACCCGGGACACCGTATCAGTAAACATTCCTGCAGCCGGTTTTATTCCTGACATCAATACCATCATCAGCGGGAAAATAAAAGCCGACGAGTTGGTTATCCGAAAACCCGTTATCAGTATTAAGCATTATGCAACGGATAATAACAGTAACGCTGCAACGATCAAATGGCCAGCTATATCAATTCCAAAGATCAGTATTGATCAGCCTGAATTGTTAATTGAACAACCAGGAAGTTCAGGTTTTTCAAAAATCGAATGGCACACCCTTTCAAACAAAAGCAATTCACTTGTGCTCACTGGTCTCAGGATCACAGAAGGAGCAGGGATATTTGCCGATAAGCTTCTGTTTGCCGCCAGTAATTTTTTGCTTACAAGCGGGGAAAAAACATTCAGATCCGGCAATGGTGAGATAAAAGCAGAAATAAATAATTTTTATGTGCAAAGCAGTGAAGCAGGTGAACAGGAATGGCATGCTACTATCAAAGACCTGCAGGCTGCGAATTTCACATTTCCCGGTCTAGGCAAGAACCAGGGCAAATTAGAAATGGCATCCGTGAATATCAGCAACTTTGATATCAGCTCCGGAGGTATTCTGAATTGGCGGCGCCTTTTTAAAGAAAACAGTAATTTCCGGTTGAGTGGTTTTACCGGCAACTATGAAAATACCAAAGATCATTTTGAGTGGGAAAATGCCGGTTATAACAGGGTGGCAAAAGAGATCAGTCTTAGCTCATTCACCTATCATCCTGCATTAGCGAAAGACGATTTTATGAAAAGCAGGCAATTCCAGGCAGACCATACCACGTTAAAAACCGGGGCAATCAATGTAAATAATTTCAGTCTTGCAAAATACTTAACTGACTCGATCGCAGAAGCAGGAACAGCGACCATTAATAACGCAGTACTGGAAAACTTCCGGGATAAAAGGATGCCTTTTCAACATGGCGTTACCAAGCCATTACCTGTTAATCTGCTGAAACAACTTTCGGTCAAGCTGGACATTGGTCATATCCGTTTCGTGAATGCAAATGCAACTTATTCCGAATTGAATGACAAAACAGATGAAATCGGTACCGTCAGGCTGAGCAGTATCAACGGAAGTCTTTCTTCTGTCAATAACTATGCCCATACAGCCGGTGATAGTCTCCGGATCAATGCCCGGGGATATATCATGGACTCATTCCGCTTAGAACTTTCTTACCAGCAATCCTATACTGATCCGCTGGGTGGATTTGTGATGCGAACAGCAATGGGATCCGCTGACGCCCGGATATTGAACCCTATCGTCATGCCCCTTGCTTCTTTAAAAATAGGGTCAGGCATTCACGACTCCCTTATCATGGTATCGAGAGGCGATGATAACAGCGCCAAAGGGGAAATAAAAATGTTGTATCATGACCTGAAGATAAAATTGCTGAACAACAATAATAAAGACGCCAAAAAAAGAACAGGAAGCAAAGGCTTTATGAGCTTCATTGCAAACGCATTTATAGTAAAAAGCAAGAACAGGTCAAGAACAATTTCCATAGAGTATGAAAGAAATAAGGAAAGATCATTGTTCCACTATTTCTGGAAAACCACTCTCAGGGGTATTACCCGCAGCATTGGTCTGAAAAAAGACCAGCTCGGCGGAAAATGACCCGTGATTAACGCAACCTTCTCCATTCCATCAACGATTATTTACTCCGGGTTGATTTTACCTATTACCCTGTGCACTAATCTTCATGAACAGAAAAAGAATAATATGGCTGATCATCTTACTGTCGGCAGGCGCCGGAACGTGGTATGGTTATAAAGAATACAACCGGACCAATAAAGACTATAAAAACGTAAAGCCTGATTTTACCCTGTCCGCATCAGCACTGATACAGGCGTACGAAAAGGACGATCCCGGAGCATCCCTGAGATATAACGGAAAGAGCCTGGAAATAACCGGAACTGTCAAAGCCTTTGAAAAAGACGAAAAGGATTTTTATACCGTGGTATTGAGCGATAGCACAGGCCTTTCGTCTGTGAGGTGTTCCATGGATACAATTCATTCAACTGATGCAGCCATATTGACTGCAGGTTCGGCTGTCACCATACGGGGAGCATGCGCAGGATTCAATAAAGATGAAATGGGGATCGGTTCAGATGTGATCATGAATTATTGTGTCGTCATTACCAAAAAAGAATAACAGTTATCACTATGCTGAAACAAAAGATCATAATCGGGTGCTGGCTTGTATGTAGTTCATTACTGTCTCAGGCACAGGGAAAATTTTATACGAAAAGCGGGAAGATCACATTTTTCTCTTCTACCTCTATGGAAGACATAGAAGCGATCAATAAAACTGTGATCACATTGCTGAACACCCAAACAGGAGATCTTCAGTTTGCAGTACTGATGAAAGGATTTGAATTCAAAAAAGCATTGATGCAGGAGCATTTTAACAGGGATTACGTGGAAAGCAACAAATTTCCTAAAGCAGAATTCAAAGGTCAGCTCACCAACAACAGTGATATAAATTATACGACCAACGGAACCTATACAGCTAAAGCAAAAGGGAAATTGACCATTCATGGCCAGACAAAGGACATTGAAACCACCGGCACTATTACAGTAAAAGACGGCAAACTCTTACTCAATTCTTTTTTTAATGTATTGGTTGCCGATTATAAGATAAATATACCCAGGCTATACCGTGATAATATTTCAAAAAGTATTAAGGTGACGGTTGATTGCTCGCTGGTAGCCTTGTAAAATCTGAGTAAAATTCCCCTTCTTTTTTTCCCGGGCATTTTTATACATTAACCGGACTGAATGTCTTGAACAAAATCCCTTATCTTCGATTCTAAAATAGTTGCATAACTAACTAATTTTGTCGTATGAAAAGACCGATCAAAAAGATAGCTGTTTTAGGCTCAGGCGTTATGGGTTCAAGGATCGCATGCCACTTTGCCGGCATTGGAGTACAGGTATTATTATTAGACATCGTGCCAAAAGACCTGGCTGCTGATGCGAAGCCTGTACAAAGAAATAAGATCGTCAATGATGCATTGACGACATCGATAAAGTCAAACCCCTCCCCTGTTTACCACAAGGATGTTATAAAAAAGATCACTACCGGCAACTTCGATGACAATATGAAAGATATTGCCGGGTGCGACTGGATTATTGAAGTAGTGGTAGAAAGACTGGATATCAAAAAAACGGTGTATGAAAAAGTGGAGCAATTCCGCAAACCAGGTACATTGATCACTTCCAACACTTCAGGTATTCCCATTCACATGCTGAGCGAAGGAAGAAGTGATGACTTTAAAAAACATTTCTGCGGAACACATTTTTTTAATCCACCCCGTTATCTGCGTTTACTGGAAATTATTCCGACACCTGATACTGATCCGGCTATTGTTGATTTCCTGATGCACTACGGCGATCTCTATCTTGGCAAAACAACCGTATTGTGTAAAGACACACCGGCATTTATTGCCAACCGTATCGGCGTCTATGGTATTATGGCCATCTTTGGTTTGGTTGATAAAATGGAATTGACCATTGATGAAGTTGATGCCCTGACAGGGCCGATCATTGGCCGGCCCAAATCTGCGACATTTCGTACAGCTGACGTGGTAGGTATTGATACATTGGTCAAGGTTGCCAAAGGTGTTTACGATAATTGTCCTGATGATGAAGCAAGAGGTTCTTTTAATATCCCGGGATGGCTGAATAAGATGGTAGAGAATAACTGGCTGGGAGATAAGACCGGGCAAGGCTTTTTTAAAAAGACAAAAGGTGGCGGCGGGGAAAAAGAGATCCTTACACTCAATCTGAAAACACTTGAATACGAAACAAGGAAAAAACCAAAGTTTGCCACTGTAGAAACAGCTAAACCGATTGACGATCTCAGCCAGCGATTAAAGATGCTGGTAGCCGGTCAGGATAAAGCCGGCGAATTCTACCGTCATTTTCATTACGGTCTTTTCTCCTATATCTCACATCGTATTCCCGGGATCAGCGATGAGATCTATCGTGTTGACGATGCGATGATGGCCGGTTTTGGCTGGGAGATCGGCGCTTTTGAAAGCTGGGATACGCTGGGTGTGGCCAGAATGATGGAAGGAATGAAAGCCGCCGGTTACAAAGTGGCATCGTGGGTTGAAGAAATGATAGCCGCCGGCAACAAATCATTTTACAAAGTTGAAGGCGGAAAGAAATACAGTTATGACCCTGCATCTAAAGCGTATAAGCCATTACCCGGAGGCGATACTTTCATCGTCATGAGCAATTACCAGGACAAATTGGTGTGGAAGAACGGAAGCTGTAAACTCTATGATCTTGGTGATGAGGTACTCGGTTTACAATGGTTCACTAAAATGGGAAGTATCGGCGGTGACGTATTAAGCGGTATCCAAACTTCTATTGATAAGGCAGAAAAGAGTTACAAAGGGCTTGTTATTGCCAACGAAGGCGCCAATTTCAGCGCAGGCGCCAATGTTGGTATGATATTCATGTTGGCGATTGACCAGGAGTATGATGAACTGGATATGGCGATCCGGCTTTTCCAGGATACGATGATGCGGGCAAGATATTCTTCGGTTCCTGTTGTAACAGCGCCACACGGATTGGCATTAGGGGGAGCTTGTGAATTGAGTTTACACTCTGATAAAGTTTGTCCTACCGCAGAAACTTATACCGGCCTGGTGGAATTAGGCGTTGGACTCATTCCCGGTGGCGGAGGTACCAAGGAATTCGTTTTGAGGGCATCTGATGAAATGCATGAAGATGAACCGGAAACCATCACGTTAAAGAATCGCTTCTTAAATATCGCTACTGCAAAAGTGGCAACCTCTGCATTCGAAGGTTTTGATATTGGTGTTTATAGAAAGGGATTGGATGAAGTCGTATTAAACCAGGCGAGAAGAATAGCCGAGGCCAAAAGATCAGTGATAGAAATAGCAGACAGCGGTTATACTGCGCCGGTCCAAAGAAAAGACGTGAAAGTATTGGGCCGTTCAGCCCTTGGCGCTTTGTATGCGGGCATCAATGGAATGTGGCGGGCTGGTTATGCTACCGATCATGATGTGGTGGTAGCAAAAAAATTGGCTTATGTGATGTGCGGTGGCGACCTTAGTGAACCGGCATTGGTCTCTGAACAATACTTACTTGACCTTGAAAGAGAAGCCTTCTTATCACTTTGCGGGGAAAAGAAAACACTGGAAAGAATACAGAGTGTATTGAAAGGAGGAAAGCCGGTAAGAAATTAATACACTTAAACACCATTAATAAAAATCATTACCATGAACTGCACAGTAGTTGATTTTGCCAAAGACAGAACTGTTTTCAATATTACGGGATGCACAAAGGAAGAATTAG
The DNA here is from genome assembly GCA_016787135.1 of Chitinophagaceae bacterium. Classification (GTDB taxonomy): domain Bacteria; phylum Bacteroidota; class Bacteroidia; order Chitinophagales; family Chitinophagaceae; genus VBAT01. The sequence continues at coordinate 11,702 of JAEUVK010000056.1, read as the reverse complement.
ATAACAAGTTGAATCTTTTCTTTACTTCCGAAGGATATAGTTTCCTGGCTGATAAAGATGGCGAAAGAAAATATAAAAAAGGGAATAAGGTCCTTCGTTATCTTTTTGGCGCATTTGTAAAGTACCACCAGGTAGCTATTGCGATAAAAAATGAAAATGATCTTTATTCCGTTCTGCTCAGAAAGGATTCGAGCGGTTTTTCAGGCGGTGTGATCGGTATGCAACAGGTAAAGAAAGAATTTGCCCGATTGACCGAAGCCTTCAAAACCTATTTGAGCCACTAAAATAAAGGGGAATATTTTGTTCCCCCTGTTTATTTATACTCATCCTGTCGATCATTGGTTGCTGATCAGTACCTTCTCTGTAAAAATGTTTTCATCGGCTGTTGTTCTCAGCATATACATGCCTGCCGGCAAATGCTGAAGGCCGCTGATGACAAACAAATTATTTCCCCTGTTAACCTGTACAAATGTCTCTTTCACTTTTTCTCCGGCAGTGCTATATAGCTGAAGGATTATTTTCTGTGCTTTCTGTGCAGATAAGCCTACTGTAATATTGTCCCTGGCAGGTTGCGGGTACACTATCATTCCTTCTGATACGGTTCCTGTTCTTATCACCAATACACGACTGTACCTGAACGAACCATCAACATCTGCTAATTTCAAACGATAATAGTTAACGGCAGCTGTAACTGGTGAATGACTGAATTGATATGCTGATTGTAATGGACTGAAATATACCTGCCCGATAGAAGAATAGGCTGAACCATCTGTGCTGTATTCAACTTCAAACCACAGAAAGTTGACAGCATTATCCACTTCCCAGTTCAATAAGACAGTGGTACCATTCAATGAAGCCTTGAATGATGTAAGCGTAACAGGCAAAGTGCCGCAGGGAGAAGCTGCATTATTTGCATTTTGTAATAAAGGCGCTGATGCTAAAGTGAGCAATTGTCCGTCACTTCCTGACACAGCCCCAAATGCATTAGTAATGGTGCCCGAAGTAGATCCTGTCCTGGTAAAACCGTTTGTACCGCCTGTTATATTAGCAGAGGCAAATGACCCGTTGGTGATGATCATGCCTCCACCACCACCTCCACCCGGCCCATGATCATAATAGGTTTCCATATTCCCGCCATTGCCTCCTCTTGCATTAGCGGTAATTGAGTTCAGGCCAACTGTTACGTTTTGTCGTGTTACAGCTATGATAGTTCCACCAGCCCCACCGCCACCTGCAGCATCCGTGTTTCCACCGGAGCCCGTTACTCCAACTGCATTTGCTCCATTTGCATTTAATGTCCCATTACCTGCATATGATTTTGCACGCATTAAAATGATTCCGCCGCCAGCTCCGCCACTGCTCATATATTGATTACCTGCATTACTATTATTAGCAGTCCCTGCACCTCCCCCGCCGCCCATTATCAATCGCTGAACAGAACGCTCAGCAAAAGCAGTTCCTCCTCTTCCTCCCGTTTGAAAAGTATTTACATCTCCTGATCCTCCATGCCAACCGCTACCCCCCTGCCCGCCAACTCCTGCATTACCACCTCCGCCGCCACCAGAGTTATATTGATTTTCTGAACCTGCTCCAACCGGAGATCCGTCAGTACCTCCCCCACCCCCATTTGCCGGTGCCCCCCGGCCCATTGCCCCATTGGTATATCCTTCTGCTGCGTTAGTTATTATAGTTGTGTTGCCCGTCGTTAATACATATACGGGTGTTCCGGCAATGCCTTCTCCCTTTGCGCCGCCGGATAAATTAGCAGCAGTAGTAACAGGTGAGTTCCACCTGCGGTCACTGTTTGTTAAGTTTCCTGAGCCATTTGAATTACCAGAAGTGGCGCCTGTAAGATTGATACCGCCCCCTCCGCGAAAACCCAAACCACTGACCAAAACATTTCCATTCAATGTAATGACATTTGCTGCATCCAATGCCACAATACCCCCTGTACTTCCATTCCAGGATGGGCATGTGACAGAACCTGCGGCAGCAATAGTTAAGTTATAATATCTAGGCATCCGTATGATCTGGTAGCTCCGGATAGCGCCGGAAGAAAATGCCCGCGTATAATAGTTGTTGGCCAAAGAATAAGAAAGGTTGATCGTAGGACCGGAAACTGATGCAACAGAATTATACTCATAATAACCCGCATAAAGATTACTGGTAAGATAACCACTTGACTGAGCGGCTCCATTACCGTATGCATTCGAATTTGATGAATTGATATTGGCCCCCTGCATCTGAATAATAAGAATAAGGTCGCCGGCTGAAATGGCAGTTCCACTACCCCTGCCGTCAATAGTTCCTACTGTCAGGGACAAGGCTCCTGTTACAGGATTCCCCTGCCCGGGATAATAACTATTGACTATTTGCGAAGCAGTATTGATAGTAGTAAGACCACTTAGAGGATCAAGACCACATTGGGCAAATAAAAAAGAGGAAACCAGCAGCGAACTGCTGAGGCTAATCAGAACTTTGGTTGTCATAGTGCCAGGTATATTTAGATTTTCATTCAGTACCGGTTACAAATCTATCAAAAAATACAATAATAAGTGTAAATACTTATTTTTTTGAGAAAAATACTTATACCGAAGAATTGCGCATTTTTGTTATTTCCAAGTATCAAATTATGGGAGAAGCCGAATTATCAGCAACACGTGGCCTGCTTATCATTCACTCACACATTATCACCTACGGCAATGCGGCGGATATAATGGTCACCGAAAATATAAGAGACGAGATAGAAACGATGTGGAATGAACCAAAAGGAGTTAGTGTAATAAAGGGAATCGAATTTTCCGTTCTATTCAAAATAACTGCATCTTTCGAACCCGCTATTTTACCGGAAGAAATTTATGGCAATATTGATCCCCGCAATAATTATTTCAGGATAGAGGAATTTGCTCATGGCAATATCTCCTTTGTTGATGGCCTTGGCAGTAATACCGGTTATTTCAAACTGGAAAATCTGTACAAAGGCTCTACCACTGCTGCACATGAGTACGGGCACACTCTTGGATTAGGACATCCCGCAGATCTTGACTTCAGGGGAAAAGGTGTACCGGGCATTATGTACCCAAGAGGCACGTTGGTAGATGCGCAGTACCAATATAATCCTGGCGGACGTGCAGGAGACAGTAGTAATGGCGGAACCATGCATCCCAAAAACAGGAGAGTATTGAAAAGTGATATTGAGTTGCTTAAGTTGCATAAATTATATTTTGAGAATAACAAAGCCATAGTTGGAGAATTCTCCAGCATCTGGCATCCGAACCACTCTGATATCACGCTGTAAGCCTGCAAACACCGGATATCCGGCATAACAACCGCCTTTCAAACTTAGCCTGCAATGATGTAATTAACAGTACTCTCATTATTTTCTCAACAGTTCTTCCGTACATTCATACTCTCCTTTTTGTAAACCATGTTTGGACTTATCATTTAAATTTATTTTATGAACAAAAGATTCCTTGCGCTGGTTTGTTTTGCTGCGACGTTTGCAGCATCGGCACAGCCACGGCTGCCCAAAGATTATTACTGGAAAAAGCTCACCAATGGTCTTGAAGTGGTGGTAATAGAAAATCATAAAGTACCACTGGCAACTATAGAGATCGCTGTAAAGAACGGTGCGTACACAGAGGGACCTGAATACAGCGGGCTTTCCCATTTATTTGAACACATGTTCTTCAAAGCAAATAAAGATTATCCGGACCAGGAAAAGTTCATTAAACGTACCGAAGAACTTGGCATGATCTGGAACGGGACCACAGGTGACGAAAGAGTGAATTACTTTTTCACTTTTGATAAGGACAGCCTGGAAGCAGGTTTGAAATTCATGAATGCCGCTATCCGTTTTCCGATATACCGGACAGAAGATATGCAAAAGGAAAGACCGGTAGTCGACGGGGAATTTCAACGTGGCGAAAGCGACCCGGGGTTTCAACTATGGATAGCTGTCAACAAAAAAGTATGGGGCGATCTTTTTACCCGCAAAAATTCCATCGGCGATCATGATGTTATTAATACCGCTACTCCGGAAAAAATGATGATCATTAAAGACAAGTACTACTACCCTAATAACTCTCTTCTTGTTGTTTGCGGTGATGTCAACCATGAAGATGCTTTTGCCCAGGCAGAAGCTATCTTTGGCGACTGGGCCGACAGTGGCTTTGACCCGCACCAAAAATACCCCGTACCTGAATTTGCTCCTATTGAAAAAACAGAGTATCTGATCAAAGAATCGTCCATTGCACAAACTCCCTATGCTATGTACACCTGGCAGGGGCCTGATACACGTAATGATTCCCTTGGAACATTAGCTGCTGATGTATTCTCGACTATCATTGGGCTGAACTCTTCCAAATGGCAGCAGGCGCTGGTGGATAAGGGTCTTGCCAGCTATGTCGGTCTAAGTTATCAAACCCTGAAGCATACAGGCCCAGTATCCATATTTGCCGTTCCGAATCCGGGAAAGCTAAAAGAATTCTCTGCCGAAGTAATGAATCAGGTCAACCATTTTGCCGACGATGATTATTTTACCGATGAACAGTTACAAACAGCTAAAGATATCCTTCGGCGCAATCATATCCGCAATACCGAAAAGCCTTCTTCATTGGCCAGCAGCCTGACCTACTGGTGGTGCAGTGCTTCGCTGAATTACTTTACTGATTATATACCCGGCATGATGAATGTAACACGCAGAGATATCCAGAACTATCTGAAAAAATATATCATCGGCAAACCGTATGTAGCAGGCATGATCATCAATGAAGAAATGAACAAACAACTGAAACCTGCTGAATATTTCACCGCTTTAAAATCATTCTGATATGAAAAAAATATTTCAATATACAGCCTGCCTGTTTATCGTTGCATTACCCCTGGCCCTTTTTTCTCAGCAGGACAAAGCATACGACATGATGGTGAGCGGTGTGAAAGTAATCGTTCAGCCGAGTGGCAACGATATAGCTGTGGTACAAACCATCGTCAAGGGAGGTGTGCAGAACTATCCCGCAGCCAGGGCCGGCATCGAGACACTTGCCATCAACGCCCTTACTGAATGTGGTACAATGAAAGACGATAAGAACAGTTTCAAAGATAAACTGGACAAAGTAAGTGCGCAGGTCGGTGGTTTTTCCGGAATGAGTTATGCTTCTTTCGGCATGAATTGTATCAAGAGCGACTTTGAAACGGTATGGCCATTATATACCGATGCTCTTTTGTCTCCCCGTTTTGATGCAAAAGAATTTGAGCGTATCAAACAGGATGCTATAAATTTTATACGGTCCAATGAGTCGAACCCTGATAATTCGATCGATAAAATGGCAAAACAAACGGCATTCGCCGGCAAGGATTATGCTAAAGATCCACAGGGTACCGTCGTAACAGTTAGCAAGCTGACCGCTGCAGATACAAAAAAATACTGGCAATCTATTCTTACCCGTAACAGGATGGTCATTGTCGTAGTCGCTGATCTTGAAAAAGAGGTCATTGAAAAGAAAATAAAGGAATTTTTAAGTAAACTGCCTGCAGGCCCTCCTTTCGTCTTGAAAAAAGAAAGTTATTCCCCGGCTGCTAATACATTCAAACCGCAGCAAAGGGACAATGCCACCAATTATGTGCAGGGCATCACAGGTGGTCCGTTGCCGGGCACGCCTGACTATAATGCTTTTTCTCTGGCCATGAACATTTTTTCCAGCCGCCATTTTGTGGAAATCAGAACAAAGAATGGTTTGTCGTATGCTCCCGGCGCATGGTTTAGCCAGGGTACAACACCATATGCCAATATATCGGTAAGTACAACTGACCCCGACAAATACATTGCTGTAGCACGCAACCTGATCGACAAAATAAAAAAAGAGGGCTTTACTGCAGAAGAATTGAAAAATGAAAAGACGGGTTACCTGACAGGCTTATATTATCGTCAGGAAACAAATGAATCACAGGCAGCTGCCTTCGCTTCCAATGAAGTGATACATGGTAACTGGAAAAGAGCGATCAGCATTCAGAATGATATAAAAGATGTAACCCTGGAGCAAATGAATGCAGCATTCAAAAAGTATATAAACAATATCACCTGGGTGTACCAGGGCGATCCCAAAAAAGTAAATCCGGTTTTATACACTCAAAAGGCGACACCAAAAGTGCCTGAAGAAAAAAAAGGGTTTTAAAAATGATAAGCCTCCTCACCGGGAGGCTTTCTTATTTTAATAGGTTTGCCAGCGCTCCTTTTACGGAAGGGTATTGAAATTCAAATCCCGTTTCCTCGACTTTGGCACAACTGACCGTAGCGCTTTTTAATACCTCTATACTCATTTCTCCTAATACCATTTTTAACACAAATGAAGGAACGTAAAAAGGAATAAAGAACCTCCCCTGTTTAACTGATGCGAGTTGCAGGATAAGCTCTTTATTAGAAACCGGGTGCGGCGACACTGCATTGTAAATTCCGCTCATATTTTCATTTTCCATAGCAGCAATGAACAGCCTTGCAAGGTCATCAATATGGATCCAGCTTATTACCTGTTTGCCGTTGCCTAATATGGTTGCGATGCTGAAATACAGTGGCTTTAAGAGCTCTTTCAATGCGCCGCCCTCTTTACTAAGCACTATCCCTATTCTCAATTTCACAAGACGCTTGCCTGCTATTGTCACGGGTTCTATGCTTTCTTCCCATTGTTTGCAAGTAGTTCCAAGAAAATCATTACTGGCTATGGCATCTTCAGTAAACGGGTGCGGGTTGGGAATAACCGGATCGGGACCGTACCAGCCAATAGCAGAAGCGCTAATGACAGCTTTCACATTATTCGGAATTTCGTTCAGCGCCTTCACCAACAACTCCCCGCTTTTCACCCGGCTGTCAACAATTTCCTGCTTTCGCCTTTTTGACCATCTTTTATCAGCCACACCAGCCCCCGCCAGATGAATGATATAGTTTGCTTTGGCAATGGCTTCTTTATCAATAGTCATGTTTTGTATATCCCATCGGGCATAAGAAAAGTTACCGGCCGCCGGTTTGTTGTTAGTGTCATTCCTGCTAAGGATGATAACAGCATGTCCCCGGGTCAATAAAACTTTAGTAATCGCTTTCCCGATCATACCTGTGCCGCCGGTAATGAGAACTGTTGCCATAAGATCAAAGATAAGTGCGGATCGTTTGTATTTACTGTAACCTGGTGCCATCAGCAGGCGTCATAGTCCTGAACATCCACGGCCGGGTTTTGCCGGTTTGTCAGATTTTTACCGCCAAGCAGGTAAAAAGTTTATCTTCATCCTGTAATCAATTACCAACTATGAGTTCAGTACTCTCACTCCGGGGCATCAGTAAATATTACGGTCCTGTTCACGCACTAAATAATGTTTCATTTGAAGTTCCTAAAGGAAGCGTGTTTGGCATTCTGGGTCCGAACGGAAGCGGTAAGACCACGTTGCTAGGGATCGTAATGGATATCCTGAAAGCCTCTTCGGGAACATTTTTATGGAACGGACAGCCCGGCAGCAGTAATGAAATGAGAAAACAGATCGGCACATTGCTGGAAACGCCGAATTTCTATCACTACCTGAGTGGGCAAAAAAATTTACAGATTGCAGCAGCCATCAAAGAAAGAGGTAAAGAAGATATACCGGGAGTTCTCGAGAAAGTTAACCTGACGCAACGTAAAGATTCAAAGTTCAGCACTTATTCACTTGGTATGAAGCAAAGACTGGCCATCGCATCCACTTTGCTTGGCAATCCGGACATACTTGTATTTGATGAACCGACAAATGGTCTCGACCCGGCTGGTATCGCTGAAATAAGAGAACTGATCCGGCAGCTCAACCGCGAAGGGAAGACGATCATCATGGCCAGCCATATCCTCGATGAAGTGGAAAAGGTTTGTACGCATGTAGCCATTATACAAAAAGGCGTTTTAAAAACAGTGGGATCGGTCAGCGATGTACTGGCTGCTTCACACGATAATAAAGCAGCTACAGTAGAAATAGAAGTGGCGGCAGATAATCTCGTAATGCTGGAAGGAACGCTGAGAGAGATGCCAGGGATTATTCATGTCTTTGCCGGCGACAGTAACCTGTCCATTGAATGTGAAGAAGGTATTGCTACCGCAGACATCAATAAGTATTGCTTTGAAAAAGGGATCATATTAAGCCAGCTTTCGCTGAAACGTAAATCGCTGGAGAGAAGATTCCTCGAGATCACCGGTACACAAAGCGACCGTTAACCTAACACTATTAAACTTTTTACAGCTATGATCAGGAACCTTCAGATAGAATGGATGAAAATAAAGAACTACCGCGTATTCCAGGTGTTTTCTGTACTATATCTATTGGGTATCGTTGCCATCATTTATATTTTTTACCGCATCTACATACAATTGATGGGAAGGGTCATGTCAATGGGTAATGCTAACCCGAGAGACGGGGCTGATCTTTTTAATCTTTTTTCATCTGATAATGTATGGACAACGGTGTGCTTTTCCACCAGCTTCCTGTTGTACCTGCCCGGCATGGTGATCATCAACCTGTTCATCAATGAAGTGAACTTTAAAACCCACCGGCAAAACATTATTGATGGATGGAAACGGGAAACCTTTATCTACACCAAGATCGGGCTGATATTCTGTATATCCATTGTCGTAACGCTTATGAACATTGTGGCCACGTTCGTTATGTGCCAGATCACGAAAAACGATTTCTCCCTCGTTTCCGGTTTGGATACGCTGGGGCTGTCCTTTATACAGACCTTTGTTTACCTGATGTTCGCCTTATTGCTGGCCACGCTTTTCAGAAGAAGCGGCGTGGCGATCATTGTGTTCTTTATTTATGGTCTTTTGCTGGAAAACTTTTTCATGTGGCTGTTCTGGAAGATCCTACCCGGCTCACAGCACTTCCTTCCATTACAGGTGGTTGATTCGCTGATCTCATTCCGCGGAATGGATGGATTCTTTGGCAATAAACCAGGTTTATCAGTACTTGTACCTGCAGCCCTGGCTTATGCCGGTCTTTATATCTTCCTGACGGTGAGAAAATATAAGTACGACGACCTGTAGTTCAAAGATCGAAACGGTATAACCAATACCGCATGCCATAGATAGGATCTATTTCTTTGTATTTCCGGAAGCCAATGACCTCATAGATATGCCTGGCGTCATCCATTTTTTCTGATGTATGCAGCCCGACGATCTTTTCATTGGTTTGCCGGGCATGGTCCACACACATTTGGGTTAACCGTTTGGCTATCCCTTTACCCCGGTACTCAGGATGAACACCCACCATGCGGATATACGACCAGTCGGCAGGATAGATATGTGTAGGATGGCCCCGGGGAACTAAATAGGCCATGCCCACCAGTTTATTATTATCAGCACAAACAAAGATGGCTGAGTTATTCACCAGTTGTGTCCACATCTTATCATTGTGCAGGAACTTATGCATCATCTGCCAGCCTTCGGGTGACAGGATATTTTTGAACTTGGAGTAAGCGAGAATGCCAAGTTGCTTGAGTGAATCTTTCTCATCTGCAGAACCTCGCCTATATACTTCGCTATGAATATTTCCCTGATCAATCATGGTTTAAAATTAAAAAAGCAATGCATAAAAAAACCCCCCGATAGACATCGGGGGGAACAACTAAAAAACACAAGCCTATTTCTTGTGGCTTCATTGGAACGAACAGACTTTACCCCTCTGCAGGGGCATAGGGTTAGTCGGGTTTCTTTCCATCTAAAAAGGTATTGATCGTGCTGATCTGTGTTTTATTGTCAGCATCAGTTCTTACTTCATAATTGCTGTAGAAAGTCTCAACATGAGAAGCGCTGTTGTACAATTCCATGTTGCGGCGGATATAAGCCGGCACAGTTTCAAACTCATTATTCGGGTCTGCACCGTTAACATTGAATGACAAGTTGCGCAACTTGTGCAGTCGTTCGGCCGCCCTACGTTTTTGCTCTTCGGCTTCGTCCAACAAAGTCGGATCCTCAGCCTGGGTGATCAAAGGTGGTTGAGCCTGATGGGCTAACGGCATATCCGCCGCAGGAATGTCATCCCTTTCTACCAGTTGCATTTGCAGATCAAGAAGTTCTTCCTCCTCTCTTGCGGCATAGCTGGTGGGGACCGGTTCTTCCACAGAAGTTTTTGAGGTATTCGCCTCTGCTTTTGCTTCTGCATAAATATTGGATGGTCTGGCCAGGTAACCGCCCGAAGCTGCAGGCAACGGAGCAGTACTATCTTTTGCTGATTCTTTTTCTTCCTGCGTAAAAAATGGTGATACGGTGGTTTCCTTAGTGGTTTCTGTTGAGCTTATCGAAGGGGATATAGATTGAGGTTGGTGAAGCGAATTTATTTCTTCCTTCTTCTCCGCAATCAACATTTTGCCAACAGTACTGGTACTTTCCTCAACGGTATTTTTACTAAGGAGTTTTTCTTCTTCCTTCTTTAATTCAAATAAAAGGACCGGTTCTTCCTCCTGGATATGATCTGTCAGGATCATATCATTGACAGAAGGCATTGGCGCTTCCATTATGGGAAATTCTTCCACAAGCCGGGGAGCTAAAGGATCGGGCTTTGTTTCTGCTTTATCCATTTTCACCACTTTGGAAAGAACAGGAGCCACCTCCACTATTTTCATTTCCTTTACGGGCTTAACAGGAATTTCTTTTTCAGGCTGACCCAATACCATTACGATCTTGTCTTCTGTCTTCGGTTCCGGTTTCTTCGGTTCCTTTTTGACAAAAGGATCTTTGTGTTCAAAGCCTGTAGCAATGAGTGTTATACCAAGTTTATTACCTAAAGTATTATCATAACCGAGACCCAGAATTACATCGGTGCCTTCACCAGCCTGCGTCAGCAGGTAACTTTGTATCACCTCTACTTCATCCATGGTAAACTCATTCTCCCCTTCTGCTGAGTTGATATTGATGAGTATCCATTTGGCGCCTTTAATATCGTTGTCATTCAGTAATGGCGAATTCAACGCTTCTTCAATGGCTTTATGGGCACGGTTGTCACCCGCTGCGGCAGCGCTACCCAGTATAGCTACACCTCCATTACGCATAACGGTACATACATCTGCAAAGTCCACGTTGATCTGGCCAGTGCTGTTGATCACATCGGTAATACATTTGGCAGCAGTCGCCAATACATTATCCGCCCGTTCGAATGCTTCACGCATTTTCAGGTTACCAAACTGGTGACGTAATTTATCGTTGCTGATCACCAGCAATGTATCCACATACCCCTTTAATGTTTTGATACCTTCTTCTGCCTGCAATTGTCTTTTTCTTCCTTCATAAGCAAAAGGTGTGGTAACAATACCCACTGTCAGGATACCAAGATCCTTACATATCTTGGCAATGATCGGCGCACCTCCTGTACCTGTTCCGCCACCCATACCGGCTGTGATAAATGCCATCTTCGTGTTCACTTCAAGTATGCGTTTGATCTCCTCGAGAGATTCTTCAGTTGCCTGCCGGCCAATGTCAGGATTGGCACCCGCACCAAGACCCTGTGTCAGGTGTGGCCCAAGCTGTACACGATTGGGAATATTGCTTCCTGCCAGGGCTTGTGCATCCGTATTGCATATAATGAAATTCACTCCTTCTATGGACTGGCTGAACATGTGATTCACTGCATTGCCCCCGCCTCCGCCAACTCCGATGACTTTGATAATGGATGACTTTTCTTTTGGCAGATCAAAATGTATC
>JAEUVK010000163.1 GCA_016787135.1 Chitinophagaceae bacterium | reverse complement strand
AGCACCAGTTTATCAAAGTCAGTGGCAACGAAATTACTGTGCCCGTCTGCTGATCGCATGGTCCCGCTGATGCTGATGAGCTTTCCATCATTGTAATCTACATTATCATACTTCAGTTCAATATCCTTTTCTTTCATCTGCTTCCTGAATTCCTCCAGTTGTTCTTTGGTAGTATTCTTTGTAATAACCACCAGGATGTCTTCACTACCGGTAATAACATGGCCATAACGGTCCACCACAGTGAGATCGTTATTTGTATGATTCATGGGAGCGATCACCGATTGTTCTCCGTTTCCTGTCAACACAACATAAGGAGCCAGTACCCCCGTCTCACCATTTCGTACGGCGATAATACGTCCATATTTGTTCTCGATTTTTTTTCGCTGCCCAGGTTTTGTCAGGTCATATTCTTCTGTCATTCCGTCTTTCATTTGCAATACCGCTTTCTTATCTGTTATTTCAAAATGATTGCTCACCAATGCCCTGTTCTTTGCCTGCTCAGCCGAGATCATTGCGTCTTCTTTGGAAGGCGGTACAGGAGGTACAGGCGCTTCCGGTATAGCAGGCGGTTCCGGCATTGCACCATACTTCTTTTCAAAAGCGGCTTTTTGTTCCGGCACTTCCAGGTCATATTTTTCTTTAGTTCCGTCCTTTAAGGTCACGGTCACCTTATCATTCCTGACACTGATACTTGTTACATTCTCCGGCAACTTCGGTGCTTTGGGCGGTGCAGGAGGTGTCGGCGGAGCAGGTGGCGGAGGCGGAGGAATCTCTCCATACAGGTTCTCGTAATACTCTTCTTTCTTATTCCATTCCGTCAGCAACATTCGTTTTACTTCTTTACCGCTTTTGTCCTTTATTACGATTGTGCAATTCCCTTTATTGTCTTTGATGTTGATGATGTACCCTTTCTCATTGGGTTCGGTCACATCAGGAAGGCTGTCAGCAGTTGCGGTGATCCCTGTTTCCTGCTGAAAGGGCGTTTCCTTTACCGGTTGCTGCTTTTGCTTCCGGAAAGAAAGCAATATCACTGCCAGCAAGGGCAGGATAAAGAGAAAGCGCAGCAGCTGCACTTTCGCTGTTCTCATTTTGTTCATCATGGCTATACGTTTTTTGAGTGAAGAAAAATTGAATTGACTGGCTATACTGAAATGATTGTTTCCGATCACTTTTAAGAGCAGATACTGGTATTGCTTTTTATCCATGCCGTTCTCCAGCACTTTATGATCAGCAATGAACTCAAGATTCTGACGGATGGCCGTTTTCAATAACCAGGCAAAAGGGTTGTACCAGTTAAGCATACAGAGCAACTCTCCCCAGATGATATCAATGGTATGTTTTTGCCTGACGTGTACAAATTCATGCCGGATGATCTCCTGCAATTCGGCTTCTGAATGCAGACGCTGGTTGATGAATACCGCATTGCCAAAAGAGAAAGGAATAATATCTGCCTCCACCTGGTATAATCTTATATCGCCGCCGGATATAAGTTTTGCCCTGGAGCGGAGTTTACGGAAAGAAAGATAACGGATGATAAAACGAACCAGGAAAAGCGTTGCGCCTGTTAGCAAAGCAAATGCTGTCCAGTCCCATTTATCATACCGGGTGGACCAGATGGGTACCGGGCAATGCGAAGCTTCTTCCAATACAATAGTATATTGATGAACAGAAGGAATGAGCTGCACAAAACCGGTATTGCCTGCATCATTACTACCCAATACAGGTGAAATATTAATGAATGGGATAAAAAACGACAATACAGAATAGCCCAGCAGGAACCAGCGGTTGGGATTATAAAACGTGAGCTTGCGCAACACGAAATGATAGAATATCCATACTATGCCCAGGCTGATGGACAACTTGACCAGGTATTGAATAAGCAATGGCATCATACTTCCTGATTTGCGCCGGACCGGCGGTCAAATAATATATAATCGAGGCTCCATTTACCGGGGCCTGTCAGCAAAAAATAAAGAGCGATCAGCATCAGTAAAAAAGCTCCGTCTGCAGCCAGGAACTCCGGTTCGCCCATGATGAACCATATCACAAACATGGTGATGATAACGGCAATGGCGGCCAACCGGGTCAATAAACCTATCGTCAATAAAAGTCCCCCGGCCAGTTCACACCCTTTTCCTGCGTACGCCATTAATTCCGGTGCGGGAAACTTCAGATCGGTAAGCCAGTCCGCATATCCCTTCATTGTATCCATGCTGAATATTTCCAGCCCGTATTTAACAATGATGAGACCGGCGATCACCCGAAGAATGATCACACCGTTTGCCCATATAGCATAGGAAGTGAAGAATTGTTTTCCTGTCATGACAGATATATTGATGGAACGCCGGTTTATTTTCCGCTTTCGATCAGGTTGATGATCTCTTTCAGTTCTTTGGCCGATAACTTCTTTTGTTCAACAAAGAAGTTTACCAGTTCCTTGTAGGAATTATCGAAATACTCTTTCACAACATGACCCATGAATTTTTTCTTGTACTCATCTTCACTTACGGAAGGCTTGTATAAATAAGCATTGCCGACGAGCCGGCTGCTGAGGTATCCTTTCTTTTCGAGGTTCTTGATCGTGGATGCTACGGTAGTGTAAGGCAGGGATTCATCGAGGTGTTCCATAAAGGCTTTGACATTGCCTTCGCCGGTACGCCAGACCGCCTGCATGGTCTCTTCTTCTGTATGGGTGAGTTTTTCCATTTCTACGAAATTTTCGTAAATCTACGGAAATTTCGTAGTTGTCCAAATTTTACTTCCTCTTTTTTGGAAGAAAGTGATCAACGGCGAAGAATGTGAAATCAGTTAACAGTAACCGTATCGGCCCTGAAAAGTGTATTGCCATTGTAATACCGGATGATATATTGTCCGCTGCCGCCTGATGCCGGAATGCTGATGGACGGTTCTGCATAATAAATGGCCTGTGCACAGGCAACGGGCTTACAGGGGTATGTCCCCATGGTCCTGATCTCGAAAATCCGCGGTAATAGTTTCTTTATATCCGCATGTGTGTAATTGTAACAAAGGTCCGAACCTGAACACCTAACCACTACCGTGATTGCAGAACCCGCTGCCACCTGGGAAGGTGTTTGTGCTGCGACGATCGTCAGGTTTACATCCGGGCATGTCATCGTATCATCATCGTCCTTATTACACCTGAATGAAAGCGTAGAAAGTACAAGTGCTGCAATGAACAGGTATTTCATGATTGCTGTTTTACGGACTGACAACCGTCAGTCAACCATCGTTGCACGAACGAAGCAAATGGTCAGATCAGTTCTGTTAATTTTTTCACAACCGCATCCACTTCTTCGGCAGTGTTATGCTTACTGAATGAAAAACGTACGGTGACCAGTTGCGGATTATTATTGATCGCCCTGATGACATGAGAGCCTACATCGGCCCCGCTGCTGCAGGCGCTGCCACCGGATACACAGATATTGTTCATATCAAGATTGAAAAGGATCATTTCCGATTTCTCGGTTTTAGGGAAAGCAGCACTTAATACTGTATATAAGCATTTTCCTTCCTGGTCGCCATTGAACTGAACGCCTTTTACATGCAGGCGCAATTGTTCTATCATGTATGCCTTCAGCGACTGTATATACCGGCTGTCCTTTTCATAATGGGCCATCGCCAGTTCCAGCGCTTTGGCAAAACCCACGATACCATAGAGGTTTTCTGTACCGGCCCGCATATTCCGTTCCTGACCGCCACCGAAAATGAAGGGTTTGATCTTTACATTATCATTGATATATAAGATGCCGACTCCTTTAGGCCCGTGAAATTTGTGCCCGGCGCCGGAGATAAAATGAACAGGTATTTTGCGAAGATCAATGGGGTAATGACCAACTGTCTGCACGCAATCGGAATGAAAGATCGCATTGTATTTATTGCAAAGTGTTCCCACTGCTTTGATGGGAAGCAAATTGCCGATCTCATTATTGGCGTGCATCAGCGTCACCAAACATCTTTCTTCATGTGAAGACAACTGTTCTTCGAGGTCAGCGAGGTCAATATGCCCATCCGGGGTCAGTTTCACAAAACTGCTGGTCACTTCATCAGCATTATCATAATGCTCTACCGTATGCAACACAGCATGATGCTCTATAGGTGAGGTGATGATATGCCTGCAGCCAAGATCCCTTATAGCAGATAAGATGGCCGTGTTATTACTTTCTGTGCCTCCGCTGGTAAAGAATATCTCGCCAGGATGCGCATTCAATAGTTTCGCTACCGTTTTTCTTGCTGTTTCTATTGCCAGTCTTGATTCTCTTCCATACGAATAAATAGAAGAAGGGTTACCGAAATGCGTGGTCATGTAAGGCAGCATAGCATCCAGCACCTCTTTGTCGAGCGGGGTGGTCGCAGCATTGTCAAAATAAATACGATCCATAGCGGTGAAAATTGAGCCACGAGTTGCGAGCAGGCAGCTGATAAAATTGAGGCGCAAAGATAAGTAAACAGGTAAAAGTGATGAAGCTGTAAAGGCTACTGAAGAGGTGGGGTTATGATCCCTGAAGATGTTACCTGATCTTCACTGAGCTCAGTGCATCATTGAACCGTTCTACCTTTTCAGTATTTACATAGGCATATCCCACTTTGAACTCTTCAAATTGTATTTCTTTCCAGTACAGTCCGTCGCTGTCCTTTCCGTTAAATGACGAATTCTTCTGGTTCTTAGGATCAAGCGCTTCAATACGAAACTTATTGACGGTTGGCCAGGTAGTATGACGGGCCACGTAAAATACCGCTCCATCGCCGAAATAATAAAATTGCTCTTTGGCATCATTCTCTCCTATCCTGTATTTTTCTTCAGACTTCCCTTTCGGCAATGCAAAGACCAACCTGTGCTTTTTTTCTTCCTTATAGAAAACGAAGTTCCTCCGCCCTATATCCTCTGACAGAAAACAGGACATTGACATCGTAATAAGAATTACCATCCCGGTAAATAAAAAGTATTTCATGTTCAAAACCGGTGCATATCTCCCTGCCCCGCCGGTAAAAGGCAAACAATGAAAGTAATTTATTTTTTTTACGCCTGCTATTACGGTAAATTTAGGTATATATTTTTCTTATGAATAACGAACAGTTTGGCTGTCATCATGAAAATGATCATATGGACAGCAGGCGAAGTTTTCTGAAAAAGACCACTGCAATTACCGCTCTCAGCCTTGCTCCTCCTGCTATACTTAATGCCGGTAACCATCATGAAGCCATTGCTTCTTTCCTGGAAAAAACGCCTTTGCAAATTGAGATCAACGGGACGAACTACAAACTGCTTGTTGATCCGGGAGTAAGTTTATTGGATCTGCTCCGTGAGCAAATCGGCCTGACCGGAACCAAGAAAGGGTGCGACCAGGGACATTGCGGCGCCTGCATTGTCCATGTAAATGGCAAAAGGGTCAACTCATGTCTTACCGAAGCAGTAGAAAACAATGGAAAAAAAATCACCACGATCGAAGGACTGGCAAAAGGTGACAAGCTGCATCCCATGCAGGAAGCATTTATAAAACACGATGCGTTTCAGTGCGGTTATTGCACCTCTGGCCAGATCATGTCGGCTATCGCCTGCATCAAAGAAGGACAGGCCGGTTCGCCGGAAGATATCCGGGAGTATATGAGTGATAATATTTGCAGATGCGGAGCATATCCCAATATCGTAGCGGCGATCACTGAAGTAAAAAACAGCGGGTTGCCATTCTGATCCACACCTGATAAAAGGACAAATCAACACAATTGTTATGGACAGCAATAAATACTTTACCGGCACTGATACAAATGATGATCGTATAGATGGTATTGAAAAAGTGACCGGGCGGGCAAAATACACAGCAGACCACCGGCTGGAAAATATGGCTTATGCCGTTTTTGTAACCAGTACCATTGCCAAAGGCGCTATCCGGACCCTGTATCTGGCCGAGGCGAAAAATGCACCGGGTGTACTGGATATAATATATTACCTGAATTGTCCGCCGGTGCCCGGCCATCGTCCTTATGCGAAAGACCCTGCCAAAAAAGGATTTGAATGGAGAGGACTGAAGGTCTTCGATAATAATCTCATTTATCACTATGGCCAGCCCATTGCATTGGTTGTGGCCGAGACATGGGAAAAGGCAGTACGTGCCGCCTCACTCGTCAAAGCTGAATACATTAAGGAAGAGTTCGAAACAGATTTCGATACACTGAGAAAAGAGGAGAAGAAACTCAAACGTTCCGGTGAATATAAAAGAGGAGAAGCTGATGCATATAAAAATGCAGAGGTATATGTAGAAGCTGAATATCATACCCCGATAGAAACACATAACCCGATCGAAATGCATGCCACCATCGCCGTATGGGATGGAGAAGATAAGCTGACAGTGTATGATAAGTCACAGGGGCCGAAAGGCACTCAGTCAGACCTGGCCAGGAATTTCGGTTTGGAAGAAAAAAATGTACGGGTAATTACAGAATATGTCGGCGGGGCATTTGGGAGTTCGTTACGCAGCTGGCCGCATGTACCTGCGGCCTGCATTGCTGCAAAAAAGCTGAAGAGGCCAGTGAAGCTGGTGCTTAACCGAAGGCAGATGTTCACAATGGTAGGGTATCGTCCGCAATCATGGCAAAAAATAGGTATTGGAGCCACCCGGGAAGGAAAACTCACCGGCATTACTCATCATGCTATCAGCAACACCTCCCGGTATGAAGACTACAGGGAAGGAATTGTAAATGCTTCTCAATTCTTATACGATTGTCCCAATGTCAATACCAGCTACAAAATATTGCCACTTGATCTGAATACGCCAACCTGGATGCGTGGACCGGGCGAAGCCACCGGCGCTTTTGCGTTGGAATGCGCCCTGGATGAACTTGCGTATAAATTGAACATAGACCCTGTGGAATTACGGTTAAAAAACTATGCAGAAGTACACCCGGTGAATAAATTACCCTGGTCAAGCAAATTCCTCAAAGAATGTTATGAAGCAGGTAAACAAAAAATTGGCTGGGATAAAAGACCCTCTGCACCCGGATCGCTGAAGGAAAATGGAATGCTGACGGGGTATGGAATGGGTGGAGGCGTTTTTGGCGCCTACAGGGGAAATGCGGCTGTAAGAGCCATTCTTAACCAGGAAGGAATGCTGACGTTGCAAAGTGCGGTCAGTGATATGGGACCAGGCACAGCCACAACTATGGTGAAGATCGCTGCTGAATCAATGCAAATGCCATCCGGGAAAATAAAGTTCCAGCTGGGCGATACAGAATATCCGCCGGGACCTACACAGGGAGGTTCGGCCACCACTTCCACATTGGGATCAGCAGTCAGTATTGTTTGTGATGCAGTTAAGCAAAGCCTGAAAGAAATGGCCATCGGCACGGCTGACCTTTTCAAGGATCATACTGCCGGTGACCTGGATATTAAAAATGAGATCATTTTTTCCAAAAAAGACAATTCGTTAAAAATACCTGTTACAGCATTATTGCAGAAAGCCGGCAAACCGGAGATAGAAATTATAAAAGAATCAGGGCCTTCCCCGGCAGTGATGCAGAAATATGCAATGAACTCCTTCTCTGCACACTTTGTAAAAGTACATGTGGATCCTTCATCCGGCAAAGTACAGATCAAACAAATAGTAGCTACGGGTGACGGTGGCGCCATCATCAACGAAAAGACCGCACGCAGCCAGATGATAGGAGGCGCAGTGGGAGGCATAGGCATGGCCCTTACCGAAGAAGTGCTGATCGACCACAATACGGGGAAATATATCAACGATAACCTGGGAACCTATCACGTACCCCGGCATAGTGATGTTCCCTACATAGATACATGGTTCCCCAACAAACCCGATCCGGTCATCAACCCGATGGGATCAAAGGGTGTCGGAGAGATTGCCTTAGTAGGATTTGCCTCTGCTGTTGCTAATGCAGTCTTTAATGCTACCGGGAAAAGGATCAGGAAATTGCCGATAACGCAGGATAAGCTGACCGGTTGATCGGTTAATTTGTTGATTAGTTAATTAGTACCGCATCACAGGTTAAGTTCGGTCCTTGTTAACCAATTAACCGACTTTACATGAACTCTTTAATATCCTGCATCAGTCTCAAAGCAATATTATTGGCCTTTGACTCAAAATCACTTTCCGCATAGATGCGGATGATCGGCTCTGTATTGGAAGAACGGAGATGTACCCAGTCATTGTCAAATTCGATCTTTAAACCGTCTTCTGTATTCACCGGGTTGTTTTTGTACTTTTTCTTTATGTTATCAAAAATGATGGTCAGATCAAAGCCATTCTGCAATTCGATCTTATTCTTCGAAATGAAGTAATCAGGATAAGTGCCACGCAGCGATTTGATACTTTTCTTGTACAGTGCAAGATGCGTTAAGAACAGACCGATACCGATCAGCGCATCCCGGCCATAATGAAAATCCGGGACAATGATGCCCCCATTGCCTTCGCCGCCTATCACGGCATTCACCTCTTTCATCTTCTTTACCACGTTCACCTCCCCCACTGCCGAAGGGAAATATCCCCCTTCCTGTTTAATGGTGATCTCTTTCAGCGCCTTGGTGCTACTCATATTACTGACGGTATTGCCTTTTCTTTTACTCAAAACATAATCAGCGACCGCCACCAATGTATATTCTTCACCGAACATGCTGCCATCCTCGCAGACAAAACAAAGACGGTCCACGTCAGGATCCACAGCGATACCCAGATGTGCTTTTTGTTTCACTACCTCATTGCTTAATTGCGTAAGGTGTTCAGGTAGTGGCTCGGGGTTATGCGCAAACTTTCCATTCACTTCGGCATTCAGCACAATCACTTCATTTACTCCCAGCGCCTTCAGCAAAGCCGGGATATACGTTGCACCGGTAGAATTCACCGCATCCACCACTACCTTAAAATTCATTTTGGCAATAGCGCCTGCATTTACCAATGGATAATTTACTACCGCCTCTACATGTTTTTCAAGATAGCTGTTATCCTGCTTTACATGACCCAGCTTATCGACTCCCGCAAAAACAAAATCTTCAGCGGCAGCTTTCTTTAACACCAGGGCTCCCTCCTCTGCAGAAATGAATTCTCCTTCGCTGTTCAGCAGTTTGAGTGCATTCCATTCTTTGGGATTATGGCTGGCGGTAAGGATAATGCCTCCATTGGCTTTTTCCATCTTAACGGCAAGTTCAACAGTAGGTGTGGTAGAAAGTCCAAGATCGATCACATCAATACCCAAGGCGGTCAAAGTGCTGACAACAAGATCACGAACCATACCTCCACTGATACGGCCATCACGTCCTATAACAATCTTAGCGGGTTTGTTATTCGAAACGATGCTGCCGTATGCTGCCGTGAATTTGACGATGTCAACAGGGGATAAAGTTTCGCCGGGTATGCCTCCGATAGTTCCCCGGATACCGGATATACTCTTGATCAGTGCCACAGGTGGTTGTTTTTGTTCGGATAGCAAAAATACGGTTTTCGGAGCCTCCGGCCTTCTTGTACCCGCCTGTGGGGATAAACATTTTCCCCTTTACATTTGTCAAAATCTACTGGTATGGCCGGTTCAGCATGGTATGAAGAATGGTTTGACTCTCCTTATTATCACAAGCTTTATTTTGAAAGAGATGAAAAGGAAGCAGAAGCTTTTATCCTGAAACTGGCTGGTCATTTGCAACTAAAATATGGAAGCAGAGTGCTTGATGTTGCGTGCGGCAAAGGAAGGCATAGCAGGATATTGGCCCGCCTGGGCGCCGATGTCACAGGTATTGACATCTCGTTATCCAGCATTGCGTTTGCCAGTCAATTTGAAAATGAGCATCTCCATTTTTTTGTACACGATATGCGTCTTCCCTTCCTGGGCAATTATTTTGATTACGCTTTTAATTTCTTCACCAGCTTTGGCTATTTCAGAACGAGAAGGGAACATGATGCGGCTATCCGCACTATTGCCCGCAGCCTGAAACCGGGTGGGATCATAGTGATCGATTACCTGAATGTACATTATGCAGAAGATCACCTGGTACCTGAAGAAGCGAAACAATTTAACAGCATCCGTTATGAAATAAAAAGATGGCAGGACGTTCATCACTTTTATAAACAAATCGGCATAACAGATCCTTCGTTAAAAACGCCACAGACATTTACTGAAAGGGTAGCCAAATTTTCGTTCGGCGACTTTACCGACATGCTTAGCTTCCAGGGTATGCAGGTGCAGGAAGTTTTTGGCGATTACACTCTTGGAAGCTATGATGTAAAAAGATCGCCGCGTCTGATCATTGTAGCAAAGAAGATCACCGGTCAGCCGGCAGATAAAGAAAAAAGATTGTACAGTGATGGGAGAACAGGGGATGCATTAACCTAAAGGTTCAAGGTACAAGGAACAAAGTGCAGTTATCAGGTATATCCATATCTGTTGCCGGCACCTCAATCTTTCTTATTATTCATCAGCATATACCTGGCCGTTTCAAAAAAAGCGGAAGTAAATTCAGATAATCGATGCTGAACGGAATCTTTTTGCACTTTGGTATAAGAAAGGCCATTATACCTGACCGGCACTAATTGTTCATCCGGGAAATTCAGGTTCCTGATAAAATAGAAATCGTCAGTCACCATACCGATCTTGCCGGCCGTGTTGGTGATAAAAGCAAAATTATTCTTCTTCTCCGGGTCCAGCAGGTCGCGGCCCAGTGTAGTGTTCACATAGGGTTGTTGCACCATCCCGGCAATAGTAGGCAACACATCTATCTGCGAGACGACTTCGCTTCTCCTTTGCGGAGCCAGCAAGTAAGGAGCATAGAACAATAACGGCACATGCTCATCGGTCAGCCTATATTCGGTCCAGGCAGGCGGATACATAGCATCAGCATTGCCGGCTACGCCATGATCGCCGATAAATACAAAGATGGTATTGTGAAAATAATCCTCCTTCCCTGCTGCTTCTATGAATTTTTTGAAGCAATGATCCGAATAGCGAAAAGTATTGTATTCGTTCAGCGATTCAAACCCGTATTTCTGTAATGTTTCATCATCTACTTCTACTTTGACAAAATCGCTATCATGTTCCGGTATCATATAGGGCCGGTGGTTGTCGGATGTCTGCACAATAGCAAAGAATGGCGCCTTCTCCTTTTTAAACACATTATTCGCCTCAAGGAACAGGTCTTTATCGCTGATGCCCCACACGTTTACTTTAGGAGAAGAGAAACTGCCTTCTGTATGCATCTGCAGGCCATCAATATTTTTTAACAGGCCTTCAAAATTGTTGAACTCAGGATTGCCGCCAAGAAAATAATGCTTACTGTAGCCTTCAAAATTATCAATGATAGTATGCTGTTCCAGTGCCAGCGGGTTACGGGTAGAGAATTTGAATTGCTGTGCATCAGGAATGCCTGTGACGATGGCAAACAAACCGCGGGCCGTCGAAAAATGCGGGGAGAAACAACGTTCGAAGAATATCCCTTTTGCCGTCATCGAATCGAAGAAGGGTGTTGTCTTCAGCGGGTTGCCGCTCATGCTGCTTTTGTACATACTGAACGATTCACACATTACCAGCACAATATTCGGCCGGCTTTCCAGCGCATGGCTGCCCGGTGATATCACTCTCCGGTATGAAAAGTTCTTCTTATCCGGCAACTGCATCCAATCGGCCACCAGCGGGAACGACTCCCTGGCTTTTTGCTCGTTGTATTCCGGTGCACGCAGCCGCAAAGTGGCAAAAAAATTCTGTAACGGGTTTAGTGCGAGGTATGATTTAAAGTTATCGCGGAAAACAAAACAATGTTTCCATGTCAGCGGCGGCCAGGATAAGCGGCCATATACAAAAAGCCCGAGAATAAGCGCAGCCATAATAAAAAACTTACGCCGGTAAGGAATGCCTAACCCATCTGTTCTGTTGATCACCCGCCAATGGCTTTTATGGTACATCCACCGGAATAATAATACGGCAATGATCAAACCAAGAAGCATCCATATCATCGGGTAGGTTTGCCACATCATCTGCCAGGATATGCTGAAGTCCTCTGCGAAATTCATGGCGCCGGCGTCCACTCTTGTCTGGTTATAGGAAAAGCTGCCAAAGTCGGCGGCAAAGAAAATAAACACAATGAATGTGACGACAGCAAGGTACCATGTCCACCATTTTTTATTCCGGGATGAATAAAATGGTGAGAATTGCGGCATCATGCTCGTGACGACTATCGGCAAAAGAATAATGGATATCCATCGCAGGTCATACTGGATCCCCATCAGGAAAGAAGGAATAAGATCTGTAAAAGAAAGTCCTTTAGGCTTAAAAGCAAAATAGGTCACCACCCTGAACAAGGTAAAGATCAGCAGGAAGATCAGCAGCAGGTTGATCACCCATAATATCGTTTTCGGGACCTTATACTTTCGTAACATTTTCCGGCCAGTAACCTTTGAGAAAAGAATACAAAAGAAGAGAATTTATAGCTGTTTAGCAACTGCGCTTTGTTAATCTTACCCGATCAGCCTGTTTAATAGAACAGCAATTGGTATTTTTGCAGAACATGTTGATTTTTTTGCAAATATCCATCCTGGAAAGACTGAAAGAATGGGACCAGTGGCTGTTCATTCAACTGAACAGTGTTTTGACCAACTCTTTTTTCGATGTACTGATGCCTTTTTTACGAAACGGGGTCAACTGGGCTCCTTTGTATCTTTTTCTTCTTGTTTTTGTATTGCTGAATTTTAAAGCCAAAGGAGGCTGGTGGGTACTGCTTTTTATTGTAACCGTTTCCCTTACAGATATGACCGGCACTTATCTTTTTAAACACAATTTTGAAAGATTAAGGCCCTGTGGTGATCCTGATTTTTACTATCGTGTGAGGCTGCTCGTATCACAATGTTCAGGCGGGTACAGTTTTACCTCCAATCATGCGGCCAATCATTTTGGGATGGCAACGTTTATTTTCATCACGTTCTATCCTTTTATAAAAAAATGGGCGTGGATGGCGTTTGCCTGGGCCGGGCTTATTGCGTATGCACAAATATATGTAGGCGTTCATTATCCGGCAGATATACTGGCAGGATCACTGATCGGGCTGCTGATCGGTACATTGACCGGCAAACTATTCAACAACCGGTATGGATTTACTATCTTCGATAACCAACCAACGATATCCCCTTAATGGAAATATTTATACTGGGCTTTCTCATTTTTATCAACGCATTATTTACCATGGCTGAAATAGCCCTTGTGTCGGCCAGGAAGGCAAGGCTCGAAAGCCAGGCGGAGAAAGGCGACATTAATGCCAAAAAAGCCCTGCAACTCTCCAATAACCCAGAAATATTCTTATCCGCTGTCCAGATCGGTATTACGCTGATCTCGATCCTTACGGGTGTATATTCAGGAGAAAAGTTCAGCAAGAACCTTCAACCCTATATTGAACAGATCGGGTTGCTGAAACAATATGCCGAAACGATCTCCACCACCATTATCGTTGTTATTGTTACTTTTCTTTCTATCATCTTTGGGGAGTTGATACCCAAACGGATCGGCCTGCTGCGGGCTGAAAAGATCGCCAAGCTGGTGGCTGTCCCTGTCAATGTCTTTGCCAGGATCACCCACCCTTTTGTATGGTTGCTGAATAAAGTAAGCAATATCTTCTTCAGCATTTTTAATATCAAAAGAGGAAAAGATGATGCTGTAACAGAAGAAGAGATCAAGACCATGATCACGGAAGGAACTGAAGCCGGTACGATCGATGAAGCCGAGCAAACGATCATCAACCGGGTATTCCATCTTGGTGACCGCAATATCACCTCGCTGATGACACACCGCAGCGATATCATCTGGTTCAACCTGGATGATACGGAAGAAAAGATCAAAGAAAAGATCACCACGGAGCCCCATTCTGTTTATCCTATCTGCGATGGCAGTATTGACGAGCTCAAAGGCGTGGTTTCCATCAAAGACCTCTATGTGAGCCCGGACAGTGTTGCTTTCAAAGAGATGATGAAGCCTGCTTTATTTGTTCCGGAAAACAATACTCCCTTCCAGGTGATGGAAAAATTCAGGGAATCGAAGATCCATTCGTGTTTTATTGTGGATGAATACGGAAGCATCCTGGGTATGGTCACACTAAATGATATTCTTGAAGCGATCATCGGGGAGATACCACAGCCGGATATAGAGGATTACGAAGTAAAAGAAAGAGAGGACGGAAGTTACCTGGTAGATGCGCAGATACCGTTCTATGACTTTCTCACCAAATTTGAAAAAGCCGAATGGATGCATGAAGGTGAACAGGATTTTGATACGCTGGCAGGTTTCATTTTACATAAGCTGGAACGCATTCCCCATACGGGTGATAAATTAGACTGGAAGGACTTCTCTATTGAGATCATGGATATGGACGGGCACCGGATAGATAAAGTGCTGGTAAAGATAAGCCAGGAACTTAGAGAAGAACTGGAAGAAGAATAGCAGGAGCTGATTACTGGTTCAGACACGATCATTTAATAGAATAAAAAAGCCATTCTATCTTATGAATGGCTTTTTTATTGAAGTATGAAAAGGGTCATTGATCCTTTTTACCGGATGTTCGTGTTGTACCCGATGCCGGATCTTTTATGCGACCCGCTTCTTTAAGCTTCTGCGATAATATCCATTCTATCTGGCCATTGACACTACGAAACTCATCCGCCGCCCATTTCTCCAGGGCTTTATAGGTGTCAGTATCGATCCTTAATACAAATGATTTCTTATCGCTCACAGACTGGATTTAAATTCAACTATCATTGATATAAGGTTCCAGTATTCAATACAGGCTGTGCGCCTCTTTCACCACACAGCACAACCATCAGGTTACTAACCATGGCCGCTTTCTTTTCTTCATCGAGTTCAACGATCTGCTTTTTGGACAGCATTTCCAATGCCATCTCTACCATGCCTACAGCGCCTTCCACAATTTTTGTGCGGGCAGCTACTATCGCGGTCGCCTGCTGGCGCTGCAACATGGCTCCAGCTATTTCCTGTGCATAGGCCAGGTGGCTGATCCTCGCCTCCCTGATAACGATACCTGCCGGAGACAGTCGTTCAGTCAATTCCTTTTCGAGCATTTCATTTACTTTCTCGCCGCCTTCCCGTAAAGTAATGCTTGCATGTTCATCCTCCAGGTTATCATAAGGAAAACTATTGGCCAGGTGACGTAATGCCGCTTCACTTTGCTTATTGACATAATCCCTGAAATCAGCTACTTCATAAGCCGCCTTGTATGTATCGCCTACCTGCCATACAATGACGGCTGCGATCTCGATAGGGTTACCCATCTTATCATTTACCTTCAGTTTAGAACTTTCCAGGTTCTCTGCACGCAGGGATATTTTATGTGTTGCATAAAACGGATTCACAAAAAACAACCCATTGGATTTAACAGAACCTACGTATTTCCCAAAGAAATTCAGCACTCTGGAGTGATTGGGATTGACGATCATCAGTCCTTTTAAAAGTAAAATAGAGGCTATTATCAATACTATTCCAAATACTATCATCCATATTTCGGGCTTACCCTCCTGCTCAGCAATCTTTGCCGTCGTAACGAATAAATAAATTGAAACGCCCAATGCAACCAGTGACGCTACCAATGCGACAAAGCCAGAAACAGGTTTAACTATCTTTTCCATATATAGAATTGTTTGATATCAATTTGATATCAAAAATATATTAAGTAACTTGAACCTGCAAAAAAAATTTCTGATGAGACGATTATTAATTTTTCTTATTCTTTCAACAGCCTGCTGCTCAATACTCAAAGCGGCTACTGTGGATACTATAACTATCTACAGCACTACCATGAAAAAGGATATCAAATGTGTTGTGATTCGTCCGGCGATGGTGCAGGACGAGAATACATCTCTCCCTGTTGTTTATTTGCTTCATGGGTGGAGTGGCAATTTCAGTAACTGGATAACCAAAGTACCGGAGTTAAAAAAATATTCAGACGAGTATAGATTGATGATCGTTTGTCCTGACGGGCATTACAGCAGCTGGTATTTTGACAGCCCGGTTGATTCTGCCATGCGCTATGAAACATATATTTCCAAAGAAGTTCCTGCTTATATAGATGCACATTATTCCACGATCAGGAGCAGGAAAGCGAGGGCCATTACAGGACTAAGTATGGGCGGGCATGGCGGTTTGTTCCTGGGATTTCGCCATGCAGATATGTTCGGCGGCTGCGGCAGCATGAGTGGCGGTGTGGAGCTATATTCTTCCCGGAATAAGTTTGATATTATGAAAAGGATCGGCGATACTGTTCAATATGCAGATAACTGGAAGAAATATTCGGTAATGAATGTGGTAGAAAAATACCCCGCAGATTCAATTGCTATCATCTTTGATTGCGGCACTGAAGATTTTTTTTATGGTATCAATCATGCATTACATGAAAAGATGCTGAAATTAAATATCCCGCATGAGTATATTGAAAGACCCGGAAAGCATGACTGGAACTACTGGGCTAATGCCGTAAGATATCAATTGCTTTTTTTCAGAAACTATTTTGATGCGAATAAATAAAGAAGCGTACATCTATTGATATCCGGAGGTGCTCCCATCTCTTGCCTTTATCTTCTTTTTCCCTGAATTCTTTTTTTCGTAATCAAGTATCGCCCGGGGTTTTGTCATGGCTTTTTTACCGGCAGTATCTGAAGCCATCTTACCTTTCCCGATACCCATCGGCTTCAGTTCGTCATCTATTACTTCCCCATCGTCTGTTACCAGTTTGTTCAGCTGGTATTTTTCTGTTTGAACGATCACTCCCTCCACCGGGTCATAATAATTCCACGTCCCGTGCCTCATAGATATTCCTTCATTCTTCACTACTACTTCACCTACCATTTTAGTCGGATCTTTTATGTCATATACTGCTACCGTATCATATTGCCGTAATGGATCCATTGCCCTCCAGTTCTCTTCTCTCAATAAACCACCGTTATAGGTATAATACCTGCAACGACCATTCAGTTTGCCCCAGCGATAATTCTCTTCAGCGATCTTTACACCTTGTAATGAAAACCGCTTCCAGGTCCCTTCTTTCAGATCATTTTCAAAATACCCCTCTTCCTCGTAGCCTCTTTCTCCACGCAGATCGGGCACATTGACAACCCATGGACCCTGTTTTTTTCCCTTCATATCCACCCTGTTAAGCGTATCCCCCCTGACACTAATAACAAAATCCTTCCACTGACTGTAAGAATTGAGTGAGACAAAAAGAAGCAAGCTTAAAAAGAAACGCATATAAAAAGTTTTGCAGGTACCACTGAATAACGAAAAAGTGCACAGATTTATGCGCAAAATTAAAGCCAAAGCAGGCCTCAGGATGTCCGTGAGAGCAGGTATTCAACAGCCAACTCATATCCCTTTAATCCAAGACCAAATATGCTGCCTGCAGCCTTACCGGAAACATGAGATAGCTTTCTGAAATCCTCCCTTGCATGAACGTTAGATATATGCACTTCTATTACCGGGGCCTTAATAGCAGCAATCGCATCTCCTATTGCTACGGATGTATGTGTATAACCGGCCGGGTTTAAAACGATTCCGTTATATTCATAACCGGCCTTTTGTATCTCATTGATCAGTTCGCCTTCAATATTACTCTGGAAATAGGAAAAAACCACCTGCGGGTATTTTGCTTTTAATTGCTCCAGGAATTTATCAAAAGACATATTGCCATAGATATCCGTTTCTCTTTTACCAAGAAGATTCAGGTTAGGACCGTTGATGATGGCTATTTTCATAAAAGTAAAATTACAGTAAATCATTCATCTGGTCAGCGAGGATCGGTTGACAACAGGCTGTACATCAAAAGGCTGATGCGCTTACCATATTTTATCTCGCTTTCCCTCAACATTCCTTCGAGCCTGAATCCGAGTTTTTCTGAAAGCCGGCAGCTTGCATCATTTCCTTCTTCGATCACTGATTCCAGGCGGTGTATTTTCCAATCCGAGAATAAATGACCGATCATAACCGGTAACACTTCCTGCATGACACCTTTTTTCCAAAAACCAGGCAATAACCAATACCCTATTTCTGCTTTTTCATGCAGCAGCTGATAGCCATTAAAACCGCAGACACCTGCAGGCTGAAGACTTGCCTTCTCCACTATCTTCCAATGACAACCTGTTCTTTCATGAAGGATCCTTTCATAAAATTCCATCTGCTCTTTTGTTTCTTCGAAGGTTTTGTATTGCACACCATAAAAAGGTATCACCTGCGGGTCACTAAGCCCTTTGAAGATAAAGGCCTGGTCTTCTGGCTGTATCCGCTTCAATAAGAATCTTGCTGTCTCTAATTCAGTGAACATAAAAAAGCCGCTTGTCAGAGCGGCAATTTATATCAAATGATTTTATGTTTCACACCGAAATTACCCGATACAATACAGAGGCCGGTATTATTTAGTTTTTCTGTCCTTCTATCAGTTTAATGAACTCGTCAAATAAATATCTCGAATCATGCGGCCCCGGTGTACTTTCGGGATGGTATTGTACTGAGAAAGCAGGTTTATCTTTTATCCTGATCCCTTCTATTGACTGGTCGTTCAGGTTCAGATGCGTCACCTCAATATGTGATGCTTTTTTTACTGCTTCGGGATCAACGCCAAAACCATGGTTCTGCGTAGTGATCTCGCATTTGCCCGTTATCAGGTTCTTAACCGGGTGATTCAATCCGCGGTGCCCATGATGCATTTTAAAAGTAGGAATACCATTGGCAAGCGCCAGCAACTGGTGGCCAAGGCAGATACCAAATACCGGTTTATCTTCTTTCATTATTTCCTTTACGGTATCAATTGCATAATCCATAGCGGCCGGATCGCCGGGGCCATTGGATATAAAGTAGCCATTGGGCCTGAAATCTTTTACGTCCTTCAGTTTTGTTTTGGCCGGAAACACTTTTACATAAGCCCCCCTGTCCACCATGCAGTGCAGTATATGTTGTTTTACCCCGTAATCCATCACAGCTATCCTGACCTTCGAATCAGCATTGCCCATTTCATAAGGTTGTTTGGTACTTACATGAGAAGCCAGTTCGAGGCCATTCATATCCGGTACGCTGGCCAGGTTCTTTTTCAGCAATTCCACATCGGTGATCTCTGAAGAGATGATACAGTTCATGGCGCCTTTGGTGCGGATATGTGCTACCAATGCCCTTGTGTCCACCCCCTCTATTGAAACGATCTTATTTGCTTTCATGTAATCTTCCAACGAGCCGTTGGCCAGTTTTCTGGAGTACTGGTCTTCGAGGTTGCGGCCGATCAAACCCCTTATTTTCACACTATCTGACTCCACATCTTTATCCTTCACTCCGTAGTTACCGACATGTACCGTATTCATGATCAGTATCTGCCCATAATAGCTGGGATCGGTAAAAACTTCCTGGTAACCGGTCATACCGGTATTAAAACAAATTTCACCTGTGGTAATGCCAATGGCCCCAAATGCCTTGCCCTGGCATACTGTTCCATCAGCCAATACAAGAATAGCGGGACGTTGTTTTTCGCTCATTATTTTATTGCAATCTGCTTTTAGACAAATTGCGCAAAAGTAGGGAGTAAAAAGTTCAGAACAGGCAGAATTATTTCACAAATGGGGAGATGATTTCCACATATATAAAAGGTCAGTCTTCCGGGACTATATTCTTCTTTTTTCT
This sequence comes from Chitinophagaceae bacterium, assembly GCA_016787135.1. Taxonomy (GTDB): domain Bacteria; phylum Bacteroidota; class Bacteroidia; order Chitinophagales; family Chitinophagaceae; genus VBAT01. The sequence continues at coordinate 58,416 of JAEUVK010000163.1, read as the reverse complement.
TTTATACTTTTCCCGGATCACATCCTGCACATGTACGCCGTTGATCTTGCTTTCCAGCCAGGAGATGACATCGAGGTAGGCAAAAGCTCTTGTTTCCTGCGGGTTACCTTCATATTGTTTCAGCTTTTCCAATAATTTTTCAAATTCCGGTTTCAAAGTTTGGGCGCCTACAGCAAAGGAATGCCGCAGGAACCTGAACATTTCTTCTTCTACCTGGCTAAGACTACCCATCTTGGCCATAAAGCGATACACCGATTTTGTCAGGTATTCCAGCAACTCAAAATTGCCCAATTCATAATGGGCGATCAGGTGAAGCAGCCGGGCATAACATTGCAGGTCGGTACGCAGGTCCGTTTTCTGATTGATGATCTTGCTTAAATAAAGAATGGTCTTTTCATTATTCCCGCTGCCAAAGTACAAACAGGCTATTTTATAATAAAACACCAGTACACGATGGCGGTCAAGGTACAATTCATATTCTTTCAGTTTTTCTTCAATATGAGGGACCAGCTTCAATCCGTCGGCAAATCTGCCTTCCAGGAAATGAAGATTGATCTTGGAAGTATATAAGTAGGTAAAAACGAGAATGCGGTTGTTATCGTTCTGTACCACTACTTTCCTATGAGCAAATTTTTCAAACTCTTCAATGGTTTCAGCCAGCTTTTTAGGGTTCAGCAGGTCAAAATGTGCCCCCATCAGGTTGTGCATACCTTTTATGTAGTTGCCTGTCTCTACTTCTATCATGGCAGGTTGCTCCTCAAAAAGGTCAACCCACTTTTGCGTGTAGCGGTAGTATTGCAAAAAATCCTGCCGGATAAAAGTGTACCAGCAATAACTCTGGTACAAGTACAATCTTTCGTAGAAGCCTTTGGCCATCTTTGCCTCTTCCGGTAAATGATTGGCCAAAAACTCTTTTAGTTCTGTTTCATCCTCTTTATGGCGGGCATGGCCATGCTGAATATACCAGCTATATAATTGCAGGGAAAGATTGGAGAGTCTGGTAACCAGCGAAAGCTGGCAATCCACCGCCAGGGAATCGGCTGAAAGCTGATCAGCCCGGTTCTTCATACTCCTGGTGATGTAGAGCGCCTCGATCTTTTTTTCAAAGAACAGCACCTGCTGCAGATAAGTAAGCTGGTTATGGACTTTAGCCAATTCCTTCATCCTGTCCAGCACTTTCAGGGTCTGGTGATAGAGCCCTTTGTTATACAGTATCCGGGCATGGTCCATTTGTTCATGGAGTTGTATGTCTATGTTGTCCTCATCCTTGATGATACGGAGGCTGGAAAGTATTTGTTTATATAAATGGGCCTTGATATTGGACAATTGCTGCTTGCTGATCGCCTTATTTTTCTTCAGTAAGACGGTTTCGTCGTACTCATTCATTTTATCAAGAGCGTCAAAAAGTTGTATGATCTTCAGGTTCTCACTGGCACTATTCCTCCTGACAAATAGCTTGAAATTCCTTTTTTCGGACTTTTCCAGCGATTTTACCAGTTGAAACAGGGCATCTGTTGAGCGGTTGGGCATCGTAATTCCTCTTATTTAAAATCCTTGACAGTAAAGGCTTTCAGGGCATTTTGGCCCTTTTCAATCGTGTAAAACCAGGGTCATTTTAGTTTCACCAGCCGCTGCCATGTCGGTAACTTGGCAGGGCAGGTTGTTTATTAACTTTTTCCATAGCAAGCAATACAAAAATAAGCAGCCTGCTTTCTTACCCAATATATCAATTAATTATGGCTGATAAAAAAATCCACATCTTTGATACCACTCTTCGTGACGGAGAGCAGGTACCGGGATGCAAGCTGAATGCCGGTGAAAAGATCGAACTGGCGCTGGCCCTCGAGGATTTAGGTGTTGATATTATCGAAGCGGGGTTCCCCATTTCTTCTCCTGGGGACTTTGCTTCCGTACAGGAGATCGCCAAAGTAATCAAACATGCTACGGTCTGTGGACTCAGCCGTGCCGTCGAAAAAGATATTGAGACCGCGGCAGCCGCATTAAAAGGAGCTGTTCGCCCACGTATTCATACAGGCATCGGAACATCTGATTCTCATATCAAGGCAAAATTCAATGCCACAAGGGAGGAAATACTTGAAAGAGCCATTCAGGCCGTAAAGTGGGCAAAGAACTTTGTAGATGATGTAGAGTTCTATGCAGAAGATGCCGGTCGCACGGATAATGAGTATCTCGCCAGGGTGATCGAAGCAGTCATCAAAGCCGGCGCCACGGTGGTGAACATTCCGGATACTACCGGCTATTGTTTACCGCATCAGTACGGTGAAAAGATCGCTTATCTTATTAATAATGTACCGAACATAGACAAGGCCATCATCAGTTGTCATTGTCATAACGATCTGGGCTTGGCTACTGCTAACTCCATTTCTGGTGTTTTAAATGGGGCCAGACAAATAGAATGTACTATTAATGGCCTTGGTGAAAGGGCGGGTAATACTTCATTAGAAGAAGTAGTGATGATCCTGAAACAGCATCATACACTTGGCTACTACACCAATATCAAAACACAGCAGTTGAATCCGATCAGCCGCCTCGTATCCGATACCATGAGGATGCCGGTACAGGCCAATAAAGCGATAGTGGGAAGCAATGCATTTTCTCATTCATCCGGGATTCACCAGGATGGATTTTTGAAAGATGCGCAGACCTATGAGATTATAGCCCCTGAAGAGGTAGGTGCGGATGGTTCTAAGATCGTACTGACAGCGAGAAGCGGAAGAAGTGCATTAGCCCACCGTTTTCACAAGTTAGGGTACCAATTCAACCGGAATGATGTCGATGTATTATATGCCGAGTTTCTGAAAGTAGCGGACAGGAAAAAAGAAGTGGAAGATGCAGACCTGCAGGCGATGGCAAAAAGTTTTGAGACCACAGTTATCACAACATAAGGATTTTCTCTTAAGCAGATAGTTTTGGAAAGCGTGATGTTTCTACATCATGCTATTTTTAAAAAACAGCAATGGGACAAACATTATTTGAAAAGATCTGGGACAAACATGTCGTCAAAACGATTGATGGCGGCCCATCCGTTTTTTACATTGATACCCATTTCATTCACGAAGTGACCAGCCCGCAGGCATTTGCAGGACTGAATAAGAGGGGCATCAAAGTTTTTCGTCCGCAGCAGGTCGTTGCTACTGCCGATCATAATGTACCTACCCTTAACCAGCACTTACCTATCAAAGAGGAATTATCGAGGCTGCAGGTAGAGGCATTGAAGAAGAATTGTGCAGAACATGGTATAGAATTGTATGGCCTTGGACACCCGTTCCAGGGCATTGTTCATGTTATAGGGCCCGAGCTCGGTATCACGCAGCCGGGAATGACGATCGTATGCGGCGACAGCCATACATCTACCCATGGTGCATTTGGCAACATTGCCTTTGGTATTGGCACCAGCGAAGTAGAAATGGTATTGGCCACGCAATGTTTGATGCAAAGCAAACCTAAACTGATGCGAATCAGCATTGATGGCAAACTGAACAAAGGAGTAGTAAGTAAGGACATTGTTCTCTATATATTATCGCAGATCACTGCCAGTGGCGCTACAGGTTATGCAGTTGAGTTTGCTGGTTCAGCTATCCGTTCACTTTCCATGGAAGCCAGAATGACGATCTGTAACATGAGCATTGAAATGGGCGCCCGTTGCGGTATGATCGCCCCTGATGAAATCACGTTTGGTTATATAAAAGGAAGAAAGTTCGCTCCTGCAGGTGCAGAATGGGATAAGAAATTAGCCTATTGGAAAACATTATACAGCGATGCCGATGCAGTATTTGATAAAGAAATAAACATCAAAGCTGAGGATATTGAGCCGATGATCACTTATGGTACCAATCCGGGTATGGGTATTGGCGTAAGCGGCCATGTGCCCGCTTTGAACGAAGTAGATGAAAAAGAAAAGCCATCTTTTGAAAAGTCGCTGGCTTATATGGGTCTTCAGCCCGGTGCGAATATCAAAGGGAAGAAAGTGGATTACGTCTTCATCGGCAGTTGTACCAATTCGAGAATTGAGGACCTGAGAATGGTAGCCGGTTTTGTAAAAGGCAAACACAAAGCTGACGACGTGGAAGTATGGATCGTTCCCGGAAGCAAACAGGTAGAAAAACAAGCCATTGAAGAAGGCATTGATAAAATATTTGCTGCGGCCGGTTTTATACTCCGGCAGCCCGGCTGCAGCGCTTGCCTTGGAATGAATGAAGATAAAATTCCTGCCGGCAAATATTGCATCTCTACTTCCAACAGGAACTTTGAAGGAAGACAAGGGCCTAATGCAAGAACATTTTTAGCGAGCCCGTTAACGGCAGCATTAGCCGCCATTACCGGAGAAGTAGGCGATATCAGGGAATATTACAGTAAAAGTGAGTTAGTCAATAATTGATCCTGCAAGCAAATGAGCAAACAAATCAGCATAATCAGATCGACTGCAGTGCCACTGAATATGGAGAATGTGGATACTGACCAGATCATCCCTGCACGCTTTTTAAAAGCGACCAGCAGAGAAGGTTTTGGCAAGAACCTGTTCCGTGACTGGAGATATGAAAATGATGATGAAACAAAACCCAAAAGAGATTTTTCCTTAAATAAACCGGCTTACCGTGGAAGTATATTAGTGGCTGCAAAAAATTTTGGCTGCGGCTCTTCCAGGGAACATGCAGCATGGGCGATCAAAGATGGCGGTTTTGATGTAGTGGTCAGCAGCTTCTTTGCTGATATTTTTAAAAACAATGCGCTGAACAACTTCCTGCTTCCTGTGACCGTCAGCGAAGATTTCCTGCAGAAACTGTTTGCTGCCATTGAACAAAATCCGGCCACAGAAATTGAAGTGAATTTACCGGAACAATATATCAGTATCGTTTCCTCAGGCGAAAAAGAAAGTTTTGACATCAACAACTATAAAAAGACATGCCTGCTGAATGGCTATGATGATATTGATTATCTGCTGAGCATTAAGGAAGAGATCAGCAACTACGAAAAGGAGCACGTTATTTAATACCAGAAACTTTAAAAGGCCTTTGGCTTTCGAAATATGAAGAAACATATAACAGTGATAGAAGGTGATGGCATCGGGCCGGAAGTGACGAGGCAATCGGTTAAAGTGCTGAATGCAATTGCCGAACGTTTTGGCCACGAGTTTGACTATACTTATTGCCTGATGGGTGCTGTGGCCATTGATAAAACCGGCAACCCCCTACCGGACGAAACTATCGAATCATGCCTTAACAGCGATGCTGTGCTATTCGGGGCGATTGGTCATCCCAAATATGATAACGACCCTACTGCCAAAGTAAGACCAGAGCAGGGCTTACTAAAACTGAGGAAATCGCTACAGCTATATGCGAACCTCCGCCCTATCAGTACCTATGCTTCGCTGCAGCATTTATCGCCGTTAAAAGCCAAACAATTAGAAGGAGTTGACTTCATCATTTTCCGTGAGCTGACAGGCGGCATCTATTTTGGCAAAAAAGAGATCAATGCGGAAGGCACACAGGCCTCTGACGATTGCATTTATACGAGAGAAGAGATCGAAAGGATCGCTCATCTCGCTTTTCATTTTGCACAAAAGCCTGAACGCAGAAAGAAATTAACGCTGGTTGACAAAGCCAATGTGCTGGAGACATCGAGGTTGTGGAGAAAAGTAGTACAGGATATTGCAAAAGAGTATCCGGATGTCACCGTTGAATATATGTTCGTTGACAATGCTGCCATGCAGATCATTCTCAATCCAAAGCAATTTGACATCGTTCTCACAGAAAACATGTTTGGCGATATCATCAGTGATGAAGCCAGTGTATTAAGCGGTTCATTAGGACTGATGCCCTCTGCTTCTGTTGGAAAAGGAACTGTATTATTCGAACCGATCCATGGCTCTTATCCGCAGGCGGCCGGAAAAGATATCGCCAATCCGCTGGGTTCCATCTTATCAGGAGCCATGTTGCTCGAATACCTCTCCCTGACGCAGGAAGCAGCATTGGTGCGTGAAGCCGTTAACTGGACATTGGAAAACAGTTTCGTGACAAAAGATATTGACCCGGTAAATTTCTATTTCACTTCAACGATCGGTGAACTGATCAGCGACTACGTATCAGGAAAGATACCTGCATCGGTGAAGAAGGAGAATATTGAGTTGAGAAAATCAACTATCATATAAAAAATAATTGCTTGCCTTAGTTCTTTTTTCGACCGGCGGGTGTATATTCGCAGTGCATACACTCTATGTTGAAGGGCAAAAAATATAATGTGATCTCTCTTGTAGCCAGAATGATTATTGTGGTGGTCATTATTATATCTGCTTCAACGGGAGGTGGTGCCTAGTTTTACAATAACTAAACGAAATACAAAGACCCGCCTCCCAATAGGCGGGTCTTTTTTTATCAGTACCCGATAAACTATTAATCAGAAATGGCAGAACTCAATAAATACTCAAAGACGATCACGCAGGACCCGACACAGCCAGCAGCGCAGGCTATGTTTTACGGAATAGGGCTGACAGACGAAGACCTGAAGAAACCACAGGTAGGGATCGTAAGCATGGGCTATGATGGCAACACATGCAATATGCATTTGAATGACCTGGCCAAAACGGTCAAACAAGGTGTGTGGGACAATGACATGGTGGGTTTAATATTTAATACGATCGGCGTAAGCGATGGTATGAGTAATGGCACTGACGGTATGCGTTATTCACTCGTAAGCCGTGATATCATTGCTGATTCGATAGAAGCCGTTTGCGGTGCTCAATATTACGATGGATTGATAGCTGTTCCCGGTTGCGATAAGAATATGCCCGGGTCATTGATAGCCATGGGAAGACTGAACCGTCCTGCGATCATGGTATATGGTGGTACAATAGCTCCCGGGCATTATAAAGGACAAGACCTGAATATTGTGAGTGCATTTGAAGCATTGGGCCAAAAAATAGCCGGACAACTAAGCGAAGCAGATTTCAAAGGCATTGTACAACATTCGTGTCCCGGTGCGGGTGCATGTGGCGGCATGTACACAGCCAATACAATGGCTTCCGCCATCGAAGCATTAGGTATGAGCCTCCCCTATTCTTCCTCCAATCCTGCCCTGAGTGAAGACAAGCAAAAAGAATGTGCGGCAGCAGGCCAGGCCATTCGTTTATTGCTGGAAAAAGATATTAAGCCCTCTGATATCATGACAAAGAAAGCGTTTGAAAATGCTATCACCGTCATTATGGTATTGGGCGGAAGCACTAACGCAGTATTGCACCTGATTGCAATGGCAAAAAGTGTAAATATCAAATTAACACAAGATGATTTTCAAAAGATCAGTGATATAGTACCCGTGTTAGCCGATTTCAAACCCTCTGGAAAATATCTCATGCAGGACCTGCATGAGCATGGTGGTGTACCGGCAGTGATGAAATATCTATTGCAAAATGGTTTGCTCCATGGCGATTGTTTGACAGTGACCGGTAAAACGGTAGCAGAAAATTTAGCAGGTGTTCCGGGTCTGGATTTTAACACACAGAAAATTATTTACCCGCTTGAGCAACCCATAAAAAAAACGGGGCACCTGCAAATTCTGTATGGTAACCTGGCTGAAAAAGGGAGTGTCGCCAAGATAAGCGGTAAAGAAGGTGAAAAATTTGAAGGACCCGCCCGGGTATTTGATGGTGAGTTTGAACTGATCAATGGCATTAACTCCGGGAAAATAAAACCAGGCGATGTAGTGGTGATCCGTTATGTTGGGCCCAAAGGCGCTCCTGGTATGCCGGAGATGCTGAAACCTACATCCGCTATCATTGGTGCAGGACTAGGTAAATCAGTGGCCCTGATCACCGATGGAAGGTTCAGTGGCGGTACTCACGGATTTGTCGTAGGCCATATCACTCCCGAAGCCCATGAAGGCGGGCTGCTCGCATTGGTCAAAGATGATGACATCATTAAAATTGATGCGAAGAAGAATAAACTCTCATTAAAAGTAAGCGACAAGGAAATTGAAAAGAGAAGAAAGAAATGGAAGCAACCAGAGCTAAAAGCGACAAAAGGTATTTTATATAAATATGCACAAAGTGTAAAACCGGCAGACGAAGGCTGCGTAACAGATGAGGCCTGAAAAGTACGATCATGACGAAAGAATATTTTACACTACTGGCTGATTTCAATGTCTGGGCAAACAACATAGTATGCAGCTGGCTGGAACAGTTAGATGAAGAGCAATGGAACAAAGAAATTATCAGCAGCTTTAACACCGTCCGGGAAACGGTACTGCATATTATCAGTGCGGAAAAAGCTTGGCTGGAACGATTTGAAGAAAAGCCTGTGGAATGGATCCAGTTTTCTTACAAAGGTTCAAAAGAAGAACATATTGAATTGTGGAAGAAAACATCACAGAAACTAAAGGACTATGTAGCAGGTTTTGACGAAAGCCGGTTGCAAACATCATTGACCTATAAAAGACTGAATGGTATAGACATGACAACGCCGTTCTTTGTCATGTTTGCCCACACGTTCAATCACTCGACTTACCATCGTGGTCAGTTGGTGACGATGATCAGGCAAACAGGATTTACGAATATAGGCTCGACAGATTTATTAAGTTTTTACAGAAAATAAAATGATCATGGAAACTCTTGCAATGACAAAAAAGCAAACGAAAACAGATACAAAGACAGTAACTTCTGTTTCAGGTTCGGTCGCCGTGCTTGAGGCTTTTTTGGCAGAGGGCGTGGAAACGATCTTCGGGTATCCGGGTGGAGCCATCATGCCTATCTATGATGCACTGTATGATTACAATGATAGACTCCAGCATATCCTTGTCCGTCATGAGCAAGGCGCTATCCATGCAGCACAGGGTTATGCAAGGGCCTCCGGTAAAGTCGGTGTTGTATTTGCCACCAGCGGCCCTGGCGCTACCAATCTTGTAACCGGCCTGGCTGATGCAATGATAGACTCTACCCCGGTTGTATGTATCACCGGCCAGGTGTTTGCTCATTTGTTAGGGACAGATGCCTTCCAGGAAACAGATGTGATCAACATCACTACACCGGTCACCAAATGGAACTACCAGGTAACCGATGCCACGGAAATACCTTCGGTGTTGGCCAAAGCCTTTTATATCGCAGGCAGCGGAAGACCCGGACCAGTGGTAATTGATATCACAAAGAATGCACAGCTACAGAAGTTTGATTATACAGGCTACGAAAAATGTGAACATATCAGGAGCTATCGCCCGAAGCCCATTGTAAGAAAAGAATATGTGGAAGAAGCAGCCAGGCTCATCAATGCTGCGGAAAGGCCATTTGTGATCTTTGGCCAGGGAGTTATACTGGGCAAAGCAGAAAAAGAATTTAAACAATTCATAGAAAAAGCCGGCACTCCTGCAGCATGGACCATCATGGGAATGAGCGCTATTCCTACTGATCACCCATTAGCGATGGGTATGTTAGGTATGCATGGCAACTATGGACCGAATGTGCTCACGAATGAATGCGATGTACTGATCGCTGTCGGTATGCGCTTTGATGACCGTGTAACAGGAAGATTGGATAAATATGCCAAGCAGGCAAAAGTGGTGCATCTTGACATTGATCCTGCAGAAATAGACAAGAATGTAAAATCAACAGTTCCTGTCTGGGGTGATTGTAAGGAGACATTACCTATGCTTACAGAACTGATCGAACAGAAAGTCTATCCACAGTGGCTGCAGCGTTTCAAAGATCACCAGCAAAAAGAAGAAGATAAAGTAATAAAAGATGAACTCAACCCAGCCGGAGATGTATTGACAATGGGCGAAGTGATCAAAGAATTAAACGAATTAACCAAGGGCGATGCGATCATCGTAACAGATGTGGGCCAGCACCAGATGGTAGCATGCCGGTATGCCAAATTCAACCAGTCGAAAAGCAATATTACCAGTGGCGGACTGGGAACAATGGGATATGCTTTGCCTGCAGCTATCGGGGCTTCTTACGGCGATCCCTCAAGGACAACGATAGCTATCATTGGTGACGGCGGGTTCCAGATGACATTGCAGGAACTGGGTACCATCATGCAGTTCAAGCCGGATGTAAAAATCATTATTCTCAATAATAATTTCCTTGGAATGGTACGTCAATGGCAGCAGCTGTTCCATGAAAAGAGATATTCATTTGTTGATATCCAAAGCCCCGACTTTGTACAGGTGGCAAAGGGATTTGGCATTCCTGGCAAAAGCATTTCTGAAAGAAAAGACCTTAAAGGCGCTTTAAAAGAACTGCTGGGATCAAAAAGAAGTTTTCTGCTGGAAGTAATGGTAGGAAAAGAAAATAACGTATTCCCGATGGTACCACAGGGGCGAGGCGTAGCAGAGATCGTTTTATGTAAAGAAGAGGTTTGATAATTAAAAAGTAAAAATCATGCTCAAACAGGAATATACTATCACCGTTTACACCGAGAACCAGATTGGTCTGCTGAACCGTATTGCGATCATTTTCTCCAGGCGAAAGATCAATATCGAAAGCCTGAACACTTCTCCCTCCGAAGTGGATAGTGTTCACAGATTCACTATTGTGATCAATGAAACAGAAGACGTGGTAAGAAAGCTTTGCCGCCAGATCGAAAAACAGGTAGAGGTGTTGAAAGCATATTATAACACACAGGAAGAGATCGTATGGCAGGAACTGGCATTATATAAGGTCCCGACGGATATCATTGCTGAAGAAGTAAAAGTAGAAAGACTGTTGCGTGAGCATGGCGCCAAAGCCGTAGTGATCCGAAAAGATTATACTGTATTTGAAGTAGCCGGCCACAGAGAAGAGACAGATAATCTGATCAAAGTGCTGGAACCTTATGGCCTGATCGAGTTTGTCCGCAGTGCAAGGGTAGCGATCATTAAAGATAGTGACGGCTTCCATGAAAAATTAAAAGAGTTTGAGTACCGCGAACCGGGGGAAGGTGCCATAGAAAATGAGTTCCTGAATGAAAACGAGAAGGTTTTCAGCATGTAACTGAAAGAATAACCTGTTATGGAGAAAATATCTTTTGCTGACATATTACAAAGCGACCGTCCAAGGAAAGAAAAAGCTAAACTGATCGCTGATAAGATCCGTTTGGCAGGTAACTACTCATGGGTGGGTCTTTATGACGTAAAAGAATCGGAGATATCCATTATTTCCTGTGCAGGAAGAACAGAACCGGTCTTTACTTCGTTTCCAAAAGACAAAGGATTAAATGGTAAAGCTGTTATTCAAAAGAAAACAGTGATAGTGAACGACGCCAAATCAGATGAGGATTACCTGCTGACATTCACCAATACCGAATCAGAGATCATTGTGCCTGTATTTAGTGAAAATAACGGAACGATCACTGGAACTATTGATGCAGAAAGTGAAACGAAGAATGCTTTCAGTAAAGAGGATGCTGCCTTTTTAGAAGAATGTGCAGCAGCGATACGGTCATTATGGAGAACAAATAACTAAACAAACAATAATCAACCAAAAACAAATAACAATGGCAAAGCTAAATTTCGGCGGAGTGGAAGAAAATGTGGTAACACGGGAAGAATTTCCACTCAGCAAAGCACAACAGGTATTGAAAAATGAAACAGTAGCTGTGATCGGCTATGGTGTGCAGGGCCCCGGCCAGGCATTGAACCAGAAAGATAATGGTATCAATGTGATCGTGGGTCAACGCAAGGATTCAAAGACCTGGGATAAAGCTATCCGTGATGGATTCGTACCTGGTGAAACGTTATTTGAAATTGAGGAAGCTTTGCAAAAAGGAACGATCATCTGTTATTTGCTGAGCGATGCTGCGCAGATCGCTTTATGGCCGACCGTTAAAAAACATCTGACACCCGGCAAAGCGCTGTACTTCTCACATGGTTTCGGGATCACTTTCAACGAACAAACCGGTATTATTCCCCCGAAAGATGTAGATGTATTCCTGGTAGCCCCCAAAGGCTCCGGCACATCGCTGAGAAGGATGTTCCTGCAAGGACGCGGCCTGAACAGTTCTTATGCCATCTACCAGGATGCAACTGGCAAAGCATTTGACAGAGTTATCGCATTAGGTATTGCTGTAGGAAGCGGTTATTTGTTTGAGACTGATTTCAAAAAAGAAGTGTACTCTGATCTTACCGGCGAAAGAGGAACACTGATGGGCGCTATACAAGGGATCTTTGCTGCACAATATGAGGTGTTGCGTGCAAAAGGTCATACCCCAAGCGAAGCCTTCAATGAAACAGTAGAAGAGTTGACACAATCACTGATGCCATTAGTGGCTGAAAATGGCATGGACTGGATGTATGCGAACTGCTCTACCACTGCACAGCGTGGTGCATTGGATTGGTGGAAGAAATTCCGCGATGCTACTAAACCAGTGTTCAATGAATTGTATGAAAGCGTAGCGACCGGAAAAGAATCACAACGTTCAATAGACTCTAACTCGCAACCTGATTACCGGGAAAAATTAGAAGCAGAACTGAAAGAGCTGCGTGAAAGTGAACTCTGGCAAGCCGGAAAAACGGTAAGAAGCCTCAGACCGGAAAATCAAAAACCTCCCACAGCCGAAAGTACTTCTTCTACCAAAGAAGCTTTCAGAAAACAGGCGTTGAAAAGTGAATCAGTAGGATAATAGAGTAAAGAGAATAGTATAATGGAACAAGTGGCGACACATACCAATACATTGCATTTTGCTGAAGCGGCAGAACGTTTGCATGGAATTGTGAACAGAACACCGCTTCAGTTGAATGCGAACCTTTCACGCAAGTATCAGTGTAACGTTTACCTGAAAAGGGAAGACCTGCAGGTGGTGCGTTCTTATAAACTGCGGGGCGCTTACAATATGATGAGCAGCCTGCCGAAAGAACAATTGCAGAAAGGAGTGGTATGTGCCAGCGCCGGCAATCATGCGCAGGGATTTGCTTACAGTTGTAAAAAACTTGGTGTAAAGGGTGTTGTGTTCATGCCGATCATTACTCCTTCCCAGAAGGTGAACCAGACGAAGATGTTTGGTGAAAACAATATTGAGATAAGATTGATCGGCGATACGTTCGATGACTGTGCTGTAGCAGCAAAAAAATTCACGGAAGAAAACGGCATGACCTTTATCCCTCCATTTGATGACCACCGTATCATTGAAGGGCAGGGAACGGTAGCTGTTGAAATACTTGCTGACAAACCGGGAGTTGATTATGTCTTTGTACCAGTTGGCGGCGGCGGATTGAGTGCAGGAGTAGGTTCCTACTTTAAAATATTTTCTCCAAAAACAAAGATCATCGGGCTTGAACCCGAAGGTGCCCCTTCGATGTACGAAGCATTAAAGAGAGGTCATCCTGTTCAACTGGAAAGTATTGACCGTTTTGTAGATGGCGCTGCTGTAAAAAGGGTCGGCGATCTTACGTTCTCTATATGCAAAGATGTGCTGGATGACATGCGTTTGGTTCCGGAAGGGAAAATATGTACGACCATCCTGAAGCTGTACAATGAGGATGCTATCGTAGTAGAGCCCGCAGGCGCACTATCTATCGCAGCACTGGATGATTTTGCTGATGATATAAAAGACAAAAATGTTGTCTGCATTGTCAGCGGCAGCAACAATGATATAGACAGGATGCAGGAAATAAAAGAACGTTCGTTGCAGTACGAAGGGTTGAAACATTATTTCCTGATCAATTTTGCCCAAAGACCGGGAGCATTAAAGGAATTTGTCAATAACGTACTCGGACCTACAGATGATATCACCCGTTTTGAATACATGCAAAAGACGAATAAAGAAAATGGCCCTGCCCTGGTAGGAGTAGAATTGCAATCGAAAGATGATTATGAATTGCTGATAAAAAAAATGCAGGATTATAAGATCAACTATACAGAACTGAACAAGAATGACACACTGTTTGGTTATTTGGTATGATGTCAGGTAAGTGTGGAAATCTATTGATCTCAGTACCTCTGAAAGCCGCCACGATTTAGTAAATTGAACGCATTGCTTGCCTGACTGGACAGCACCGGCCCTGCCGGTTCAATAACATATATTTTATAAAACAACATAACTGAGTATGGCGAGCAACACTGGTTTGTATCACCCTTCGTATGAGCATGATGCCTGTGGTATCGGCTTTGTGGCTAATATCAAAGGTCACAAATCACACCCCATCATTTCCGATGCATTGACCGTATTGGAAAATATGGAACACCGCGGTGCATGCGGTTGTGAGAATAATACGGGCGACGGCGCCGGTATTATGATCCAGATGCCGCATGAGTTCTTCTTTGATGAATGCCTGAAGCTGGGCGTTCACCTGCCCTCATTTGGTAAGTACGGCGTTGGCGTGATCTTTTTTCCGAAAGAAATAAGACTACGGGAAGAATGCCGTGACATTTTTAATCGTACAGCCGAAACGCTGGGATTGGAAGTGCTCGCCTACAGGAAAGTACCTGTGAATACTGATGGTATTGGTTATACCGCATTAACGGTAGAACCAGAGATGGAGCATGTCTTCATTGCATGTCCGGATCATATCTCCAACCCGGATGATTTTGAAAGAAAGCTGTTCGTTCTCCGTAATTACGCTTCGCATACGATCAACCAGACCGTAAAAAAAGATACCATTGGTTTTTACATTGCATCGCTTTCTTACAAAGTGATCGTATACAAAGGTCAGTTAACAAGCATGCAGGTACGGGGTTATTTCCCTGATCTTAGCAATAAAAGGGTGGTCAGTGCATTTGGTCTCGTCCACTCCCGTTTTGCTACCAATACATTCCCTTCCTGGAAATTGGCTCAGCCATTCCGCTTCATTGCACACAACGGGGAGATCAATACACTGCAGGGTAACCTAAACTGGCTTAAGACCAGTGAAAAAGGGTTTACGTCCCCTTATTTTACCAAAGAAGAAATGGACAGGCTGCTGCCTATCGTAACGGAGAACCAAAGCGACTCTGCCTGTCTTGACAATATGATCGAATTGCTGACATTGACCGGACGTTCATTGCCGCATGTAATGATGATGCTGATACCTGAAGCATGGGATGGCAACGAACATATGGACCCGGTTAAAAAGGCATTCTATGAATATCATTCATCCTTTATGGAGCCATGGGATGGTCCGGCTTCCATTTCATTTACAGATGGAAAAATAATCGGCGCTACCCTTGACAGGAATGGCTTACGTCCATCACGCTATTGCGTAACAACTGATGACCGTGTGATCATGGCATCAGAAACAGGTGTATTACCGGTTGATCCTTCTACCATCAAAGAGAAAGGGAGATTACAACCCGGCAAGATGTTCGTAGTAGATATGGAACAGGGAAAGATCATCAGTGATGAAGAGCTTAAAAAACAAATTTGCTCCCAGAAGCCTTATGGAGAATGGCTGAATAAATACAAGATCAGGCTGGAAGAACTGCCGGAGCCCCGTATCATGTTCACTCACCTGGAGCATGACCAGGTTTTCAAATACCAGAAAGCATTTGGTTATTCAACTGAAGATCTTGAATCGATCATCGCTCCCATGGCATTGGAAGGTAAAGAACCGGTTGGATCAATGGGAACAGATACCCCTTTGGCAATTCTCAGTGATCAGCCGCAGCATCTCAGCAGTTATTTTAAACAATTATTTGCCCAGGTAACTAATCCGCCTATTGATCCGATACGTGAAAGACTGGTCATGTCGTTGGCAAGCTTTGTAGGGAATAATGGCAACCTGTTAGTAGAAGATCCGCTTACCTGTCATAGCGTAGCATTAAAACACCCGATACTGTCCAATCATGAGCTGGAAAAGATTAGAAGTATTGATACGGGTATCTTCCAGGCCAAAACACTGCAATGTTATTTCAGGGCAGATGGCAAGTCGGGCTCGTTGAAAGCAGCGCTTGACCGTATCTGTCGTTATGCAGTGGATGCAGCAGAAGATGGTTTTGAAGTATTGATATTACAGGACCGTGCGATCGATTCCGACCACGCTCCCATTCCTTCTTTATTGGCTACTGCCGCCATTCACCATCACCTTATTCGCAAAGGAATGCGTGGACAGGTAGGTATTATTGTGGAAGCAGGCGATGCCTGGGAAGTTCATCATTTTGCATGCCTGATAGGCTTTGGCGCTACAGCGATCAACCCTTACCTAGCCCTTTCATCTATTCGTGACCTGAAGGAAACAGGTAAACTGCAAACAGATCTGAATGAAGAACAACTGAAGAAGAACTACATCAAGGCGATCAATGATGGATTGTTAAAAGTGTTCTCCAAAATGGGTATCTCCACATTGCAGTCTTATCAGGGCGCACAGATATTTGAGATACTTGGCCTGAACAAAGAAGTGGTAGATAAATATTTTACCGGCGCCACTTCCCGGATACAGGGAATGGGGCTGGATGAAATAGCGAAAGAAACGCTGGCAAAACATTTCTTTTCATTCAGCAAAAAAGATATCCCAGTTGACCGCTTACCTGTCGGCGGTGTTTATCAATGGAAAAGAAAGGGTGAGTTTCACTTGTTCAATCCCCAAACCATTCACTTGCTGCAGGATGCTACAAGGAAGAATGATTACATTACTTTCAAAAAATATTCTAAACTGGTAAACGATCAGAGCGAGAAAGCTTGCACACTCCGCAGCCTGCTTGAATTCAAATCAACAAGGCCATCCATTTCAATAGATGAAGTAGAATCTGCAGAAAATATTTATAAACGTTTTGCTACCGGCGCTATGAGTTTCGGTTCAATATCATGGGAAGCGCATACAACACTGGCGATCGCTATGAACCGCATCGGTGCAAAAAGCAATACCGGTGAAGGTGGTGAAGATGAAAAAAGATATGAGCTATTACCAAATGGCGATTCTATGCGCAGTGCCATCAAACAGGTAGCCAGTGCGAGGTTTGGTGTGACAAGTCTATACCTCACAGAATCAGATGAGTTGCAAATTAAAATGGCCCAGGGTGCAAAACCTGGTGAAGGCGGTCAGTTGCCCGGTCATAAAGTGGATGAATGGATCGGGAGGGTTCGTCATGCTACGCCCGGTGTTGGTTTGATATCACCTCCTCCGCACCATGATATTTATTCTATTGAAGATCTCGCCCAGTTGATTTTTGATTTAAAAAATGCCAATCGCCATGCACGCATTAGTGTAAAACTGGTAAGTAAGGCGGGTGTGGGAACAATTGCTGCGGGTGTTACCAAAGCAAAAGCGGATGTAGTATTGATATCCGGCCACGATGGTGGAACAGGTGCTTCTCCTGTCAGTTCGATCAAACATGCAGGTTTGCCATGGGAGCTTGGTTTGGCTGAAACGCACCAGACATTAGTAAAAAATAAATTACGCAGCCGTGTAGTGGTTCAGGCAGACGGGCAAATGAAAACCGGCCGTGATATTGCTATTGCTGCATTGCTTGGCGCAGAAGAATGGGGAATTGCTACAGCAGCACTGGTCGTAGAAGGTTGTATCATGATGCGTAAATGTCACCTGAATACATGCCCGGTTGGAGTCGCTACCCAGGACCCTGAATTAAGAAAAAGATTTTCGGGCAATCCTGATCATGTGGTAAATTTTTTCCAGTTCATTGTGCAGGAACTCAGGGAGATCATGGCAGATCTTGGCTTCAGAACAGTAAATGAAATGATTGGGCAGGTTGATAATCTCCAGCTGAGAGAAAATATTACTCATTGGAAATACAGCAAGCTGGACCTTTCACCTGTTTTGTATAAAGAACCGTTATCAGCATTTACAGGTTTATATTGCGCAGAGGAACAGGATCACGGAATAGCAACGGTTTTAGACTGGCAATTGTTAGAAGCCGCCAAGCCAGCTTTGGAAAAACAAACTCCGGTCGCAGCTTCCTTTGAAATAAAGAATACCGACCGTACAGCAGGAACGATCTTGTCGAATGAACTGACAAAAAAATACAAAGCTGCCGGCTTACCGGACAATACCATCCATTTCAAATTCATCGGAACTGCAGGGCAAAGTTTTGGAGCATTCACCAATAAAGGAATAACCATGGAACTGGAAGGTGATGCAAACGATTATTTCGGAAAAGGGTTAAGCGGCGCCAGACTGATCATTTATCCGCCAAAGAATGCATTATTTGTTCCGGAAGAAAACAGCATCATTGGCAATGTGGCTTTTTATGGAGCTACTTCCGGTGAAGCATTTATCCGCGGAAAAGCAGGTGAACGTTTTTGTGTTCGTAATTCAGGGGCCAATGTAGTTGTTGAAGGTGTGGGTGATCATGGATGTGAATATATGACCGGAGGAAGAGCGATCATTCTCGGTGATACCGGCAGAAACTTTGCTGCAGGCATGAGTGGTGGTATTGCGTACGTATATGATGTAAAGGCGAAATTCACAGAGAATTGCAATACGGAAATGGTTGACCTTGATGAATGCGATCTGTCTGATAAGAACGAACTGTTCACCATGATACAAACACATTATGAAAGAACAGGCAGCACAGTAGCCAAATTCATCCTCGATGATTTTGACAACCAGCTGAAAAACTTTGTCAAAGTATTTCCAAGGGATTATAAGAAAGCACTCATACAGAAAAAAGTGAGTGCTGAAGTAAAAGGATGATCATTGCAGCAGACACAGAAATACTAAACCTAAAACTACAAATTGAATCATGGGTAAGCCAACAGGTTTTAAAGAATTTACAAGAGAACTCCCTTCAAAAAGAAGCGTCGAGGAAAGATTGAATAATTACAGCGAATTCGTTGAAAAATATTCAGAAGAGAAACTGAATCAGCAGGCGGCCCGTTGTATGGATTGCGGCGTACCTTTTTGTCACCACGGGTGTCCTTTAGGCAATATCATTCCTGAGTTCAATGACGCAGTATATCGTAAGGACTGGAAAGAGGCGTATGATGTATTAATATCAACAAATAATTTTCCTGAATTTACCGGCCGTATTTGCCCGGCTCCGTGCGAATCATCCTGTGTTCTGGGTATCAACCAGCCACCGGTAGCCATTGAAGAGATTGAAAGACATATTATTGAGATCGCTTTCGAAAAAGGCTTTGTAACACCCAGAAAGCCGAATCTACGTTCAGGAAAAAAAGTAGCTGTTGTTGGTTCCGGGCCTGCAGGCCTTGCGGCAGCGGCTCAGTTAAACTATGCTGGCCATTCTGTGACTGTATTTGAAAGAGATGATGCCCCGGGAGGTTTGCTTCGTTATGGTATTCCTGATTTTAAATTAGAAAAATGGGTGATTGACAGACGCATCGCTGTAATGGAAGGAGAAGGCGTAGTTTTTAAATGTCATGCTAACGTAGGTGTGAATGTTCATATCAATGACCTGTTGCGGGAATTCAATGCGATCGTATTGACAGGAGGATCAACAACACCACGTAACCTGGATATACCGGGAAGAGCATTAAAAGGTGTTTATTTTGCGATGGACTTTCTGAAACAAAACAATAAAAGAGTTGCGGGCAAAGACCCGTATGCAAATGCATCTATTGAAAGTAATATGCTGGCAGGAGAAGTATTGGCTACAGGTAAAAACGTAGTCGTTATTGGTGGAGGAGATACCGGCTCCGACTGCGTAGGAACATCCAACAGGCATGGAGCAACATCGGTAACGCAATTTGAATTATTGCCTAAACCACCGGCAGAAAGAACTTCATTTATGCCCTGGCCTACTTATCCCATGCTACTAAAAACAACCACTTCTCATGAAGAAGGTTGTGAAAGACAATGGGCCGTTGCTACCAAAGAATTTATAGGTGACGTGAATGGAAATCTTAAAGCTCTGAAAATCGTGGATCTTGAATGGAAGATTACGGACGACAGGCCAGCACAGTTTGTTGAAGTAAAGGGAAGCGAAAGAGAGATACCTTGTGAATTGGCATTGCTGGCTATGGGTTTTGTTCACCCCCAACATGAAGGGCTTATCAAAGAACTGGGAGTTGAACTGGATAGCAGAGGTAATGTAAAAGCTACTGAAAAAGAATATCGCACTAACCTGCCTAAAGTCTTTACTGCAGGTGATATGAGAAGAGGACAAAGCCTGGTAGTATGGGCCATAAGTGAGGGAAGAGAATGTGCCCGGAAGGTGGATGAGTTTTTAAATAACAATGGCAACTCCCTTTTGGAAACAAGAGATTCAGCTTTGCAGATGCTTGCCTGATAAACTTTCATTTGATATATAACTTGCTTTATAACCTGCAAATACTTGCAGGTTTTTTATTTTAATAACTTATACATTTTATATTTATATTATATTAAATTATATCAACACTAACAACTGTTTTTTGAACATTTTTCAAAAAAATATTACATATTTAAGATTATATGATAATAATATCATAATTTAGTTTGACGATTGCAGCATTAAATTTTTATTTAATAACTAACCCCCCCACGTTCTGATTATGAGTAAAACAAAAGTGAAACAGGTGGCGCCATTCCTGATACTATTAGGAATAGCAGTAGCTGCAATCTTTGTCAGCCCGGCTGCATCTTTTGACCCCGCCTCCGTTTTAGGAGAAGATGGCAAAACGCCGAAATATTCTTACAATAGCGGTGATATTGCCTGGATGCTTGTATCATGTGCCTTTGTGTTTTTGATGACCCCCGCCCTTGCATTTTTTTATGGAGGTATGGTGGGACGCAAGAATGTACTCTCCACGATGATCAAGAGTACGGTTTCTGCAGGTATCATTTCAGTTCTTTGGATCGTAGTTCAGTTCAGTCTCTGCTTTGGAAAATCAATCGGTGGTTTTATCGGTGACCCTACAACATTCCTATTTTTCAAAGGCGTCATGGAAGGTGAACCCTGGAGTCTGGCGGCTACTATTCCGCTCCCTCTCTTTGCATTCTTCCAGCTAATGTTTGCCATCATCACACCCGGACTGGTAGTAGGTGCGGTAGCAGAGCGTATCCGTTTCAGTTCTTATAGCCTGTTCATTGTGTTATTTGGTATATTGGTGTATGCACCTTTGGCTCATATGGCGTGGCATCCTGATGGTCTGATGTTCAAATGGGGTGTTCTTGACTTTGCAGGTGGTACAGTGGTGCACATTTCAGCGGGTATGGCGGCCCTGGCTGGTGCCATTGTTCTTAAGCCCAGAAAAACAATAGGAGCACATGGTCCTGCTAATATCCCTTATGTATTGATTGGAACTGGTTTACTTTGGTTTGGCTGGTTTGGCTTCAACGCTGGTAGTGCTGTAGGTGCCGGTTCATTGGGTGTTTATGCATTTGCCACTACTAATACTGCCGCCGCTGCTGCTGGTCTTTCCTGGATGTTCCTGGATGTGATCAGGGGCAAAAAGCCTTCTGTATTGGGATTTTGTATCGGTGCGGTGGTAGGACTTGTGGCCATCACTCCTGCAGCTGGTTTTGTCGGTGTTCCGCAGGCCCTCTTCATCGGGTTTGTTGCAGCTATCGTTTCAAACGTAGTAGCTGAGTTCCTGAAAAGTAAAACCAAATTAGATGACCCGCTGGATGTATTTGCCTGTCATGGCTTAGGTGGTATGACAGGGATGCTCTTAACAGGGGTATTCGGCAGTAAAACTGTCAATTCTTTAGTACTCGACGGCCAGTTCCTGATCCAATTAAAAGGAATGGCGCTTGCAGTAGGTTATAGCTTTGTGGTATCATTCATCATCTTCAAATTCATCAACCTGATACTGCCTATGAGGGTTACCCAGGAAGAAGAAGCTGAAGGATTGGATGCATCACAGCATAAC
This sequence comes from Chitinophagaceae bacterium, assembly GCA_016787135.1. GTDB lineage: Bacteria > Bacteroidota > Bacteroidia > Chitinophagales > Chitinophagaceae > VBAT01. The sequence goes on along the minus strand of JAEUVK010000163.1, from coordinate 36,754 downwards.
GAAAAATACCTTCAGGGTACATTGCTTGTACATAACAATGGAACTGTTGAAGAAAAGACAGTAATCCATTAATTGACGTACAGTCCTTTTCCCTAACCATATTCAAACAGAAAAGGCACAGATCATTGGTATTGACTTCTCGCAAAAGTTGATACCTGCTGTGCCCTTTCTTAAACTCTAAAATGTAATTACAATGTTACGAAAAAAACTCGTTGCAGCATTGGCTGCTCCTGCTCTTGCTTTATTCATTGCAAATTCAACAAACGCCCAGGATTCTACTGCGGCTGAAAAAAAGACAACGATCACCGGAAGCGTGGATGCTTACTACCGCTATAGCTTTTTGAATGCAAAAGATATCCCTTCTACGAATAATGCTACGAGCTTTACCAATTCACACAATTCATTTGAAATTGGTATGGCTTCAGTAAAAATTGATCACAGTTTCGGCAAGGTAAGTGGCGTTCTTGACCTCGGATTCGGCACAAGGGCAAAAGAATTCTCCTATAACGATGACGGAATTTCAGCGGCCGTAAAACAGGCATATGTCACTTATGCGCCCTCTGATAAAGTAAAATTTACAATGGGTAAATTCGGAACCCATGTTGGTTACGAGCTGCTGGATCCGCAGCTAAACAGGAACTATAGCATGAGTTATATGTTCTCTTACGGTCCTTTTTTCCATACAGGGCTGAAAGCAGATATCTCTATTTCTGATAACGTAAGTTTTATGGTTGGAGTAGCTAACCCAACTGACATGACCTCTGCAAGCTTTGAGAAGAAATTCTTCCTGGGACAATTCCATGCAGCTACCAAAGACGGTAATTTAAGCGGGTACCTGAACTTTGTTGGGGGCAAGAACATGGCTGAAGATAAAAGCACTCAGTTTGACTTAGTAGTAACAGGCAAAGTTTCTGACAAGTTCAGCGTTGGTTATAATGGAACTACAAGATCATTGCAGCATGATAAAGATCCTAAACAATCATTCTGGGGTTCTGCACTTTATCTGAACTTTGACCCTTCATCTATGGTGGGTCTTACATTAAGAGGCGAGCTATTTGACGACAAGGACAACGGAACTGACGGCTATATTGGCACTTCTGTTTTTGCCACTACACTGTCAGCTAACATAAAAATTGATGGCCTTACCATCATCCCTGAATTTCGCATTGATAACGCAAAAGATAACTTTTTTATCAAGAATTCAGGAGATCTTACCAAAAGTGGAGCAGCATTTATCCTGGCTGCGGTTTATTCTTTCTGATAACAGGTTTTTATCATCCATTTAATATAGAAAAGCGCTTCTCAAAAGAGAAGCGCTTACTTTTTTATCACCTGATATCAGGCCGAATTTCTTCCCGCATTAATGATCCCGAACGAACATCGCATCACCAGCTTTTCATATACAGTTTTCATGGGTGACTGTATCTGCTGTTCATCCATTTCCCTGATCCTGGTAAGCCCATACTGCTGGATCGTAAGTAAAGGCAATACGATCCTCTCACGCATCTGGATGGAAAGCTGATCCACCGGGTAATCTCCCATCAGTTCATCACGCCCACTCAACTTAGTAAGATACTCACGGGTCAGTTCATACTCGCCATAGATCATCTGCCATAACTCTCCAAACTGCTTATGCTTGCTCAGGAACGATGTCAGCGGGAAAAATGATTTTGACATCGCCATCTCGCAATTATCCAGCAAAGTTTTAAAGAACAACGAATTCTTATATAATTTCTGCAGCTGGGGCAACTTCCCCTCCTTCTCCATTTTCTGCAATGCAGAGCCAACACCATAATACCCGGTCACATTTTGCTTTAACTGGCTCCAGGATCCTGCAAATGGAATAGCCCTGAGATCTTTTAATGACAAACCTGATGTGGCGCCACGTTTTGCCGGCCGGCTGCCAATATTGGTTTCACTATAGAATCGTAATGGGCTTACCTGCAACAGATAATCCGCAAGGTATGGATGCTCTTTCAGCTTTTTATATGCGTCAAAACCTGCTTCAGACAGTTCCTGCATCAAAGACTCCTCCTGCGTATCCAATGTGATGTTCTTTGTAGAGAAAAGGTCGTTGGAAATACCGGCATTCAGTAATTGTTCAATATTGAACTGGGCAGCTTCTACGATCCCGAAATTGGAACTTACCGTTTGCCCCTGTATGGTCAGTTGTATCTCCTTATTGGAAATATTATGACCCATGGACGCATAAAACTTGTGCGTTTTGCCTCCTCCCCGGGAAGGCGGGCCACCCCGTCCATCAAAAAAAACGACATCAACATGGTATTGCCTGGATATCTTCGTCAGCTCTTCTTTAGCTTTATAAATGCTCCAGTTCGCCATCAGGTATCCTCCATCCTTGGTGCCGTCAGAAAAACCGAGCATGATCGTTTGCTTGTTATTCCTGAGTTTCAAATGCGCTTTATAAGCCTGGTCGGTATAGAGTATCTTCATCACGCTACTTGCGTTCCGCAGGTCATCGATTGTTTCGAATAAGGGAACGATATCGATATTCATCTCTTCCTTTTTCCAGCCGCTCAGCAGAAAGAGACCATATACCTCCATAGCATTTAATGCACTGTTACATTGACTGATGATGTAACGATTACAACCGTCCGGTCCATTATACTGCTGAATATTTTTAATTGTACCAATGACCTTCAGTGTATTTTGCTGAACATTGTCTTCCACCATCTCCGGGCTTACTGTTCCATCAAGGGATGAAATCGATATTATCTTTTCCTCATCAGTCATTTTTGCGTATCCCGCCGGAAGAACATCACTTTTTCCTGCAAGGGCCTCCAGCAATTTGCCATGCACAGAACTATCCTGACGAATATCGAGAGAGGCGAAATGCAGGCCAAAAACCTCTATCTTATTGATCAGACTATTGACAAGGTGAAGGAATAAGCCATTATGTTGCTCTATGATGATCTTTCTGATCTGCTCCAGTGTACCGAGTATCTCTTCCTTTTTCAGTTCTGTCCTGCTACCGGGAATAAAGAGGTTATTATAAAGTTTTACTTCCAGTTCATTTAACAGGTTATCAATACCTGAGAAAGTAAGCCTTCTTTTTATCCTGCGCACTTCGAGATAATAACACTTAATGATACTTCCCCTAAGTGCTTCTGCTACCTGCTTTGTGGTTTCACTAGTCACAAAAGGATTGCCATCCATGTCGCCGCCCGGCCAGAAACCCATTCGTATAACAGGGTTATGCTTATCCACCGCATGGGGAAACTGGGCTTTCAGGTTCGATATTATCCTGCCGATGGACGTATAAAATACGTTTTCCAGATACCAGACAAGACTGATAGCTTCATCGTATGGGGTCGGTTTTTTCTTTTTCAGAAAAGGCGTCTTTCCTAATTGCTGCAGGTACGTATTGACAAGGTTCGTATTGTTGTCTGCCAATGCTTTTGCCAGGTCAGTGATAATTCCCAGAACTGGCCCCGGGTAAAATTGTGTGGGATGCGCTGTCAAAACGAGTCTTACGGAAAATTCCTTTAGTTTATCGGCAAGTTCTTTTTGTTTATTTTCTTTTATTACTTCCGATTCCAGGTGCTTTAAAGTACCTACTCCGTTCAGGTCATGCACCTGGGCATAGGCCGCATCTTCCAACGCATCAAACAAAACCACCTGTCGTTCCACATACTGAACAAAACGGAACAAAAGGTCTGTTCTTTCCTTTTCTGTTGTGTAAGAAGTATGCCGGGTAAAAAACTCGTCAACGATCCGTATAGGGCTCAGGTGTTTCTTGTATCCTTCATCACAATTATTAGACAAAAGAGAAAGTAATATTCCTGTTTTCTCGATCCGGTGAAAGGGCAAAGAGGTGAATAAGCTATTATACAGTTGGAAGCGGATGCCAACTTCGCTTTTAAATTGCTGCAGGGCTCTGTTAGAACTGTTTTCCATTTATTCAGTTTGATTGGTATATAGCAAGCAGCAAAAATGCGAAGTGAAAATAAATCATTTTGGCTGCCCTGTCAAAAACTACAAGTTGGTTTAAACAAAAACCCCGGATATAACTCCGGGGTTTTGATATGGTAGATTATTTGTACCAGTTTACTCAGCAGATTTTTCCGGAGTGGTTGTTTCCTCTGCTTTTTCAGTTGTTTCAGCGGCCTTTTTCTTACCACCGGAACGACGTGTTTTCTTCGCAGCAGTTTTTTCTTCTCCCTTACCCTTACCATAGATATCATTGAAATCAACCAACTCGATCAATGCCTGTTCAGCATTGTCACCGGGACGGGCTCCTAATTTAATGATACGGGTGTAACCACCGGGACGACCAGCTACTTTCTCAGCTACCGCACCGAATAACTCCTTCACGACCTCTTTATCCTGCAGGTAACTGAATACGACACGACGCTGGTGTGTTGTATTCTCTTTGCCTTTTGTGATCAGGGGTTCCGCATATACACGCAAAGCTTTTGCTTTAGCTAATGTAGTAACGATCCTTTTGTGCTGGATCAGTTGACAAGCCAGGTTACTCAGCAAAGCATCTCTGTGTGCTTTGGTCCGGCTTAAATTTTTGATTTTGTCTCCGTGACGCATGACGTTTAGTTTTATTCAGTCAGACCGTGTCAGGAATTCTGACCTACATTATTAAAAAAACTGAGAAGTTAATCACCCCTCAGCCAAAAGTTTTACAGCTCGTCCTTATCAACACCTAATTTCTGAAGATCCATTCCGAAATGCAGGCCTCTTTCAGTCAGCACCTGCTCAATTTCAGCCAGTGATTTCTGACCGAAGTTGCGGAACTTCATCAGATCTTCCTGCTCATACTGTACCAGTTCACTAAGTGAATTGATCTTTGCAGCTTTCAGACAGTTGAAGGCACGTACAGAAAGATCCAGGTCTTCTAATGGTGTCTTAAGCACTTTCCGGAGTTGCAGTGTTTGCTCATCTACCAGATCTTCTTTCTTCTCTTCTTTATTATCAAATGTGATGTTCTCGTCAGTAATGATCATCAGGTGCTGGATCAGGATGCGTGAAGCCTGCTTCACGGCTTCTTCCGGATGGATAGTACCATCGGTAGAAACTTCCATGATCAGCTTTTCGAAGTCTGTCCTTTGCTCTACACGGGTATTCTCGATCGTGTACTTTACATTCTTGATCGGCGTGTAGATAGCATCAATTGGAATATAACCCATCGGGGCATCTTTTGGTTTGTTCTCTTCAGCAGGAACATAACCGCGGCCTTTTCCTATCGTCAATTCGATCTCCATTTTCGCAGAAGAATCCAGTGTGCAGATCAACAGGTCAGGGTTCATGATCTGGAAAGAGTGCGTAGCCTCACCGATCATACCGGCTGTAAATTCTGTCCTGTTTCTTAAAGAAAGGATGATCTTTTCATTAGCCACTTCGTGATCAACGATCTTTTTGAAGCGTACCTGTTTCAGATTCAGGAATATCTCCACCACATCTTCACTAACGCCTTTCATCGTAGCAAATTCATGATCCACGCCTTCGATCTTCACACCTACGATAGCATAACCTTCGAGTGAATTCAGCAATACACGGCGAAGTGCATTCCCAATAGTTACGCCATAACCAGGCTCCAGGGGGCGAAATTCGAACTGAGCTTCGAAATCAGTAGCCTTCTGTAATATTATTTTATCCGGTTTTTGGAAATTTAAAATGGCCATATTTCAGATTTAATTTTATAAATGATAAACGGAGAAGCAAGTTTTGAGTTGTTAGATTAATAATCTCAAGACTATTACTTACTGTACAACTCAACGATCAGTTGCTCTTTGATATTCTCAGGAACGCTTTCCCTTTCAGGATAAGTGATAAAAGTACCTTTGAATTCTGTTTCACTCCAATCAAGCCAGTTGAATTTCGGGTTCTTGGCACGAACAACACTGGTGATAGAAGTTCTTCCTTTACTGCCTTCCTTGATAGTAACAACATCACCGGGTTTTAGCTGATAAGAAGGCACATTCACCACATCACCATTTACTTCGATGTGCTTGTGACTTACCAACTGGCGTGCAGCGGGGCGGCTTGGCGCTATCCCCATACGGAAAACAGTGTTGTCCAGACGGGCTTCGAGTAACTTGATCAGATTCTCACCGGTTACACCTTTACGGCGTGAAGCTTCTTCAAATGTTTTGCGGAACTGTTTTTCCAAAACACCATAAGTGTACTTGGCTTTTTGTTTCTCACGCAACTGAAGCGCATACTCGCCTAAGCTTTTACGCTTGCGTGCAGCACCATGCTGACCGGGAGGGTTGCTATTTTTGTTCAACCATTTACCATTGCCTAAAATAGGCTCACCAAAAATGCGGGAAATCTTGGTCTTTGGACCATTGTAACGTGCCATAGTTTTTATTCATTTACGCTTTTTTGAAACGGCGTTCTGATCAGTAAAAGCGTTAAAAATCAATCAGGCGCCCTTTTTTAAATGAAACCAAAATGGCTCAATATGTCTTGTACGAAAATCGTACTTAATTAAACTCTTCTCTTCTTGGGAGGGCGACAACCGTTGTGTGGCAACGGGGTCACGTCTTTGATCATCACCACTTCAATACCACTCTGTGAAAGAGAACGGATAGCGCTTTCGCGGCCGGCTCCGGGACCTTTCACATATACATCCACCCTTTTCAGTCCAGCGTCAAAAGCTGTTTTGGCAGCATCAGATGCAGCCAATTGTGCAGCATAGGGAGTGTTCTTTTTAGAACCCTTGAAACCCATTTTACCAGCACTGCTCCAGGAGATTACCTGGCCGGTTTTGTTAGTAAGGCTTACGATAATGTTGTTGAAAGTTGCAGAGATGTGAGCATCGCCGTAGGCGTCTACTTTCACCACTCTCTTCTTTGCGGCCGCTTTTGCACTCGGCTGCGCTGCTTGTTGTGCTTTTGCCATAATTGTTGTTCTGAGGTAATCTTTACTTTTTTAAATCATCCCGACGATTATGCCGGATCAAATCAACCCTCCTGCTGACTTACGAAGCTATCCGGAGTTGATTCGAAATTTGTAAGTCCTCTTCGACAAGCTCAACTCGACATACTGAGCTTGCCAAAGTATTATTTCTTAGGTGCCTTCTTTTTACCGGCAACTGTTTTACGTTTACCTTTCCTTGTACGGCTGTTTGTCTTGGTGCGCTGGCCACGAACCGGCAGACCTTTACGGTGGCGAAGACCACGATAGCAGGCAATATCCAGCAAACGCTTGATACTCATCTGCACTTCAGAACGCAACTGGCCTTCCACTTTCAGTTCTTCTGTGATGGTATTACGGATCGCATTCAGATCCTCATCATTCCATTCATGAACTTTCTTGCTGCGGTCAATATTATTCTTATCCAGAATATATTTAGCAGTAGAAGGGCCGATACCATATATATAGGTAAGACCTATTTCGCCTCTTTTGTTTTTTGGTAAGTCAACACCGGCAATACGAGCCATAGTTATTTTTAATTTTCGATTTTAAATTTTCAGTTAACAACGATTATCCCTGTCTCTGCTTGAAGCGGGGATTCTTTTTGTTAATCACATACAGCTTGCCTTTGCGACGTACGATCTTGCAATCAGCGCTGCGTTTCTTAATGGATGCTCTTACTTTCATTTTCTTTAGCTTTTAGCTATCAGCCTTTAGCTGTTAGCAGTGACTACATTTATTTATCTGCTAATAGCTATGCGCTATCAGCTAACGGCTTACTTATACCTGAATATGATCCTTCCCCTGCTTAAATCGTATGGCGACATTTCAACCCCTACCTTATCACCCGGCAGAATGCGGATGTAGTGCATTCTCATTTTCCCTGAGATGGTGGCGAGGATTTCGTGTCCATTTTCGAGCTTTACCCGGAACATGGCATTAGAAAGGGCCTCTATGATCGTACCATCTTGTTTAATAAGGGGTTGTTTCGACATATATTTTTGGGGCTGCAAAGATAGGCGGAACAAGCCTAAAAATGAAAAAACCCTGATTTTTTTTCAGGGCTGTGTAAAAAAAAACGTTGATTTTCAATTATACTTGTTGATCTCAAACCTCTAAAGGCACTTTTGTCATTGACAGGTGCAGGTTCTGAAGCTCATGGACACCCAAAGGAAAGCTGAAATGCCTCCTGTCCTCCCGGTACCACATCTCAATATTGGAAAAATCGCCTTTCCGCGGCGTAACCAGCCGAAAAGCGCCTTTCAGGTATTTGACGGCTCCGTCCAAATCCTGTCTTTCAAATCCAAGCTTGATGAGATGGCCTTCATCCAATGGGACTGATGTGATATCACCCTGGCTGTACCAAAACTCCTGGATACCGTTGTCTATCAGGGCCTGATGCTCTTCATGGCTGACACGGACCACTGTGCCCTCCCTTTCTACCCCGTCATCGTTTACTTTTACGATGTCGCCTGGTTTTAATTCTCCGATTTTTAGCATAGCAATTCTTTTTTGATACTCCGAATATAAAAAAGATTGCCGTGACCAAAAAATGACTTTTACCCGGAAATGAATCAATTATCCACAGCCTACGACCTTTTCCGATAACTGAAAACAGCCCACCCATTAAAAAAAATGGCAAATCCGAGAACCGTCAGCAGATGGTACTTAATATCGGTCAGGCTGCTACCCTTCAATACCACCATTCTCATTACATCTATAAAATAGGATACAGGGTTTACTTTTGTAATGGCCTGCGCCCATTCAGGCATGCTATCAATAGAAGTATATAAGCCCCCGAGCAGTATAAAGACCATTATCATAAAAAAAGAAATAAGCATGGCCTGCTGCTGGGTACTTGTAAATGTAGAAACCAAAAGCCCTAACCCGAGAACAGCCAGCAGGTAAACAGAAGCAAACACATAAATGGTTAAGAAACTGCCTGCCGGAACAATACCATAAGCCACTCTTGAGATCAGCAACCCGATGGAAAGGATCAGTAACCCAAGAACCCAGAACGGGATAAGCTTACCCAAAATGAACTGGTATTTCCTAACGGGGGTCACGTTGATCTGCTCTATCGTTCCTACCTCCTTTTCTTTTACAATATTCAATGCTGCCAGAAAAGACCCGACCATGGTCACCAGGATCACAAGTATTCCCGGCACCATAAAGTATTTGTAGTTCATCAGCGGGTTGAACCAGTTGGAAGAGGTAACTTCTATCGTCGTCTCCGGGCTGAACCGGGGAAACTGGATCCACTCCGTACGCACTTCACGGTTATAATCCTGTATGATACTTTTCAGGTAGGCACCGCCAAGGTTAGCCTTTGTTCCGTTGATCGCATTCACCGCCATGAACAAAGTGGCTGCATCCTCCTTCACTAACTGCTTTTCAAATGAAGCGGGTATTTCTAAGATGAGATCGGCATTATCTTTTTCAATATCCCGCAAAGCTGAGGGGCAGGAAGCCGTATAATCCCGCAACCTGAAATATCCTGAAGCGGTAATTTTTGAAATAAGTTGACGGGAATAATCAGAATGATCATGATCCACCACAGAAAGATTGATATCTTTCACTTCATAATCAGCAGCCCAGGGCAAAATAAGTAATTGTATCATCGGCATCACGAAAATGATACGGAGGATCGACGGATCCCGAAATATCTGTCTGAACTCTTTTTGCAATAAAAATTTTAACGTCCTCATGCCAGCCTGATTTTAAATTTTTTAATCGCCATTGCCAGCAGGAAGAACATCATGCCTGCGAGTATCAATGTTTCTTTCCAGACGGACTCCAACCCCACTCCTTTTATCATCACATCTTTTACGATCATATAATACCACTTTGCCGGTACTGCATTTGAAATGATCTGTAACGGTAAAGGCATATTCTCTATCGGGAACATAAACCCGCTGAGCATTACCGTTGGCAGAAACATCCCGGTTAAGGAAATAAACATAGCCGTTTGCTGAGAGGCAGTAGAGGCAGAAATCAATAAACCAAATGCCAAACAGGTGAGGATAAACAATATGCTTTCAAAACTCAGCAGTAATAAGCTTCCGTTGATAGGAACTTCCAGTACAAATACACTTAGCAATAAAATACTGGCAACATTCACGATGGATAATAACAAATAAGGAACAGCCTTGGCAATAATGATCTTTAGCGGCTTGATGGGAGAAGCCAGCAATATTTCCATCGTTCCCATTTCTTTCTCACGAACCACAGTGATTGCCGTCATCAAAGTACACACCAGCATAAGTACCATGGCCATTACACCCGGTACAAAATTGTAAGCCCCCTTCAGCTGAGGATTATACAACATGCGCATTTCGGTATTGATCGTATAGGGAAGCTGACGGTTTCCGGTGATCCTTTTCTGATAATCCATCACGACGGCAGTAGCGTAGTTTGTTAGTGTATTTGCCACGTTAGGGTCTGATGCATCAGCGACCAATTGCACCTGTGCTTTATTGAAATGCTGCAGGTTTTCCCCGAAACGTTGCGGGAATACCACGGCCATTTTGATCTTACCTTCCCTGAACGACTGTTCAATATCATTATAGGAGTAAATATTCTTTTCGATATCAAAATAACGGCTGGCCTCCAATTCATTGATCAACGATTCAGTGGCAGCATCTTTTGAATTATCTAACACGCCTATTCTTGAATTCTTTACTTCATTGGTCAGCGCAAATCCGAATATGATGATCTGCACGACGGGCATACCGAGGAGAATGAAGACTGTTCTGGTATCCCGGAAGATGTGATGAAACTCTTTTTTTACAAATGCTTTGAACTGTTTCATAATTAATCAGCGGCCCGGGTTGCTTTCCTGGCCAGTTTTAAAAACACTTCATCCATAGATGAAACATTGAATGTCCTTTTCAATTGCTGTGGTGTACCCAATGCATCAATTCTTCCATCCACCATGATGGAAACACGGTTACAATACTCCGCCTCATCCATATAATGCGTGGTCACAAAAACAGTGATACCCGTTTCGGCGGCCTGGTAGATCATACTCCAGAATTCCCTTCTCGTCACAGGATCAACCCCTCCGGTAGGCTCATCGAGGAAAACGATTTTTGGTTCATGAAATACGGCTACTGAAAACGCCAGTTTTTGTTTCCAGCCAAGTGGTAATGATTTTACCAGTTTATCTGCTTCACTTTCCATATGAAGATGCTTCAATATAAAACCGGTCTTATCCTTTATGAATGTATCGGTCATGCCATAAATACCCGCATAAAAACGGATATTTTCTTTCACAGTAAGATCTTCATACAAGGAAAACTTCTGGCTCATATAACCGATACTCTGTTTGATCTTTTCAGTTTCCCTGTACACATCAAAGCCGGCGACAGAGGCTTTCCCCGACGAGGGCATGGATAAGCCAGACAACATCCGCATAGCTGTTGTCTTTCCCGCACCATTAGCCCCTAAAAAACCGAATATCTCTCCCTTGTGCACGTCAAATGAAATTCCATCTACCGCCGTGAAATGCCCAAACCGCTTGGTCAACTGTTCTGCTATTATCACTTTATCGTTACTCATTTCAATTTTTCATTAATGCCATGAAACAATCTTCTATATCAGGCGTTACTTCTTTTAATTCAAACGCCTTTCCCGAACGCAGCAAATAATTGTTTAACTCTTTTTGACCACCCTGTTTCATCACTGCATGATGATACTCGCCGAAAGGATATGCATCTTCCACATCCGGGCATGCTTTCAGTTCATTGAGCAGATGAAGCATACTATCACTTTTCACTGCCAGTAATTTTTTGCCAAAAGCACTAACTATCCCTTCCGGTGTATCAACGGACATGATTTTACCTGCCTGGATCAGGGCCACCCTGTCGCAAAGACCGGCCTCATCCATATAAGGCGTAGAAACGAGGATAGTAATACCCTGTGACCTTAGTTTCTTCAGCATCTCCCAGAATTCCTTCCGGGAAACCGCGTCAACCCCTGTAGTTGGCTCATCTAGAAACAGAACCGATGGGCGATGGATCAATGCACAACTCAATGCCAGCTTTTGCTTCATCCCGCCTGATAATTTTCCCGCTTTGCGATCTTTGAAAGGTTCGATCTGTGAATAGATATCTTTTACAAGATCATAATTGGCTTCAATGGATGTGTTGAAAATGGTGGCAAAGAATTCGAGGTTCTCCCGCACGGTCAGGTCCTGATAAAGTGAAAACCTACCCGGCATATACCCTACTCTTTCCCGGATATCCTTATAATTTTTCACAACATCTAATCCATCAACCATTACATTACCGCCATCCGCTAATAATAATGTGGTCAATATCCTGAATAAAGAGGTCTTACCCGCTCCATCAGGGCCAATGATGCCAAACAATTCCCCTTTTTCCACTTCAAAGCTCACTCCCTCCAAAGCACTGACAAACGGCTTCTTTGCTCCGTAGCGTTTTTTAATATTATTTACAGTAACCGCTTTCATCACCTGTTATTGAAATTTAACCTCCCCGTACATCCCGATCTTCAAATAGCCGTCATTTTTAACTTTAATCTTAATAGCATAGACGAGATTAGCCCTTTCATCTTTTGTCTGTATAGTCTTTGGAGTAAACTCTGCTTTATCGGATATCCAGGTAATGGTGCCGGAAAGTTCTTTGTACTTATCCGCCCCATCATCCACCAACACTTTCACTGTCTGTCCAAGTTTCACCTGCGAAAGCTGTGTACCCGTGATATAAGCCCTCAATGTCATAGTTGACAGGTCAGCGATCTTGTACAATGCTTTGCCCGCTGATGTAATCTCCCCGGTTTCTGCATATTTTGTAATGACAGTACCATTGACGGGATTGATGATATTTGTTCTCTTTAACTGGTCATCCAATTGAGCTACTCTCTTTTCCAATGGTTTTCCTTCACTCAGGATACCCCTGTTTTGTGTAGCGACATTGCTCTTCTGCACATGGATCTGCTGCTGCGTCACAGCAATATTCTTCCTGGACACATCAATTTCAGCATTGATATCATCCAGCTGTTTTCCGGTAGCAGCATCCTGTCTCAACAGATTTTCGATCCTTGTCTTTTCATGCAGGAGTGTATTCAGCCGGGATTGTTGAACTGTCAACTGGTCTTCCAGGAGTTTTACCTGTGGCGTCACATCCGCCGTCTTTTCTCCCAATGACCGGATACTGGCCTGCACCTGCTCCTTCTGCAGCAAGATACTTTCAGCATCGAGTATACCAACAATGGAATCTTTTGAATACAATTGACCTTCTTCCACATCAAAACGCAAAATTTTTCCTGGCAACTCAGATGAAACGATCACTTCATCGGCTTCAAATGTGCCGGAAGCATCAAACTTGCCGTTCTTATTACTACAGGCGGCTATAGCCAATAAAGAGCCGGCTGCAAGAATTTTTACAATTGAGTTCATGTTGTTTTATTGTTTTCCTAAAATAGTTTGATAATTGATCTGCGCCTGTAACAACTGCACCTGGTGAGTGATCAGCAATTGCCTTGCCTGATCCTCTGCATTAACTTCTTTGAGATAATCGTTGGCCGTGATTATACCATTCTCTAATTGTGCTTTAGCAGCATCTGTCACGGATTTTCGCAGAATAATGATCTCATTATCCGAAGCGACCAATTCCTTCAATTTGTCTATCTCTGATTCCTGTTGCTTCAGTTGCGCATTCGTATTCAGCAGAAAAACCTCTTTCTGTGTATCCACGATCTTCTTATTCACTTCTACCTGTTGTTTCTCCTTTTTTTTGGTATATAATCCGCCCAGTGACCAGTTAAAACGGACACCCCCGATGTAATAAAAATCAAAGTCATTCAATAACATGTTTAATCCCGGCCGTCCATACCCACCCTGGGCAAACAAGCTGGCTTTTGGAAGATTTTTGGCAGTGATCATCTTATCCTGCTGCCCGATCAGTCTTGACTGCTCTCCATAGAGTTTTAACTCTGGTCTTGTAATTTCCCCTGTCATTGAAAAGGTATCCAATACAGGTTTATCCAGTTGTACTTTCTCATTCAATGGCTGTCCTATAAAAAGGCCCAATGCATCCACCAATCCTTTTCTCGATGCCTTTACTTCGATAGCCCGCTGGTCCGTTTTCAGTAATTCCGCTTTCAGCATGTTCAGGTTCGATTTAAAAGCCACCCCATTCTGCACCTGCGCTTCTATCCTCTTTATGCCGGTTTGAATATCGGTTCTAACGAGGTCAACCTGCTTCATTTGTTCATCCAGATAAAGGATACTCAGATATATCTGGCTGATCCTTTCCCTGAGTTTATACAATTCCACTTCCACTTTCTGATCCTCCACTGATGCATTCAATTGCGCCACTGCTTTTTGCTCTTTGGTTATTCCCCCGTCATAGATCAGCTGACTGACTTCTGCCACAATTTTATACTGGTCTTTGGAAGGCGATTCAATACTAAAACCCGGGACCGTAACGGGCACACTCGTCACATCGGATTGATAAGTAGCCTGACCGCTGAGTGAAAACTGAGGCAGAAACCCCTTCTGTAAGTTTTCAACACTGATAGCAGAGGTCATCCTTATCAGTTCTTTTTGCTTTATCGCCGGGTAATTCTTTTGCGAAAGATCATAAGCCTGTTGCAGATCAAGTTTATTGCTCCCTTGCGCCGCCAGCATACCCGGGCAAAGACTTAGTAAAAAAAAGTGTCGTATTTTTTTAACCACCTGGTTAATATTTGATGAAAAAAAATTATTTCTTTATTGCGTCTATGATGAATTTCGGTATCTCTCTCTTCCGTTGTTCCATGATCACCCTGAACTGAGATTCACTCATCCCGAGGTTTTTCTGGAACATAGGTTTCGCCACAAACGGGAATATCGTCATCGAGATCAGGTTCATCAGGAGGTGCAAAGGATTAATCCTCTTTATATTTCCCTTCTTCACCTCTCTTTCGATCTGTTCTAAAAACTTAGCCGGATTGGGTTTTGATCTCCCTGACCACACTTTCTTTAAGAAATACTCAGGATCCTGGTTGATCTCATTGATCACAAAAAGAGGTAGGTAGGGGTTCTCCATCACCACTGCGATATACTCTTCGCAAAAGCTTTCTATCTTCTCAAAAAGTGGTTGGTCAGAATCAAATATTTTATTGATCCTGGGAAAAAGCTTTTCGGCCGCTTCCATGAATATCACTTCGAACAGCTTCTCTTTATTACGAAAATAATAATGCAGCAACGCCTTATTGATCCCTGCTTCATCGGCGATGTCCTGCATCCGGGCGCCAGCCATGCCTTTTGATACAAATACTTTTTTCGCCGCGTCCAATATTGCCTGTTCTGTTGTCTGGTCTTTTTTGTTTTTAACCATACGATTTAACCAAATGGTTAACAAAAGTAGCAAGAACCATTTCTTTCTCCAAAATATTTTTCGTTGTTTGCCTGTTTTCAGGGATGAATTGCTGTTTTTAAACGGCGAAAGGTTCACCTTGTGAACCTTTCAATCAAATTTTTACCCGGCCTTCTTACTCCGCCCAGCTCATCACATAATTCTGATCCTCAATTTCCAGAGCCTGTTTGGTAAGCATCAAAGGACGGAATGTATCCACCATCACAGCCAATTCTTTGGTTTCTTTTGCCCCAATACTTTTTTCTACAGCACCCGGATGGGGTCCATGCGGAATGCCTGCAGGATGCAAGGTGATCATTCCCCTTGTTACATGCTTGCGGCTCATGAAATCACCATCCACATAATACAATACTTCGTCGCTGTCGATATTACTATGATTGTAAGGCGCCGGAATAGCCTGTGGATGATAATCATACATACGCGGAACAAAGGAACAGACCACAAACGAATTGGTCTCAAAGGTCTGGTGGATCGGTGGCGGCATATGCACCCTGCCCGTTATCGGTTCGAAATCATGAATTGAAAATATAAAGGGATAACAGCAGCCATCCCATCCTATTACATCAAAAGGATGTGTGCCGTAATGCAGCCCATAGAGCACACCCTTCTTTTTTGCCTTAATAAGGAAATCTCCTTTTTTATCAAAGGTCTGCAGGTCCTGCGGCGGCCGGATATCCCGTTCGCAATAGGGCGAATGCTCCATCAGTTGCCCGTATTTACTCATGTATCTTTTCGGAAAACGCAAGGGTGAAAAGGACTCAACGATGAACAGGCGATTCTTGTCATTAGTAAATTCTATCTGGTAAATAGTACCCCGCGGCAGCACAATATAATCACCATAACTGAAGGGCAACTCGCCGTATTGTGTTTTTACCTTACCGCTACCTTCATGCACAAAGATCATTTCATCGCCATCGGTATTCTTATAATAATAGTCTTTCATGCTTTCCTGCGGAGCAGCCAGCACGATATGACAATCGCTATTGACCAATACAGGGACCCGGCTTTCCAGGAAATCGTTGGCCGGCTTGATATGAAACCCTTCAAAAGAACGGTGCTTCAGCATCTTTTCTTCCGCAACCTGCGGGCTTACATCCACCTGTGGTTCTGTTTTGATGATCTGAGTAGGGGGATGGCAATGATACAGCAACGCATAATCATCGCTGAACCCTTCGGTGGAGAATAATTGTTCGCTGTACAAACTTCCATCCGGCTTACGAAACTGCGTATGACGTTTATGCGGAATATTTCCTAGTGTATAGTAATGAGGCATGATTATTTATGATTGAGGATTGTAAATGAAATACTTTGTTGACCGGCATTATTACTACTATTGAGCTTTGTTGCGACGCTCCGTTCATTTTTCAGAATTCTGTTCAACAATTGCCCCGTGATAACTCAAGAGTGGAAAGCAGGAAAACATATTTCCACTTTCGTTTGTCAATCCAATAGGTGAAGTTGCGGTGAAAAAGCATAACGAATCGTTGCTTAAAATTAGGAATTCTGGCCGTAACCCCGAATTTTGCCGGATGCAATTACCCACAACAGGCTTATTGGTTATTAAAGACCGTAAACTATTACTTGCCTTCAGTAAAAATAAACAATGCTTCTACCTGCCCGGTGGTAAGATGGATGAAGGCGAAACAGCCCGTTCTGCCTTGCGCAGGGAGATCAGTGAAGAACTCAATATAGCATTGGAGGAAGAAGAACTGGAATATTATACTCATATCTCTGCTCCGGCTTATGGTGAAACTGCAGGGATCATTATGGAACAGGATTGCTTTTTCATCAACAAACCGGTGACACCAGTTGCATCGGCTGAGATCGGCAGGATCCGGTTTTTTTCCCTTGCTGATTATCTCCATGAAGAAAATAAAGCGCCAGGAGCAATAATGATCCTTGAAAAACTGCAGTCAGATAATTTAATTGATTAACATGACCCGCATCGGCCTTATATCAGACACACATGGCTACCTGGATGAGAACGTTTTCATACATTTTAAAAACTGTGATGAGATATGGCATGCCGGTGATTTTGGAAATATTGAACTTGCAACCCAGCTGGCTGGTCAAAGCGGTCTGCCGCTTAAAGGGGTTTATGGAAATATTGACGGCAACGATATAAGAACCGTTTATCCGGAACAGCTTGTATTTACCTGTGAGGAATTAAAAGTCATGATGCGTCACATTGGCGGCTCGCCTCCGAAATATAATCCTGAAACAAGAAAGGAATTAGCTATTCATCAACCACAACTCTTCGTCAGCGGTCACTCTCATATTTTGAAAGTGATCTATGATGACAAGATCAGCTGCCTGCACATGAACCCCGGCGCTGCGGGTAAACAGGGCTGGCATAAAGTAAGGACCATTATCACTTTTGCTATTGATGGCAAGGATATGAAAGATTGCAAGGTGATCGAACTGGGCAAACGATAACTGTCACTATATCTTTAAATACATGTACGGCTATCTTACTTTTTGGGGCCCAGTTGCGCCTGTACACACCACCACCTCCCGCTGACACGCACATAAGTATCCGTATAGATACCACGCCTGCGGCCGATAGTTCCTTTGTCATTGAACACAGCCAGTGTTTCCGATCTTACCAATGCCATATCCCCAAATATCCTGATGCTTTCATTCTCTTTAGTGAAGGATATCAAATAGCTGCTGTCGTATCCATGAGCCCATTCTTTCATGTATGCATCCCGCTCAACAATTTCACCACTGCTGGTGATACAAACAAAATCTTTATATATGATCTGGTTGTGCGCCACAGTATCATTAGTAATGAAATCCTGTATGAATTGTGCATTCAACCGGTTAAGTTCGAGACTGTCCTTGCGGGTGTTGTATTTCATTCTCTCCTTCGTGTGTAGCTGAGCCTGAATTTGAAAGGCGGTCATTAATAATAAGAGTCCTGTTAATACCCTTTTCATAAAATGTATTTTGTAGCTGTCAAAAAGGGAAAGATAGACAGCCTGCTGTACGGGTATCTTAGAAATCCTGCTTTTTTAAAATTGGCGGATCCGGAAACCGGAAGGGCTTTTCTTAAAGCGATGACGAAAAGCTGTTGCAAAATGTTCAATGCTGTTGTACCCGCAGTTAAAAGCAATATCAGTGACAGGTTTATCCGTGGTTTCCAGCAACATTTTTGCATGGTTCAGTCTTATGGTTGCAAGATACTGGTGTGGCGATAACTGAAAAATGCTTTTGAAAATACGGCTGAAATGGAAAGGGCTTACATGACAATGCTTCGCCAGTTGCTGAAGCGAGATGTTCCCGCTGAAATGATCCATGATATACTCTTTGGCAGCTTCGCCAGTGACGAGGTGATGACGAATGATGGTGCTTTGAATTCCTGCCGGTTCCTGTTCATTTCCAAGAATGCACATTACTTTTCCCAGTAATTCCATCACCAGTTCGTCTGTTTCCAGATGACTGCCGGGCTGTATATGGGTCTTCTGTAAAATGACAGAATGCAGGTATTCCAGTTCCGGAGTTGATGACAGCAATACAGAATGAATATCATTATTACACAGGAACCAACCCGCATTCTTTTTGTAATGATCACATACCTCTATAAAAAAGGATGGTTTGAATTCAAACACTGTGGTAATATCCGGCTGACCGTCAAGATGTTTGGTTACGTGTTCATATCCGGGTTTGGAAAGTAACACTCTCCCTACATGCACTTCATGACCTTTTTTGAAAGTACGGTATTCAAAAAAACCTTTGCGGATAAATGACATGCAGAAGCTGTCATTGTATTCAGGACTGCTCAGGGAGCAGATATCACAATGACATTTGTAATCAACGATCCGGAAAATATCTGACTGGTATAATATATGAACATCGGCTATCACCAGACAAATTTATCGATTTGGACAGGTGAATAAAAGCTTTTTACTCCAAATTTTTACCCGCATAAATAAAGCAAGATTTCTAAGTTCTCCTGTAAAAAACCGGTTGAACTTGCGGTCTGATCAAAAAAACTATTACCATGACCAGGAACCAGTGGGCCATTTTATTTGCCTTTGCTGCCATATATATTATCTGGGGCTCTACCTACCTGATTATTTTATATGCGATCAAGACCATACCTCCGCTACTCATGTCGGCGATTCGTTTCATGACCGCAGGCCTCATATTGTATGCCTATGCGGCATGGAAAGGAGAAAAACAGCCGGACTTTATCTCATTTATAAAAAATACTTTATGTGGCATTCTA
Source organism: Chitinophagaceae bacterium (assembly GCA_016787135.1). Taxonomy (GTDB): domain Bacteria; phylum Bacteroidota; class Bacteroidia; order Chitinophagales; family Chitinophagaceae; genus VBAT01. Next base: position 17,248 of record JAEUVK010000163.1, on the reverse strand, counting down.
TTACTGTTTGGCGGAACAGTAGCTGTAGCCTGGGCCGAACAATATTTGCCAAGCAGTATTACAGCCGTCATTGTTACATCTGTTCCTTTCTGGTTTGTCATCCTTGATAAAAAACAATGGTCCTGGTATTTCTCCAATAAACTGATCATAGCAGGATTATTAACAGGATCTGCAGGCGTTGTATTCCTGTTGAGTAATAAGTCAGCCGGGCCAGCCACAGTACATTCTTCCCAATACATTGCAGGGATCATTGTCCTTATCGCAGGAGGTATCGCATGGACAGCAGGTTCATTATTTTCCAAATACTACCCTGCCCGCAATTCTTTACTCATGAACGCCTCTATACAACTGATGACCGGCGGTTTTTGTAGTCTCATGGTCAGCCTGTTTACCGGTGAATCAGAAAAGTTCAGTTTTGCACAGGTAACAACAGCTTCCTGGCTGGCCCTGCTATACCTCACTATCATAGGTTCATTGGTAGCTTATCTCTGCTATCTATGGTTATTAAAGATCAGGTCTGCCGCACAGGTCAGTACTTATGTATATGTCAACCCGGTGGTAGCCGTATTACTCGGTGCAATCATCGCCCGGGAAAAAATCAGCGGTATTCAGGTAGTATCATTACTGATCATTTTAGGTGGTGTACTTCTGGTCAACCTGCCTAAATATAAAATACTACAAACACGTAAATCAGCAGCAGGTATTCGTATTCAAAAAGACCTACGTAAGACCGGATGAATATAAGGCCTTATAAAAGACGAACGAAGTAGCTTAGCTAACTTTATCGTATCTTAAAGCCATAAAAACATGCTTATGGATCGTCGCCAGGCTTTACGGCAAAGCGCCCTTGCCGTTGCCGCTTTTGTTTTTAGTCGTGATGCTTTTGCCCGTGATGCAGAAAGAATAGTAAAAACTTACAGTGGCTCTCCTGCTGGTTTCATCAAACTTAGTTCCAACGAAAACCCTCATGGTCCTTCACCCGCTGCAAGAAAGGCTATGATGGATGCAGTGAATGGCTCTAACCGTTATCCATGGGAAGTGACGACACAGTTAAGAGAGAAGATCGCTTCATTATATGGATTAACGAAAGAACATGTTGTAATGGGAGCCGGCTCATCTGAACTGCTCGGACTGGTATCGGTAATGGCGGCTTTACAAAAAGGAAATGCCGTGGCGCCCGATCCTACTTTTCGCCTGTGGATGCCTGCAGCGAGAAAGTTTGGTCTGCCGATCAAATTAGTTCCGCTTACTTCCGGTAAAGAAACGGACCTCCAGCAGATGAAAGACAATATGGATGCCCATACGAAAATGGTCTATATCTGCAATCCTGCCAATCCCACAGGTACGATCATACCTGCTGCAGAATTAGAATCCTTCATTAAAGAAACAGCATCCAGGTGTATCGTCCTTTTGGATGAAGCTTATACGGAATTCAGTGATGAACCTTCCATGGCCAAATGGGTGAACGATTACCCTAATCTTGTGGTGGCTAAAACTTTTTCCAAAATATACGGTATGGCCGGTGCTAGAGCTGGTTTTGCATTAGCACATCCGCAAACCATCAAACAACTGAATGAACTACAACCCTGGTCAAATGCAGGCACCAGTGCCGTTTCATTGGCAGGTGCATTGGCATCTCTGGATGACAAAGAGTTCGTCAGCTTCTGTAAAAAAGAAAATCGGAAAGCCCGGGACATTTTCTATACCGCATTGGAAAAAGCAGGTATGCCCTATATACCATCTCACACCAGTTTCGTCTATTTTGATTCTACCCCATTTAATAAGGATGTTACACAATTACTCGAATCACAACAGATCATCGGCGCCCGGTCATTTGAAGCAGGAAGTAAATGGCTGCGGCTGAGTGTAGGTACTGTTGACGAAATGAAAAAAGTAGCTTCGGTATTGAATGGCTAAAAAAAACCCGCTTCTGCAGCGGGATAAGTTTTTTTACATACCCGGAAACCAGGCCCGGTTCGCCCCCACGATGTCCCTGAATGGCCAGGGAACAGCGGCCAGTATCAGTATCAATGCAATGAACAACAACCAGCCGGTTGCTTTATAATTCAAAGTCTTTGCTTTTCCTCTCGCCGCAGTGATCAGCCCGATAGCAATGATCATTAACAACGGGTGCTCCACCCAGAAAAAACGGTAAAATTTATCTCCCATTAACTCCACTCCTTCGGGTAATCCTTTAACGATCCCGAATCTCCCGGCTACCAACTGATAGATACCGATCACCAACATGACGTGTGCCGAGATCAGCAACCACAAACTGGTGCTGCGGATACTTGTCTTTTTGCCAATGGCACCAAACAACGTAATCAGCAACAAAAGGATAATGACCCAGCGAAGTACGCTATGCAAATGAAGCATGCCTGTCTCCATGATTAAAAGATTTGCGACAAATCTAAAGTCTGCGGCCTGAAATCCGAAATCTTATTCCACCCAGTCTGCAATGAATACATTCGTATCCCTGGTACCTCCATTATTACGGTTACTGCAGAATACGATCTTTTTACCATTGGGCGAGAACATGGGGAATGCATCAAAACCTTTGTCGCGGCTTATCTTTTTAAGATCGCTTCCATCTTCGTTCATCGTATAAAGATTAAAGGGGAAGCCTCTTTTATATTCGTGATTAGACGCAAAGATGATGCGCTTGCTGTCGGGCATATAAGCGGGGGCCCAATTAGCTTGTCCGAATGATGATACCTGGCGGGGATTGCCGCCATCGGCATCCGCTACCCAAACCTCCATATTAGTTGGCGCTACCAGATTTTCCGCTAACAGATCTTTATATTCCTTTACCTCTGCTTCTGTTTTGGGGCGTGAAGCCCTCCAGATGATCTTTTTACCATCCGGGCTGAACCAGGCGCCGCCATCGTACCCCACCATATTTGTCACTTTCTTTTCTTTGCCGGTCTTCAGGTCCATGATATAAAGATCGATATCACCATCCTTATCACTGGTATAAACCATCTTCTTACCATCAGGCGATAAGGTGGCTTCGGCATCATACCCTTTAGAGTTGGTCAGTTGTTTAACGATCTTGCCATTCAGATCGGCCATGAAGATGTCGTAGCTGTCATACAAAGGCCATATATATTTATTGCCATACTTTGCCCTGTCGGGTACTGGAGGGCAATCATTACTGCCAAGATGTGTAGAAGCATAAATGATATGCTTACCGTCTTTGGTAAAGAAAGGACAGGTGGTTCTTCCCTTACCGGTGCTGATCAGTTTATACTCAAACTTTTCGCCTGCCTTTTTGGGTACTTTACCCACGAATATCTGGTCACAATTAAGACCTTCCTTTGGATTGGTACGCTGGAAAACGATGTACTTGCTATCATAACTCCAGTAAGCTTCGGCGTTATCGCCGCCAAAGGTCAGCTGCTGTATATTCTTGAAATGGGTCTCATCGGGATAGAGGAGTGAGTCGTGGATCGTGAGTGGTGAATGGTGAGTGGTGAGCGGGGCCGCCTTTTTAAAGGAAACAGCCGCTATTACTATTATAGTAAGCAAAGAGAAATAAACAAGTTTTTTCATATTTGATCGTTTAATAAAGGGAGGCAAAGGTATTTTTTATGACCATTACCTTTGTCAATAAATTGTCATACCACCTGTAACTATCTATGATTATTATCAATTCACTTTCTGACCGGAGCCGGATCCGTTGCCTGACCGCATTGACCATTATTGCTTGCCTGTCGGGCACCTGCAATAACGACAAGATTCATTCTCCTTTTGACGAAATCCTTTCCCAACCACCCTACGCATCACTGACAGACAGTATCCGTCAACAACCCAAAAATGACGAACTCTATTTCCGAAGGGCTGTACTGCTTAACAAAAATAATCTTCCTGAACCAGCTCTCGCCGATTTTCAAAAAGCATGGTCCCTGAGTAAGCAGGAAAAATATGCTTTTGGTGTAACGAATGCATGGATGGAAAAAAGACCTGATTCAGCTGTCATTTTCCTGAATGAAACACTGAAGGAATTACCCGAAAGCTATTTACTCCGCCTTAGTCTTGCTCGGGCTTATAACGGAATCGGGAAGACAGAGGATGCCCTGAAGACCTGTGACGATATTTTGCAAAAAATGCCTGACCAGCCGGAGGTATGGATACTGCAATCTGAATTGTTGCAAAAAAAGGGTGATACAAAGAGTTCTATTGTTTCTCTGGAAAAAGCCTATGGTCTTGCGCCGTTCAATCCCCAACTGGCGTTTGATCTTGCCTATAAATATGCAGAGGACAAGAATGCAAAGGCACTTTCGCTTTGTGATGCTATCATACAAAGAGACTCTCTTAAGTTATTTGCAGAACCCTACTATATCAAAGGCATTTATTATTCTAATATCAATGATAAAGAAAAAGCTATCCGGTTATTTGATGAAACCATAAAGAGAGATTATAATAACCTGAACGCTTATATTGAAAAAGGGAAGATCCTGGTGGCTCAGAAAAAATATACAGAAGCTTTTAAGGTTTTCCGGTTAGCCAATACGATCAAACCGGCTTTCCCGGATGCCTGGTACTGGATGGGCGTTTGCCAGGAAGCGTCAGGCCAAAAAGAAGAAGCAAAGCTGAATTATGAAAAGGCCTATGCCCTGGACAAGACCTTTACTGAGGCCAAAGAAGCAGCAGAAAGGCTGGCAAAATAGTTCACCCGTTAATATAGTTGATCAGTACATCAGTGGTCCGAAGGAAACGATCAACCATTACACTAATTAACTAACTTGCACCGCAAAATCCTTAGAATGGCCATAGTCGCTCCCTCACTTTTAGCTGCAAATTTCCTGAAACTGGAAGACGAATGTAAAATGGTGAACGAAAGTGAAGCAGACTGGTTTCACCTCGACATCATGGATGGCCGTTTTGTTCCCAATATCAGTTTCGGCCCGATGATTGTGGAGTTTGTCCGCAAGACCACCAAAAAAGTTTGTGATGTGCACCTGATGATACTGGACCCGGGCAACTATGCGCAGGAATTCAAAAACGCCGGTGCTGATAATCTGTCTGTGCATATCGAAGCATGTCCGCACCTGCACCGGAATATTGAGCTGATAAGATCATTAGGCATGAAAGCGGGAGTGGCGATCAACCCGCATACACCTGTATCTGACCTGAACGATGTATTGCATGAAATTGACCTTGTTTGCATGATGAGTGTGAACCCTGGTTTCGGTGGACAGAAATTCATACCGCATACATTAGAAAAGATCAAACAGCTTCGCAAAATGATCAGTGACAGGGGGCTGAATGTTCACATAGAGATAGATGGTGGTGTAACGGTGGAAAATGCTGCTTCCATCATAGCCGCAGGAGCAGATGTGCTGGTGGCGGGTAATACTGTTTTCAGATCGAAAGATCCAAAAGAGATAATCCGGCAATTAAAGCAGCTTTAGTATACTTTTGTTGTCCTTTCATGTATGAAACCTATCCTTCTTTTGTCAATACTCTTCCTGTTATTTTCCTGCAGTGAGTATCCCTGTTCCAAAGCTGAAATACCCTTTGGGCTTATCGGCTTCTCCGATACCGAAAGTGATACAATTATTTTACGGCGTTACTACAAAGGAAACAACCCGGCACTCAAAGACTCTTTTCTGATCACGGACATAGTGTTTGAACGAATGCATGACTCGCTGAAAATGGTAGCCAGCCCAGGTACTGCTATTCTTGAAAGCCAATACGATTACGATTTGTTTTTCCCGGAAACGGGAACACTCCTGTATATTTCCGCTATACAGGAAGAGCAGTTGTACATGAAAAGAAATAGAAAAGTAGGATGTCTGAACAGGATTTCCAGTTTTAAAATCAACGACCAACTATCAACAAATCCGGATCAATCTGGTATAGCCTGGTTACATCGCTAACACTTCAGGCATAGTACTTTCTCATTATGCAAAGCAGAATTAAATGAGTAATATTGTTCGTAAATCCGCCAATACCGAATGAATTTGTTCCGACTTACGCTGATCCATATTTTTTTACTACTCGGCTGCGTTGCCTTTTCTCAAAAAAAGTCAGCCTATGTTTCCGGTAAAGTGATTGACGAAAATGAGAACCCGCTGGCCAATGTTTCTGTCGTTATCTTAGGCAAACAAACAGGTATCAGCACCAACGACTCCGGTTATTTCAGGATAAAAGTGCAGGCCGAAAAAGCATTTGCCATCGTCTTCAGTTATACAGGCAGACAACCCGAACAAAAGAATTTCCTGTTGAATGAAAATGAAGAGGAAACGATCACGATCCGTCTCGAGAGAAGTGACAATACACTACAGGAAGTGATCGTCACTGACCGGAAAGACAGAACAGAAGCAGGACTGATAAAACCCAATCCCAAAACGATCATCAACCTGCCATCCGTTACTACCGGTGTGGAAAGCCTGATCAAAGTATTTGTCGGTTCCAATAACGAACTCACTTCGCAATATTCTGTCCGCGGCGGCAGTTACGATGAGAACCTCATTTATGTTAACGATTTTGAAGTTTTCCGCCCCTACCTCGTACGCAGCGGCCAGCAGGAAGGGTTGAGCTTTATCAATCCGGAACTCGTCCGCAACATCAGTTTTTACAATGGCGGCTTCCAGGCAAAGTACGGCGATAAGATGAGCAGTGTGCTCGATATTCAATACAAAAAACCGAAGAAGTTTGGCGGTTCAGCGTATGTGGGCATACTGGAACAAGGTGTACACCTCGAAGGCATCACTGCCAAAAACAAACTGAGCTACCTGGTCGGTGTACGCAACCGCAGCAACAGGAACCTGTTAAGCCGCCAGGAAACGCAGGGCAATTATGTTCCTTCCTCTGCTGACCTGCAGGTATTGATCGATTATAATATCAATGCTAAATGGCAGGCAGAATTATTTGGCAACATATCACAGACCAAATTTTCCCTGAACCCTGAATTCAGTCAATTAAGTACCTCTGTCTTCTCTCCTTTCTTTACACAGAGTCTTGGTATCGATATCTATTTCGACGGCCAGGAAAAAGATGAGTACCGGACGAACATGATCGGTCTTGCGCTGACCAACCAGGTCAGCCGCAAACTGAAACTGAAATGGATGGCTTCCCGTTTTGAGAATGATGAAAGAGAAAATGTAGACATCGCAGGCGCTTATTTATTTGGCGAAAGGGATTTTGACAAAAGCCAGCCAACCTATGGGCAGATCATCAACCCGCTGGGCACCGGTGTATTCCAGAATTTCAATCGTAACAAGCTGAACATCGAGAACTGGAATATTTCCCACAAAGGAAACTATGATATGGGTAAACATGCCCTGCAGTGGGGATTAGGTTTTGATAAAACCGCTATTGCCGATAAACTCAATGAATGGGAAGCGCAGGACTCCGCTGGTTACAATATTCCTTTTAATACCAATCAGCTTCAATTAAGCAAGGTCATCAAATCATCAGCTGATCTTGATATCCATAAACTCTCCGGTTTTTTCCAGGATAATATCCGTTTCGGTGATACATTAAATTCTTATACCCTGTCTGCCGGTATCCGTTTCAATTATAATTCTCTTAACCAGGAATTGCTGATCTCGCCCCGTATCGGCGCCAGTTGGAAACCTAACTGGAAAAGGGACATCATTTTCCGGGCGGCAATAGGCGCTTATCACCAGCCTCCCTTCTATCGTGAATTGAGGAGATACAATGGCACTGTTAATAAAGACCTGAAAGCACAAAAAAGCTGGCAGGGTGTTGCCGGTTTTGATTACAATTTTGAAGGATGGGGCCGGGCCATGCGCTTTACTAGCGAAGCGTACTATAAACACATGACGGATGTAGTGCCTTATGATATTGATAATGTCCGTGTCCGTTATTTCGGAGAGAACATTGCTAAAGCGTATGCAGCGGGTATCGAATTTCGTTTATTTGGCGAACTGGTGAAAGATGCAGAAAGCTGGATCAGCCTTGGACTGATGAAAACAAAAGAAGATATTAAAGGGGATACGTATAAAGACTATACACTTGACGATCTCAACCAACCCATAGATAGTGTGACCAAAGAAAAAGGATGGGTACGCCGTCCGACAGACAGAATGATCACCTTTGGTATGTTCTTCCAGGATTATCTCGCCACAAACAAGAATATTAAAATGTACCTCAACTTATTGTACGGAAGCAATCTTCCTTACAATATTCCCAATAATGTCAAATACAGGAATGGATTAGAGATACCTCCATATATCAGGATAGATATCGGTTTTAGCGCATTGTTGTTAGATAGTGACCGCAGCAAACGCCGTAGTCATAGCCCCTTTATGGGTTTTGATAATATATGGGCCAGCCTGGAAGTATTCAACCTGATTGACCGTCCCAATACGATCTCCTATTTGCTGATCAAAGATTTCTCCAATACTACTTACACCATGCCAAACCGGCTGACACCCCGGCTGCTGAATTTTAAGATCATAGCGAGGTGGTAAACTTCACTTGAACTTCCCACAAATTTATTGTGACACCGGAATATCAAATCCAAATCTGCTCCCTTGCCCCAATTCACTTCTAACCCAGATCTTACCGCCCAACGCATCAATAAATTCTTTACAAATGGCCAGTCCGATGCCAGAGCCTTTTTTTTCTGAACGGCCAGGCACCTGGAAGTAGCGTTCAAATATCCGGCTTTGATACGTTTTCTCGATACCTATACCCTCATCTGCAACTGAAAATGACATTTCATTGTCCTTTTTTTGTACCGCAATTATTATACTGCTACCAGCAGGGGAAAATTTGATCGCATTGGTCAGGAAATTATTCAATACCCAGCTTATTTTATCCGGGTCAGTTTTAATATCAGGCAGGTCATCCCCGCCTCTCAGGTCAATAGTAATTTGTTTTTCCTTTGCCGCGCCACTCACAGCCTTGATGGAAGTTTGTACAATTGAATAAGGACTTACTTCCTGAATGTCCAGTTGTATCTTTCCTGCCTCCACCTGCGACATATTCAACAACTCACTAAGTATCTTAAGCATCCGCTGGTTATCATTTCTCAATTGCTGTACCAGCTCCTTCTGTTCATTAGTTAATAGCCCGACACGGCTGTCCTCAAGCAATTTCAGGCTGAAGTCGGAGGAGGCCAGTGGTGTCTTTAACTCGTGAGAAATCGTTGCAATGAAATTTGTTTTGGCAACATCCAGTTCCTTGAAAGAAGTAATATTTCTTAAGACGATCACACTGCCTGCTTTATCTTCCTCCTGTTTGATATCAATAATCTCTTTGGTAAAATAATTTTCTTTACCCTCTACAACGATCTTGAACGGGGCATTATTTTTTTCATTGAGTAGAAACCGAAACAAGTCATTTTTTCTTTGTACCCCTTCCTGCGGTTGGCCTACAATTTCCAATTCTCTCAGGTTAAGTAATTGTAGTGCCTGCTGGTTGGCAAAGAGAATGATCCCTTTGTTATCAATTCCAATACTGGCATCTTTTAATGAATTGATAACTGTTTCTGCCCTTCTTTTCTCAAAAAGAATTTTTGCCAAATTACTGTGCTCGTACTCATCCAGTTTCTCGGCCATACTATTAAAGGCATTAGCTAATTGTCCAAACTCATCTTTACGGTTCAGGTGAATGCGTTCACCATAATTCTTACTGGCAATGGCTTTTATGCCCTCAGTTAACTTGGCAATAGGCGAGGCCACCAGTGAAGGGAAATTGAAGACAAATGTCAGGCCGATCAGCGTACAAAGAGTAAGAATCACCGTGATAATTGTCTTTGCATTTTCTGCGGATGCCTTAGCAACCTGGTTCTTCCGGTCAATGGCCTTTAAATTCAATTGCATAATACCGCTGATATCCTTACGGATCAGTGAGCGTAAAGAATCAGTAGTTCTTATTTGCTTTAAGGAATTGAAATTCTTTCGCAGAGACTCGGTAAACTCCTTTTCGCCGGGCTCTGTAATGTTTCTTTCCTGCAATCGAAGACTCTGTTCAAAACCCTTGAAGGCATTCATGCTGTCAGCACCGCTGAGTTCATCCATTTCTTTCAGCATTTCCCGGGAATAGTTTAATGTTTCGTAATTATCCTTCACGATGCCTTTGGCTTCTTCGGTTATCCGGTTCAAATAATAAACACTCAAAGCCCCGACAGTTATCAGCAGTGCAAAAAGAAAAACACCGCCCAGGGCTACTTTTGTTTTTAGTTTTATCGCCATCAGGATAGTATGATCAGGTCCACATTGTTCCGGGATAATGTCTTTAATAACTGGTTAAACAGGTTAGTTCTAAGGATAACCTGGAACAAATTTAAATGAGGTTTACCAATACAAACTGTGGTGACCTGTTTTTCTATTACCATGTCCATGATCTCCCGTGCAATATTATCAGCTTTCACCTGCAACACTTCCGCTCCAAGTTCGGTCGCATTTTTAAAATTATTGATGAGGTGACGCTGGGCTGCCAGCGGGATCTTATCCATGGATTCTCTTGGTGTCTGCACATACAACACATACCACTGGCTGTTATAATAAGAAGCCAGCCTGGCTGTTTTGCGGATGATGTTCTGTGCCATTTCATGGTTGGATGAGATACAGGCAAGGAAGCGTTCATGCCGCCAGGGTCTTTCCTTTGCTGTCACCTCATAATCCACCTTTCTTTCCACCTGGCCCGCTACTTCTTTTAAAGCCAATTCACGGAGTTGCAGGATCTTTTCCGGTTTGAAAAAATTGTCCAGTGCCTGCTGCACCTTGCTGTGATCGTATATCTTTCCTTCTTTTAATCTTGTGATGAGCTCATCCGCGGTCAGGTCAATATTCACCACCTCATCTGCGATCTGCAATATCTTATCCGGGACCCTTTCCTTTACCTCTACCCCGGTGATCTCTTTCACATCCTCATTGATACTCTCGATATGCTGGATATTGATCGCCGATATCACATCAATGCCCGCATCCAGTATATCCAGTACATCCTGCCAGCGTTTTTCATTTTTGCTGCCGGGAATATTGGTATGCGCCAGTTCATCCACTATTACCACTTCCGGATGTAACAGCAAAATGGCCTGCACATCCAATTCATCCAGCTCTTTCCCTTTGTAAAAAACCTTTCGCCGGGGAATGACGGGCAATCCTTCTATCAGTGCCTGTGTTTCTTTTCTTCCATGCGTTTCGATATAGCCGACCCTTACATTCACCCCATTACGCAGAAGGGTATGCGCTTCCTGGAGCATACGATAGCTCTTCCCTACCCCGGCGCTCATGCCAATGTAGATCTTCAGCTTGCCTTTATTCTCCTGCTGAATCCTGGCTAACCACTTATCGGCTTCGCTTTCTGCCATACGCTAAAATGAAACGGCAATAGATGATGTAATAAAGGTATTATTCTTACTAATTCCATCTTCCTTCGTAAATATTTCATCCTTACTGGAAAGACTTCTCGCTTCCAGCCTAACCAGTACATTATTTGCCGGGCTATGGTCTATATTCAGCGAAAACCCTGTTGTCTGAAAACCGTTCGGTGTTCCGGTACTGATGATCACCCCATTCTTGTCATTATAATGTTCTACCCTTCCCGCTATTGCCCATTTATCGCTGATGCTATATTTTAGTATACCTACTGGGGTGTACCAGGTATTGGTCCCGTCTCCTGACGGAGTTTTTTCTTCTGTACCTATATCAAAACCAAGCGTCAGCCCCAGCTTATCACTTATTGTAAATACGCCGTACAGGTTATGAAAAATGCGCATTAATCTTGCATTGTCAGGTTTATCCGTGCCGATAAACGTACTATAGTTCAGCAGCACTTTGTCCGAAGGTTTGAACTGGATCTGTGTTCCCCAGCTCATTAATGAATTGCCATCCACTCTTTTTATGCGTTGCCATCCGTTCAGCGCAAGGCCACCCAATATCCATTTACTATCATCTGTAGTGTACGTGATCTTTGCACCCGCTTCGTAATAAGGAGAGTTGTCGGCAAGAATACCTCTCGTCAACGTCCAGCAATCCTTGCTGATAGCGCTTTCAAACCCGATGTGCGAACCAAAAATGCCCGCATCTAACCACAGGTTCTTTTTCTTACTAAGCTTCACCCCCGCATTGGCTTCATAGATATTTTTCAAAACACCGGGTTCGGCAGCATAGTTGACGTTCATATACGTACCGGCAGCCAATGCAAGGTTAGCCCTTACCCTTTCCGCGATGTAACTACCTTTCAGGAAACCCAGGTTCAGGTTAAACTCATTGTGACGGCTATGACTGTAAATAAAACCCGGGCGATTATTATCCACGGGCTTATTGAAATCATATTGATAATACGTTTCCACATAACCGTTCCACGTTATGGATGGTTTTTGCTCTTCCTGCGACCACAGGGAAACACTGATCAGCATGGCTGATCCTAATAAGATCTTTCTCATCTTTCAGCTTTTTAAAAATCCTTTATTATAAGTTATCTAATGCAATATTCAGCTTCAGCACATTTACCACATCAGGACCAAGTATTCCTTTTTCGATTTGCTTATCCACCAGTTGTTTTACTTTGTTTTCATCCAGGCCGCGTACAGCAGCGATGCGCTTTACCTGCACATATGCACCAGCCGGTGAAATATGAGGGTCCAATCCACTGCCGGAGGCTGTGACCATTTCAGCAGGTATTTCTTCTTTTTTTATCCCGGGGTTGTGCACGAGAAAAGAATCGATCCTGTCCCTGACGATCTGTAAATAATCAGGATTGGAAGGCCCCTTGTTACTGCCTGCAGAACCAGCCGCATTGTAATCAACAGCAGAAGGACGTCCCCAGAAATATTTATCGTCTGTAAACTTTTGTCCCACTTTTTCGTAACCCACTACATGGCCGTTTACGGTGACCGTCTCTCCTTTTCCGCTTCCTGGAGTCGCTTTACCGATCAATGCAATGAATAATGGATACAAAACCGCACACAGGATGATCATCACCAATGTCAGTTTCAGCGATATCAGTAAATTCTTTTTCATTTTTTACTTTTTACTTTGATGTTTGACTTTTACATAAATAAGCCAAGTAACAAATCGATCAGTTTAATTCCGATAAATGGTGCGATGATTCCACCTAACCCATATACCAGTAAATTTCTTCTCAACAATGCACTGGCACCAATAGGCCTGTATTGAACTCCTCTCAATGCCAGTGGTATCAGCGCTGGAATGATCAGGGCGTTGAAAATGATCGCTGACAAGATCGCTGTCTCAGGGCTTTTCAGGTTCATAATATTCAGCGACTGCAAAGCCGGGATAGAAGCAATGAACAATGCCGGGACAATAGCAAAGTATTTCGCTACGTCATTCGCAATAGAAAAGGTTGTCAATGTACCTCTTGTAATCAGCAATTGCTTACCTATTTCCACTACTTCGATCAGCTTGGTAGGGTCGTTGTCCAGGTCCACCATATTACCTGCTTCTTTCGCCGCCTGTGTACCACTGTTCATAGACACGCCTACATCAGCCTGTGCTAATGCCGGCGCATCATTGGTGCCATCGCCCATCATTGCTACCAGCTTCCCATCCGCCTGTTCTTTCCGGATATAATTCATTTTATCCTCCGGTTTGGCTTCCGCGATAAAATCATCCACTCCCGCTTTCTCTGCAATATATTTTGCCGTAAGTGGGTTGTCTCCTGTCACCATCACGGTCTTTACACCCATTTTACGCAAACGTTGAAAACGTTCCTGTATCCCGGGTTTGATAATGTCCTGCAATTCAATCACACCTTTTACTTCATTATTCACAGCAACCACCAGCGGTGTACCTCCATTAGCGGCTATCGTTTTTACTTTTTCTGAAGTGGCTGCAGGTACATGGTTGCCGCTTTGGGTAACCATATTGGCAATAGCATCAAAAGCGCCTTTGCGAATTTTCAAACCCCCTGGTGTATCCACGCCACTGCTTCTTGTTTCTGCCGTAAACCGTATGAATTGAGAACCTGTCTCTGCTTTTGCATTTACTCCTTTCTGTATCGCCAACTCAACAATGGATTTCCCTTCCGGTGTATCATCCGATAAGGAGCCCAGCGAAGAGTATTGAATGAACTCACTTTCACCTACACCGCTCGCAGGATAAAAGTTAGTGGCTTTGCGATTGCCGATCGTGATCGTTCCTGTTTTATCCAGCAGTAACACATCCACATCACCGGCTGTTTCGACAGCCTTACCACTTTTAGCGATAACGTTTGCTCTCAACGCCCTGTCCATACCGGCAATACCAATGGCAGATAACAGGCCACCGATCGTAGTAGGGATCAGGCAAACAAATAATGAAATAAATGCGGCGATCGTGATCGGCGTATTGGCATAGTCAGCAAATGGCTTTAATGTCACACATACAATGACAAATATGAGTGTGAATGCTGACAGCAGGATGGTCAATGCAATCTCGTTGGGTGTCTTTTGCCTGGAAGCGCCTTCTACCAGTGCGATCATTTTATCTAAAAAAGATTCGCCGGGTTGAGTAGTGACTTCCACCACGATACGATCGCTTAATACTTTGGTGCCACCGGTCACTGATGACTTGTCACCACCTGCTTCCCTGATAACAGGAGCCGATTCGCCAGTGATGGCTGATTCATCAATGGTGGCTATGCCTTCTACAATTTCACCATCCATCGGGATGATATCACCGGCTTCGCAAACAAAATGATCTCCCAGTTTTAAAGATGACGACGGTACTATTTTAATGGTGAGTGGTGAGCGGTGAGTATTCACAACCGACCATTCACCACTTACTTTCTTCGCAGGGGTTTCTTCTCTTGTTTTACGCAAACTTTCTGCCTGTGCCTTTCCCCTTGCTTCAGCCAGTGCTTCAGCAAAGTTGGCAAACAACACCGTGATCAGCAGAATGAAGAAGACAACCATATTGTACCACAATGCACCCTGGTTCAAATCGCCTGTTGCCATCTGATAAATACAAACCGCCAGCATCACCGCCGTACCGATCTCTACGGTGAACATGACCGGGTTTTTTATCATCAAAGCAGGGTTCAGCTTTATAAAAGATTGTTTTATTGCTGTGCCCACCAATGCCGGATCAAATAATTTTATATTACGTTTTCTTTTTGCCATGATTGCTTATAATTAATACAGTGAAAAATATTCAGCCAAAGGTCCCAAAGCCAGTGGTGGCAGATAAGACAATGCAGTGATAATAACAATTACTGCCAGCGTCATTGCACCAAACGTGATGGAATCGGTTCTTAATGTACCAGGTGATTCAGGAATATATTTTTTATTTGCCAGCAAACCGATAATGGCGATTGGCCCAACGATGGGCAGATATCTTCCCAATATCAGCACGATGCCGGTAGTTACATTCCAGAAAATACTATTATCTCCTAATCCTTCAAAACCGCTTCCGTTATTGGCATTGGCAGAAGTGTACTCATACAGCATTTCTGAGAAACCATGATAAGAAGGGTTGTTCAACCATGCTCCCGGTTTTACGGCCCATGCCATTTCAGGATGATGCGCTACGAAATATGCAGCCAAGGCCGTGAATCCTTTTATCAGGAATGCAGACAGCAGGGTGACAAGCGCTGCAATTTTCACTTCTCTTGCTTCCACTTTATGTCCCATGAATTCCGGAGTTCGTCCCACCATCAATCCGGAAATAAAAACAGCAACTATGATAAAGATGAAATAATTGAGCAGTCCAACTCCCACTCCTCCATACAATGCATTTATCATCATATCCAGTATCACCACGCCGCCTGATATGGGTGTTAAACTATCATGCATGCCATTGACAGAACCATTGGAGGTAGATGTAGTAGCAACACTCCACAATGCTGTAGCCGCAGCGCCAAATCGTACCTCCTTTCCTTCCATGCTTCCCGCCGTTTGTGCAATTCCTAATTGGTCAATGGCGGGATTGCCCCTGGTTTCGTAATAAATATTTATACTGCAGAAGATGACAAACAAAAATGTCATTACACCAAATATGATATAAGCCAGTTTTTTGCGCTTGAGATAAAATCCCAACGCAAATACCAGGGCGATCGGTATCAGGATAATGGAGACAGTTTCAACTGCATTGGTCAGGTAATTTGGATTCTCCAGAGGATGTGCGGAGTTTACACCAAACCAGCCACCGCCATTAGTGCCTAATTGCTTAATGGCGATCATACCGGCAGCCGGTCCTCTTGACACCTGCACACTATCGCCCTGCAACGTCACCATGCTGTCTTTACCATCATAGCTGGTAGGTGTACCATTGAATGCAAGAATGGTCGCAACAACGATTGATAACGGCAATAAAATTCTTGTCGTGCTTTTTACAAGATAATTCCAGAAGTTACCAAGGTTGTTGGTTGTTTTTTCTTTTAGTCCATTGAACAGGGCAACAAGACAGGCAATACCTGTGGCTGCGCTCAAGAACTGCAGAAAAGTGATGACAAATAATTGAGTTAAATAAGTCAATCCTGACTCACCGGAATAGTGCTGAAGGTTACAGTTGACCAGGAAGCTGATAGCTGTATTAAAAGCCAGGTCAGGTGTTTGCCCAGCATTGCCATCCGGGTTCAGTGGCAGTTTATCCTGGAAAACCAGCATCAGCATCGCATATACCAGCCAAAGCATGTTAATGGTGAGCATCGCTTTCAAAAACTGTTTCCAGTTCATGCTTTCATTGGGATTGATGCCACTTATTTTAAAAATGAACCTTTCCAGCGGGTTCATGAAATCGGTAAAGGTCTTTTCCCCTTTAAAGACTTTTACCATATATTTCCCCAACGGGTATGCGAGCACTACCGTCAGGAGAAACATAATAATTACGCCTAAAATTTCGCCAGTCATATAATCAGAATTTTTCAGGTTTGATCAATACATACACGAGGTAGCAGAAGACTGCAACAGACAGAATAAATAATGCGACCATCATAAAAAATCAAATTTGTTAAGTTTCCCTTTGCCCCTTCTTCAAGTTCAGGACTCAGGGCTTAAATTTTTTCGAACCAGTCAATAGATTTAAAGAGCAGCCAGAAGCATATCAGCCCGGCCAGTAAAAGAATAATTGTCAGCATATGTGTTATTTTTAACGGAATAAGAATTTTAGTTTTATAAACACCATCATCATTATAGCAAAGGCCATTAGCCACGCAAGAATGATCAGCAATACCATTTTGCTGTTTTGTCCTTTTCGCCACATATACTACCCGGAATAACCATAGATCTACATCACGCTATACCCGGTTTCCAATACCCGGGCTCATGCATTAACGATAATTGTCATGAAATCAATCTGCAAATTTGATCAGCAAAGCAATTATC